>JALYHU010000144.1 GCA_030776345.1 Pseudomonadota bacterium | reverse complement strand
GTGCTCTACCATCTCGAAGACCGGGTACTCGTAAAGGGTCCCAAAACCGTCGTATTCCGTGACTAAGTCGGCCGTCTGGCCGACTTGAACGACGCGAACGCGTCGGCCCGCAGGGCGAGGTGCGCAGCACCGAGTACTAAGTCGGCCGTCTGGCCGACTTGAACGACGCGAACGCGTCGGCCCTCCCGTCGCACTGGGGCCGCCTTTAGGTCGCGCGGAGACCAGCGCCAGGGGGAGCCTTTCAGAAAGATGACGCTTTGACGTCAGTCATGACGTTTTGGCACCAAAGCGTCACGCGCGCAAAGGAAATACCGCCGGCGGGGCTGCTCCATAGGCCTAACTTAACTAGTCCCCGACCCGGATCCCAGCACATCCACTAGGAACTACGGACCGCGCAGACCAGGAGCACCGATTGACTTCGTGCCGGCTTGAGGTCTAACGTCGTGGGCGTGGTTCCGGACCATCAATCGGAAGGAGTTAGCCGTGAATCTGAAAGGTAGCAAGACCGAAAAGAACTTGAAGGACGCCTTTGCCGGCGAATCGCAAGCGAACCGCCGATATTTGTACTTCGCTGCGAAGGCGGACGTAGAAGGATTCAATGACGTTTCGGCCGTGTTCCGCTCGACGGCCGAAGGCGAAACCGGCCACGCGCATGGCCATCTGGAATATCTGGAAGCCGTCGGCGATCCGGCCACCGGCTTACCGATCGGCGCAACCTCGAACAATCTGAAGGCCGCCATTGCCGGTGAAACGCACGAGTACACCGACATGTACCCAGGAATGGCCAAGAGCGCCCGCGACGAAGGCTTTAGTGAAATCGCTGATTGGTTCGAGACGCTGGCCAAGGCGGAGCGCTCTCACGCCAATCGTTTCCAGAAAGCGCTCGACAGCCTCTAGTCGCAAATCATCGCTCCCCGCCGGGCGGCGGCCGGGCGACCTGGCAGGCGATCTCCATGGGGGAGCCGGCTGTGCGTGCGTTTGGAGAAGGCGTGTCGAACGGACCCATCAAATCAGGCGGTGAAGGCAGTCTCGAGGCGCCGCAGCGCCGCGCGCTTGGCTGGCAGGACCCGGAGTTCTACGACGCGGCCGCGCTCGATAAGGAACTCGTGCGGGTGTTCGACATTTGCCACGGATGCCGCCGCTGTTTCAACCTGTGCAACGCATTTCCGACGTTATTCGACTTGATCGACGCAACGTCGTCCGGCGAACTCGACGGTGTCGACAAGAAGGCCTTTTCGCAGGTAGTCGAGCAGTGCTACCTCTGTGACATGTGCTACATGACCAAGTGCCCCTACGTGCCGCCGCATCCTTGGAACGTCGACTTTCCTCACCTGATGCTGCGCGCCAAGGCGGTCAAACATCGGGCCGGCGGCACCGGCTGGCGCGACAGGGTACTGAGTTCCACCGACACCGTGGGTGCGATCGCCGGTATTCCCGTCGTGGTACAAGCAGTCAATGCCGTCAACCGAAGTGCCCTGGGACGCAAGCTTTTGGAGTCGACTCTCGGCGTCCATCCGGAGGCGCCGGTACCTCAGTACGTGTCGAAGACGCTGCGCAAGCAACTCCGTGCGCGCCCCGCGGTCGGAGCGGCGCGGGCCGGAGGCGGCACTTCCGGTAAAACGGCGCTGTTCGCGACGTGCTATGCGAACCGCAACGAACCGCAACTGGGTTTGGATCTGGCACGCGTTTTCGAACACAACGGCATCGAAATCGCACTGGCCGAGCGGGAAAATTGTTGTGGAATGCCCAAACTCGAGCTGGGCGATTTGGAGGCGGTCGCACGATTGAAGGAGAAGAATGCGCCGCAGTTGCTCGCGATGATCGAGCGCGGCTACGATATCGTCGCACCCATCCCCTCCTGTGTGCTGATGTTCAAACAAGAATTGCCGCTGATGTTCCCGGGCGATGCGGACATCGCCAAGATTCGGGATCATATGTACGATCCGTTCGAATATCTTGCCCTCCGTCACAAGGCAGGGCTGGTGCGAACCGACTTCGTGCGGCCGCTGGGCAAAGTCTCTTACCACGTGGCCTGCCACCTCCGGGTGCAGAATATCGGCCTCAAAACCCGTGATGTGTTGCAGCTCATTCCCGGCACTACGGTTGAGCCGATCGAACGCTGCTCCGGGCACGACGGTACGTACGGCGTCAAAAGCAAATTTCGTGCTACGTCGATGAAAATCGGCAAACCGGTCATCCAGCGAGTCCAGGCAAGCGGTGCGGACTTCTATGCCAGCGATTGTCCGATGGCAGGCCATCAAATTGAAAGCGGCTTGGACGATCATGCGCCGCCGACGCACCCAATGACCTTGCTCAGAATGGCCTACGGATTGTAGGGACGCAAATATGCAACGGTTGACTCGGGCGGATTTGATGAGCTTGGAGCAATATTCATCCGAGCGGGTGCGCTTACGGCGTGAAATCATTGCGCATAAGGCACTGCGCAACGTGCAGGTGGGGCCCCACATGACTTGGTGCTTCGAGGACCGCGACACCATCCGCTATCAAGTCCTCGAAATGCTGCGTGCGGAGCGCATCTTCGAAAGCGAAGGAATTCAGGGCGAACTCGACGCTTATAATCCGTTGATTCCTGAGGGCCACAACTGGAAAGTGACTTTGCTGCTCGAATTTCCTGACGCGGAGCAACGGCGCACGGCGCTCGGGAAATTGATCGGAGTCGAAGATCGGTGTTGGATGGCGGTGGGCGACATGGATAGAGTTTTCGCGATCGCGGATGAAGATCTCGAGCGCGAAAACGACGAGAAGACATCAGCGGTGCATTTTTTGCGCTTCGACGCCTCGCCGTCGATGATCGCCGCGCTGAAGAACGACGCCCCCTTGAGCGTCGGCGTCGATCACGAGTATTACCGTCACTCAGTCAGCCCCTTGCCACTGCCCGTGCGCGATGCGTTGCGCGGCGATCTTGATTCGGAGCCTGCCTGAGTATCGCGTTGCCTCAACCGCGGAATATTTCCGTCAGGCACGGAGCCGAGAGGGTCGGGTCCAGTTGTCACGGAGCGATTCCATGTCTCTGGAACGCATCCGCGATCGGCGGCCACAAGGCCGTGGCCGCGGCCATATCGGCCTGTCCTTCGATCGTCTTGCCGCGCCGGAATTTGCCCACACCGCGGCCGTAGAAAGACCACGCATTTTTGGCATTGAGTTTGAGCGACTCATCGTAGTCAGCCGCCGATTTCTCGTAATCGCCGAGGCGAAGCCGCACCAGACCTCGCCCATCCAGCACTCGCGACCTGGCGGTGTTCGACTTGCCCGTCAGCCGCAGCGCCAAGTTGCAATCATCCAGGGCCTTCGGCAAATCCTGTCCCGCCAGACCCCGCGCCCAACACCGCTCGTTGAGAGCTCGAGCCAGCCGCGAGTCGTCTCGATGTGCCGCTATCCATAGATCCAATTGCGCCACGGCCTGCGGCAAGACATCCGCGTGCAAGTATGCTTCCGCCATGCGCAGGCGGGCGTCAGCCTCTTTGGAGGCAAAGCGGTCGGCTGAGTCGAGATCTTCGATTGCCATAGCGGCGTCATTCCTCCTCAAGCGTATCTCGGCGCGCACCACGAGCGCGGGAATATGGTCGGGCTTCAGCTTGATGGCCTGATCGAAATCCGCCAGCGCGGCAACCGGCTCAGGGCTCTCCAGCCGGGCGATCCCTCGTTCGTAGAAATAGTTGGGTTCGTCGGGCGCGAGTTCGCAAGCTCGGGTGAGATCCGCGATGGCATGGGTGAAGTCGCGGCGCGCAGCAAATGCCGTGCCTCGCCGGCTGTAGGCGGCGGCGTCTTGCGGTTCGTTGGGCGAACTTGCCGGCGGCGCAGCATTCGACGCGATTGTGGGATTCCCTTCCGGCTGCGACGGCGGTGCGGGCTCGGCCGAAGTCGCCTGCGACGCGCGCGGGGGCGCAGGCGGGGAGTTCAAGTTGAAAACCGGGCCGCCGTTGTAGGTGAAGTACAGCCGGTGCTGGCCGCTGGCGACATAGAGGCGATGCGATAAGAAGAAGTCGGCTCCGATCAGCATGTCGGCCGAATCGATGATCGACTGGCCGATGCGCAGCCGAGTGTTGCGAACTTCTTCCTGGCCCAATCTGAAGCTCACGAAGGGGGCAATCCAGGTCTTGGTCATACCCCGCCCGATACCACGCCAGTAACCGGCCTCGTTGACACCGGGCGTATCGATCTTGACGCCGGCGCGTTCGGCGGCGCGAAGCGATAGCACCGAGGTCGCAGCACCTGTATCGAACATGACGCGAATCTTCGCTCCATTGATTTCCGCGGTGCCGGTCGTATGCGGTGACAGGGGAGTGGTCCACTCGATATCCATCACGGAATACGGTTCACCGGTTCCATTGGCCCAATACGCAAGGTTCGTTTTTTTGCAGCCATCCTCATGTATCAATCGAATGACACCTTTTGCGAGATCGTATTCGACATCGGCGATCCGAAATACATTTTGGCCCAGCACGCCCGCCCCGCCGCCGCCCACCTCGCTGCCGCCGACGAGGAACTGGACGTCATGGATGGGCACGCCGGCAAGTGTAAACACTTTGACCGTGGCGGCCGAAAGACCGCCGGCCGCGCCGCCAATGCCGTCCACGACGAGGCCCCAAGGCGCCGCATAGGTCTTCAGATTGAATTCAGCGGCGGCAGCGGGGGTTAGCATGCTGTAGAACGCTCCACTATCCGCTATGAAGGATGCATCGGTCCCGTTGATTTTCGCCGTCACCATGGGGTGCATGTCGACCATCGTCACCGGCAAATCGACGATCTTCGCGAGGTTGCATTTGGCGAACGTAACAGCGGCGCAGAACGGCATTGCGAGCATCGCAATCACCGCTGCGGCGTACCCAAACTTCCCTGTGCCACGACTCAAGCCCGGTTCTCCTCAATATGCCGCCGCGACAGCAGCCTAGCCGAACCCAGAGCGTTGTTCAGCACCCCGCGACGATCACGTAGAATGAATTGCATCCCACCCCGTCGGTGTTGCCGACGTATCGAGCATGGCAATAGCATACAAAAGACTGCGGACAGTATCGATGTCATGATAACGAGTTCTCACTGCCGTCAAAGATCCGGCACCTCGAACCGTCTCTTGCGATGACGAGGAAATCTTCGCCACCGAAGCCGGCGGCAGCCCGTTACGGGATCGCTCGCGTGCTCTCAAAACTGGGCATTGGATCGCGCACCCAAGCCGCGCGTTGGGTGGCAGAAGGCCGCGTCCAGGTCAACGGCAAGGTTGTCCGCGATGCCGAATTTCCCGTCATTCAAGGTATGGATCGTATCCTGATCGATGGGCGGAGCCCCGTGTCATCGACACGGCTCGTCATCATGCTGAACAAGCCGCGCGGCTTGGTGACCACGACGAATGACGACCAAGGCCGCGATACCGTTTACCAATGCCTCGCGGGTGCAGGTTTGCCTTGGCTCGCACCGGTCGGGAGGCTGGACAAAGCCAGCGAGGGTCTTCTTTTGTTCAGCAATGACCCGGTCTGGGCCTCTCGGATAACGAACCCGGCGTCGGGACCCGAGAAAAAATACCATGTGCAAATCGATCGCCTACCGGATGCCAAGCTGCTCCTGGACCTCGAGCGCGGTACCGTGGTCGATGGCGAGCCTCTCTCTGCCCAAGCCGCGCGATGTCTGCGCACCGGCGAAAAGAACGCATGGCTCGAAGTGGTGCTCAACGAGGGCCGCAACCGCCAGATACGCCGATTGCTGTCGGCCTTCGATGTATCGGTGCTGCGCCTCATCCGGGTATCGGTGGGCGGGCTGTCATTGGGCGACTTGCCAAAGGGTCGATGGAGAAGGCTTACCGCACAGGAGATGGAGTTGTTCTAGTATGCCCTCGCGTCCGCGCCCATGAGATGGCTCGACGCCCCTAGAATTGTAGTATGGGTGGGGTATTGGATTCATTCCTCCCAACGGAAACGCCACATTGCAACAGCCAGGCAGACCGCGGCGCTGCCGACCAGCACGATGATGGGCAGCACCGCCGAATTGAAGGGCAGGCCGCGCCACGTGGCGCCGTCCAGGCCGTCGACGGCCCAGCGCGTGGGTGCGTAGAGCGACGCGTTCTGCAGCCATCGCGGGAACACGAAGGCGGGCACCCAGGCGCCGCCGATCATCACGAGCAGCAGCGTCGCCATGCTCGCAAAGCCGCGCGTGGTGGGCGCACTGCGGCCGAGCGTGGCCAGCATCAGGCCGAAGGCGGCATTCAGCAGACAAAAGGCAGTACCCACGCCAATGAAGCCGAGCCAGCTGCCTTCGATGCGCACTTTGAACACCAGTGCCGCGGCCAGGTAGATCAGGGAGAACTGGAACAGGCTGATGAGCGCCGTAGCCAGCGCGCGCGCCAGCATGAATTCGCTGCGGCGTAGCGGAGCGGAACGCAGTCGCTGCCAGATGCCGCGCTGGCGCGTGAGGAGCAGCAGCACGCCGGCGTCGATGCCTGCGAACAAGATGAATTGCACCGCCATTCCGGCGAAGGAGTGCGCGTAACCGTTGTAGGATGTAGTGTCGCGCGCCGTCACTTCCGTGGACGCCACGGTGTACGGAATGCTTAGACCGAAACCGCGCTGTACGCTGCCGCCGGCTGCGGCGGTGTCGCGCACGTCGCTCAGCTTGCGCGCGGCTTGCAGCAGCGTCTTGAGGTCGGCGCCCGTCGTTGTCTGTTCCCGCCTGTCCAGATCGGCGACGAGATCGTCGATGGCCTTGCGGCCAGAGACGCCCGTCAATGCCTCTTTGGAGATCTCCTGCATGGAGTACTGAGCCAGCAACCCCTCGATGACCCGTGCACCGGTGGTTTGGCTGGGGTCGACCAGCAGTAGCACCTGTGGCTTGTCCAGCCCACTGAACATGGCCCTGGTGGTCTGCTCGCCAAAGCTCTTAGGGAACACCGCAGCGGCGTTCTGCTTGCCGGCTTTCACCTGTTCGCGTGCCGCAGAGCGATCCAGCGCCGTGACCTGCAGCAGTTTGTCGGCCGTGAGGTCGGCAGTGATGGCGCGCGAGACAGTGCTCTGGTCCTCGTCGACCACGGCAATGGGGATTCTGCCCACATCGGCATTCTTGCCCGTGCCGCCGAACACGTAACCGAAGAAAGCGGCAATGAGAATGGGCACCAGAACGCCCACGATGACGGCGCGCCGGTCGGCGAAGTACAGCCGGAAGTCGTTGCGGATCAAGGCCAGGATAGCGGTGCTGTTCAAGCTTCGGCTCCGTCGCGCAGCGCGCGGCCGGTGAGCTGCATGAACGCCGTCTCGAGGTTCGTGTACTGCTGCATGAGATTCGCGACCGAATCGTCGGCCAGGATTCGGCCGTGGTCGAGGATCAGCACGCGGTCGCAGAGGCGCTCGGCCTCCTCCATGTAATGAGTGGTGTACAGCAGCGTCTTGCCTCGACGCTTCAGTGCCTCGAGGTTTTCGAAGATCGCGTTACGCGACTGCGGGTCCACGCCGACCGTGGGCTCGTCCAGCAAGATCAGATCCGGGTCGTGCAGCAGGGCACCGGCAATGTTCAGGCGTCGCTTCATGCCGCCGCTGAAGGTTTTCACGCGCTCGTTGCGGCGGCCGGTGAGGCCGACCAGCGCGAGTGCGTCGTCGGCACGCTGCCGTAGATGCTCGGCGCCCAGCCCGTAGAGGCCCCCGAAGAGCTGAAGGTTCGCCCATGCAGAGAGCTCGTCGTACAGCGCCAGATCCTGCGGCACCAAGCCGACGCGACGCTTCAACACATTGGCGTCCTGCGTGACACGTACGCCACCTAGGCTCACCTGGCCGCCGTCCGGCCGCGCGATGCCGCTGATCATGGCGATGACCGTGGTTTTTCCGGCGCCGTTCGGGCCCAGCAGGCCGACAGTCTCGCCCGCGGCAATGGCGAAGCTGACGGCATTCACAGCCAGGCGATCGCCGTAGCGCTTAGAAAGGTGTTCAACCTGCAGCATGAATGACGTCCCGGCGGTATTGGGTGTAGGCGGATTGGAACTTTAACGAGCCCGTGTTGTAGTGGCGGCTACTTTCGCGCGAGATGTTCCAGGGGTTTAACTGCTGGATCGTGCCCGAGATCCATCAGCATGCGGGTTAGCAGGTAGACGCGCGGCACAATGCTGGAGAGATCGGCGTAATCGTCAACGCTGTGAGCTCCGCCGCCCCGCATGCCAAAACCATCTATGGACGGGATTCCTGTTTCCGCAGCGAAGGCGATGTCCGCCGACGATCCGACGGCAATGGGGGACAATGTGCCTCCCAGTTCGGCATAGAGTTTTTGCGCGCGAGCAAACAGGGCGTCAGTGGAGGCGACGCGGGGCCAAGGCGGGAAGTTTCGCGTCATGGAGGCCCTGACCTGTACGTCCGGAATAAACGTGCTGGCCGCAAGCTTCTGTAGATCTCGTTCAACGCGATCGAACTCATCAGAAGTGAACGCACGGACATCCGCCTTGATTGCCGCATGGTCGGGAATGACGTTGATGGTCTTTCCGCCCTCGAGCATGGTGACGTTGACAGTGGTCTCCTTCAGCGGATCGGACAAAGAACCGAGCTGCAATGCTTGATGCGAGGCTTCAAGTGCCGCGTTGCGACCCTTCTCGGGCTCAAGACCCGAATGCGCCGCGCGACCGGTAATTTCGACCGTGATGATCGCCGACCCCTTGCGGGCGACTAAAACGCCGTCGGGCGGCACGCCGCGCTCGAGATTGATCGCCACATCGCTCTCCTTCGCCTTAGTCCGAATGAGATCGCGTGTGCCCAATGACCCCGTCTCTTCATTCGAGTTGAGCAGCAACGTGATTCGGCCATAGTCGCGGTAATTGAGCTGCTGCAGGATGCGCAGGGCACATATCGCGGTGACATCTCCGCCCTTATCGTCGCCCGCTCCGGGGCCAATGCCGTGGTCGCCGACGACGGCGTAGGGCCGTTGCGCCACAGTGCCGCGCGCAAACACCGTGTCCATGTGGGCAATGAGCAAGATGCGGCCACGACCGGCGCCGGTCAACGTGGCGACTAGGTTGTCACCGACCGCGGGCGCGACCGCATGCACGATTTCCACACGTGCGCCAAGCCCCTCGAGTTCAGTCTTTAGAATCCCGCCCATTTCCGCCAGCCCGGCAACATCACCCGTTCCAGAGTCGATTTGCACGAGTTGTTGCAATAGTGATCGCGCAGCGGGCTCACAGGCCTTGGCGGCGGCTAGAGCCTTGCTGTTTGGTTTCGCGATCGCAGTCGCGGTGTTCGCTATCGTCAGGAAAGTGACCGCGGCAAGCAGGAGCAAGCGGATCTGGATGAGGAATTGATTGCGGCCCACGGAACACCCTGCGAACACCGGATGCCAGAGAATCTCACGAATGACTGCTTCTTGTGCGCCCAATTCGATGCTCGACCGTCTCATATGACAACGATTATGGCGTCGAGTCGCAGATCTTGAGAGGTCTTCTCAGTCGTGTTTATGGCCGGTTATCGACCAATCAATCGGTTACGCTCAGGCCGGTTTTCGCATCGCGTCCAACGCCGCTCGGGCGAGAAACCCAGAGCGTGTCTCACCCTGCTTACGCGCGTGGGCGTCAACTGCGCGAAGGATTCGTTGCGGCAAAGTGATATTGACTCTGGCGGCCTTATCTCCGAGCTCACTGACATCAACGTCTACGATCGCCCAAGTCCAGCCGCGATAACTGCGCTTGCTGCGCAACTGCTCGATGGCGGACGGCTTTGGAAAGGATTGGCCGTCGTCCAGTAGGCCTTCCAGATGGAGCAGGATCGCCTCTCGCGCGTTAGTCAGCGCCTCATCTACGGTATCCCCTGCCGAAAAGCAACCTGGCAAATCAGGCACTACGACACCGTATGCATGTTTGGAATCGCCAGACTCAATTGCAATGGGATACCGCATAAACTAAACCTCACCTCAGACCGGCCTGCTTTCGAATCGCCCTCAGGAGGCCTTTCCCTAGATCCTTCTTTGGATGCGGCACTGTTACGGTGCCCGGCTTTGTCGGATGCACGAACTGGTGGTGACTGCCGCGAGTTCGCTGCAGTTGCCAGCCATCCGCACGTAGGAGCTTGATTAGCTCGCGACTGTGCACCGTGTGTATTATACACATCACCTGTCGCTTTATCGAACGGCGGACTATCCGCTCATCGATTCGACATCCCGAGCTGCCCTTTAGGACGAATGTCGCTGACTTAAGGTGCTACACATGATCGTGAGCCATGATGTTCGAGCGAGCCTGAGCGCGCCGTATTTTCCACCACGGATAGGGTTTGGGTCGCCGTTTTTCGCTCGGGGCTCGACGCTCAGCGCCCCCCCGGGTATCACTCGCCTAAGGAACCCCGTTCGGGTTGCCGAGGGCCGCTTCGACCGACGGCGTACGCCAGCCGCTGCGTACGCCCCAAAAGCAAAATACCAGCGCCGCCAGTGCAACGCATAGCTGGTCCCACCCGTAACCGATGTAATCGTGACCGGCAAACTCCTTACTACCGGCCCAAGACAGCGCGGCAATGGCTGCCAGATAGCTAATCAACCACCATGCCCCGCGCAATTGCCGCCCGAAATCGCGCCATCCGGCCTTGGCCTGGTAGTACAGGTATACGGGTATGGGCAGAATCAACAACAGCATGATTTCTCCCGTGTGCGGCCAGCGCGCCCAGTAAAGCATCAGGGTCGCGAGCACGAACGCCAGCGGCGCGAGTACATGAAGACCCGGTATGCGCAGCGGCCGGTGCAGATCGGGCGCGGTTCGCCGCAGCACCATGACGCTGATGGGCACGACCAAATACGTAATGATGGTAGCCACCGAGATCACCGCCGCGAGCTTGCCCCAGCCGCGAAAAAAGAACAGGAAAATGAAGGATACGACGAGGTTGAACCACATCGCCGGACGCGGGATGCCGAACCTCGGATGAACCGTACCGAATACCTCGGGCGCCGTGCCGTTGCGCTGCATGCCGTAGATCATACGCGCGGTGGTGGCGGTATAGGTCGCACCGGTGCCGCTGGGACTTACGAAGGCGTCGGCATATAAGAGGACTGCCAGCCAATTCAGGTTGAGCGCCAGTGCCAGTTGGGCGAAGGGCGAGCTATATTCCAGCGCCGCCCACCCCTCGTGCAGGTGCTCCGGCGCTACCGCGCCGAGGAATGCGACCTGGAGCATCAGGTACACGACCGTGCTGAGCGCGATCGACCCGAATATTGCGATGGGAATGCTGCGGCCCGGATTGTGCGCCTCGCCGGCGAGGTTCACCGGGCTCTGGAAGCCGTTGTAGCTGAAGACGATGCCGCTGGTGGCCACTGCGGTCAGGATGGAGGCAATATTGCCGATATGCGGACCTCCATGCACGCCCACCCGAAAATTTTCCCAATGAAAGCTGGTGAGCATCAACCCAATCGCGGTACCCGCCGGTACGATCAGCTTGAAGAACGTGATGGCGCTGTTCGCGCCGGCAAACACCTTGACGCTCCAGAAATTGAGCAAGAAGTAGACCACCACCAGCACTGCGGCGATCAACAAACCCGCAACGCTGAGTTCGCCCTGGCCGTTGGCGGCATGCACGTAAAGCGCGTTGGCCCAAGCCCATGGCCATGAACTCATGTATTGCACCGACGCTTCGGCCTCCACCGGAATGACCGACACGATCGCAATCCAAGCGGCCCAGCCGGCGACAAAGCCGGTGAGCGAGCCATGCGAATAGTGACCGTAGCGCACCGCACCGCCGGACTCCGGGAACATCGCGCCAAGCTCCGCATAGGTCAGGGCGACGAACAGGATGATGACGGCACCGATGATCCACGCATAGATCGCACCCGGGCCAGCCAGCTGTGCAGCACGCCAGGCGCCAAACAACCAACCTGAGCCGATGATGGAGCCCAAACCGGTGAACATCAGGGCGACGGTTCCCACCTCACGGCGGATCGCACTCTCATTCGACATTGATTGATTCCTTTGTACATGCGGTTGGGGGCGCAGCCCCGGAGAGTACCGGAATTTCCCAGGCAGTTGCAGCGCGCAATCGGCGCGAACCGAGCCGTCCTGGCAGCCCCGCAGCCCTCCCGGGTAACCCCGCGCCGATTGCCCGGCAGTCCGGAGCCTGTGAAAATGGCCGGCGCGCATGAATCAGATGTTCGTCGGCTCTATGAACCAAATCATCGTCGATGCGATTCGGGAACGGCGCAGACTCCGCTTTACCTACCATGGCAAGACGCGTCTCGTTGAACCTCAATCCTACGGCGTGGGATCCAAAGGCACCGAGCTGCTGCGCGTACATCAAATAGCCGGGGGTTCGCAACGCGAACCGCTGTTTGACGTATCGAAGATGAGCGAGCTGACCGCACTCGACGAGGTGTTCGCCAGACCGGGCCCCCATTACAAGAGGGATGATTCAGCGATGGCAACCATCTTCTGTCAGTTATAGAACCAGCGGGATCCAATCGTACCCGCGCCGGCGTAGTGCCGGCGTATCGGTATCGGCGTACCCGCGCCGGCGTGCCGGTGCGTACCGGCGCGCGCGTGAGGGTCACGTGCTACCTTCGATGTAAGCAACATTGGCGATCCACCCGAGCTTCCGGCGCGCAAGGCGAGACGCTTCGCCTTCGCCATCGAAGCTTACCGGCGCGCGCGGCACCTGGGATGGATCGATGCCTTCAAGGGCGTTGACGCTGACGACAGCGTAAATGCGCCCGTCGATCCGGCTGGTGACGAGAGGCACCACGCCGCAACGGGCGCAGGTGTGAAAATCCGCGGTTCCGGTGCCGAATGCATACTTGGATACGAGCGCGGCCTCCTTCACGATCACTTGCAGGCTACCGTGCGGAACGGATGTCCATACGCCGCCGTGCTTGACACAAAACGAGTAGTCGCAGGCGCGAGCCGACAGTTCGGCTGGACTGGACTCCCAGGTGAGGGAAAATCCGATGTTGCCGCAATGGCATTTACCCTGGACCAGCATGCGTGCGCCCTCCAGCGCTGCACCCGATTTCAGGCGGGCGCTGTTACGCAGCCGGTGTCCTTCACCACCCGACGCGTGGATGCGGGGTATTTCATCAGCAAATCCGCAGCCCTTCGCGGCCGAAGCTGCAGTTCCCCGCCGCAATTGGGACACCTGCCCTCGAGTGCATCGGTCCGGCATCGCCCACAAAAGGTGCATTCAAAAGAGCAAATCCAGGCGTCGGTCGAATCTGCAGCGAGTTCGACACCGCAGCATTCACAGTTGGGACGTAGTTCCAGCATGCCTATTCCTCCTGAACCCCAGGGTGACCAATATTCCCTGCCGATTCCCGGGCCCCTGGCGACTCTAGACGACTTTCGCGCGGTTCTCGATGAGAAGCTTGCGCAAGACAGAGCGGTGGCAGCGCTCCTCGTCTTCACAATAGCACCCCACCGAGAAATTGGCAGTATGCGACAGCGCGGTCAACAATTCGATGGCACGTTTCGCGTCTGATTTCGCCATCTCGGTCTTGTACTTCCCGACAAATATCGCCCATTGAGAGCTCGTCACGGCCTGCCGCCCGAGCTTCATGGTTTGAAGGCTCGGGGCCAGCATGGGGAACCATACGTCGTACCAGTTGCGGGTGGAGAATTGACTTTTGGGCACGCCGCGCGGAGGTCGCCGGACGGTCCCGATGCGTGTTCCTTCCCCTGAGGCACGAGGACTTCCAAGACGAACGATCCGTACACCCATTCCCGCGTCCCGATCCCCCGGGCGGTCAGGCGGCCTTCGCCATCGCGGCAACACGCTCCCACGTGGTGGCAGCCATGCTCGGACGCGCGTTCATTCTTGCCATCCAGGCTCGAAGATTCACATGGTTCGCCGTGAGTACCTCCCACTCCGGTATTTCGCGGAGGAAGTCGAGCTGCGGAGCCAAGAGCACGTCGGCCAAAGTGAGCGAATCACCGACGAAAAACGCTTTATCTCCGAGCTGTCGTCCCAGTTCATCGAACACCGTGTGGGCCTTCGGCATGGCGGCGGCAATTGCGTCCTCGTCCGGCTTGAGCCCCAGCAGTCGCGGACCCACGATCCGTTGGAAAGCAATGACGTTCGAAACTCCCTGGAACAGGTACCAATCGTTGATGTTCATCAACTGATCCATGCGCCCAGCGCTCTGCGGATTCGCCGGCGTCAGCGGCGGCTGCGGCAGGATGCGGTCGACGTACCGCAAGATCGCCGCGCACTCGTACAGCATGAAGTCCCCATGTTCCAACACCGGCACCTTACCGAACGGGTGACGTGCCAGATGCTGGGCACTGCGAAAGGACCCGGGAGCCACCGGAGCGAGGCGCGCGTGCACGCCTTTTTCCTCCAGAGCGACGAGGACCGCTCGGCCATAGGGGCTTCCCGGGATGCTATGAATGATGAATTCGCTCATTTGGCTTACCTCACGGTGTTGCTGATTGTAGATCTCGCCCGCCCCCATCCGGCCTCGGCGCGGTCGAAGCGGCGTTCGCAAAGAGTTCCAGGATGGAGGGCCATCCGCCGTCGACGCTGTTGCGCATCGTCTCCCCCTCGGCCATGCCCATGCGTTCGAAGTTTCGATGTTCCAGCTCGACTCGCGTCCGGCCGGCCGTATCGGCCACGAATCGCACGTCAACTTCAGAGGCAAATGCAGCACGGGCATCGGGCTTCCACGTCGCGCCGATCTCCCAAGAGACGACAAAACGCTCGGGCGGTTGCCACACCCCCACGTGTCCCACGACGACCTCCGTGCCGTCCTCGCAAGTCGTGTACCAGCGTCCGCCGACGAACGGCTCGATGATGGACTCGCGGATCGGTGCGGCGCCGATACCATGAGTCTTCGGCCACCAGCGATCTATACCGGCGGTGAAAACTTCGAAAGCCCTTTCCGGAGCCGCCTGGACGAGGATGGTTTTGCGCACAGGCGCTATTTGGAGCGTCCGATTCACGATTTCTTCCTCCGAGGGACTTTTTGCGGCGTCTCCACTTCGGCCTTGAACGATTCGAGCGCGTCGTCCCAAAATTGGTCCAGCCAGCGCCGCAGCTCGCCGAGCCCATCCGGGTCGATGTAATAAACGCGCCGCGCCCCATCGGGTCGATCGGTCACCAGTCCCGCAACTTTGAGTGCCTTGAGATGCTGCGAGACAGCCGGGCGACTGACCGGCAGCTGCGCAGCAAGCTCACCCACCGACGCGGGACCTGCACGCAAGCGCTCGAACAGCCCGCGGCGAGTGGGATCAGCGAGTGCGGCCAGCGCGCTTCCGTAAGTCATTACTTACGGTAAACGTTCACTTACTTATTGTCAAGCCAATCGGGACGGGGCGCCGCGACTCATGCGGCGTCGGCCTCGTCACGGCGACGCTGCCGATCCTCGGCTTCCCGTCGTTCATCTTCGATTTGCTTGAGCACGGCATCCACGTCGGCGGGCGCGGAATCGCGAATAAAGCGTCCCGTCAATGCGGAATCCGGCCGCAACTCGCTGCTCTCGTATAGTTTCCAGATCTCGCGGGCGTACTCCGTGTCCAGAAGTTCGGGCACCGCTCGGCCAAAGGTCGCGCGCATGTTATTGACGTCGCGCTCCAGCATGGCGAAGGCGTTGTTGTTGCTGGCCGCATCCACGGCCTGAGGCAGATCGATGATGACGGGTCCGTTGACGTCCAGCAGCACGTTGAACTCGGAAAGGTCGCCGTGAATCAGGCCCGCACACAGCATACGTACGATCTGCGTGATCATGAAACCATGCCACTCGCGCGCCTGGTCGGCCGTGATCTCGATGTCATTGAGTCGCGGTGCCGGATCGCCTCGTTCATCCTGCACCAGTTCCATCAACAGCACGCCTTCGTGCGCCAGATAGGGAGCGGGGACGCGCACACCCGCCCCGACCAGGCGGTACAGAGCATCCACCTCTGCGTTCTTCCATTCCGCCTCCTGCACCTTGCGGCCGTGCCGGCCGCGCTTTCCCATCGCGCGCGCGTCGCGGCTGTTGCGGGTCTTGCGGCCTTCCTGATACTGGGCAAGTTTGTGAAAGCCCCGCTGCTCCGCTTCCTTGTAAACCTTGGCGCACCGGATCTGGCCGCCGCACGCAACGATGTATACCGACGCCTCTTTACCGCTCTTGAGGCGGCGGACGACTCTGTCCACCATGCCGTCGTCGATCAGGGGCTGCAGTCCTTTGGGAATTTTCATCATCTCGCCACGCCTCGAGGTTGTCCGTACGCTACTTTCTCACGCATTCTCGTCTTGCGCCGTGGTTCCGCCCACGAATCTCAGCTTTGTATTGCGGCGCCGGCGCCGCCACCAAGCGTAACCGGCGCGGGCCATCGACAGTGTCTGCATGCCATAGATCAGCTTGAAAATCCGCAAGCGCAGCGTCACCGCGGGATTGCCGAACACGTCTCCGGCGAGCAGCGAGGTCACGCCGTCTTCCAGACGCCAAATATTGCGCGGGCCGGCAAACATTCTGCGCATGGCGGGCGTCGTGAAGCGGTAAATGAACCAGGAAAAGACGCCGAGTCCGCGGCGAACCTTTCGCTCGAAGCGGCGCATCTCCAGCGCGCCTTTGGCCGGATCACGTAGGCTGACGTCCACTGCATGAGCTGCGAGCGAAGCGCTGTTCATCGCCAGATAGACGCCGCTCGAGAAAATCGGGTCTACGAACGCGAAGCTGTCACCGACCATCACATAGCCCTTGCCGTACATGCTGCTCGATGTATAAGAATAATTGCCGGTCACGCGAACTTCGGAGATTAGTTCGGCGCTCTCGAGGCGCTTGGCGGCGGCGGGGACCAACGCGATGGTCTGACGCAGGAACTCGGTCGGCGAACACTGGCGCTGTTTTAAATACTCGGGCCAGCAGACGCAGCCCACGCTCATGATGTTGTCCCTCAGGGGAATCATCCACATCCAGCCATGCTGAAACTGGTAAATGCTGATGTTGCCCGCATTGCTGCCCGGCCGGCGCTGACCATTCTTGAAGTGACCGAATATGGCGGCGCTCGCATGTCTGGGGTTCTTGCGCTTCACGCCGAACTTGCGGCCCATGAAAGTGTCGCGGCCGGACGCGTCCACGACGAAACGGCAGCTCCAAACCCGCTGCGCGCCCGCCGCGTCTACCACCGTCACGCGCGCGCCGCCCGGCGGAAGAAAGTCGACCTCCGTCACGGTCGCCTCCTCGCGGACATCGACGCCGCGCGCAGCGCTGTTGCGCAATAGCATCTCGTCGAATTTTGCGCGCGGGACTTCGAACGCCGTGGGATACCGTCGATCGAATGTCTGCGAGAAAAGATAGGTGTGATAGCCCGGCGCCTCTGCTTCGCAAGTGAAATCCGCCCCGGCCTTGACGAGCCCGATTTCTTTGAGCTGATCCATGACGCCGAGCCGCTCGAGGATAGGCATGTTCATGGGCAGCAGTGACTCGCCGATGTGAAAACGCGGATGCTTCACTTTCTCCATGAGAGCCACCTTCCAGCCTGCTTCCGCCAGCAGCGCCGCCGCCGTGGATCCCCCGGGGCCGCCGCCGATCACGAGGACGTCACAGGAATCGACAGGAAGAGTCTCTTTGGAAGTCGTCTTGGTCAAAGCATTGATCCTACGTTGTAATGTTCATCATCGCCGGCACAGTGCCTGCGTATTGCGGCGTGACGTCGACCGCGCCCGGTAGGCGCACTCCGACATGAATCTATCCCACGGCCGATAGTGTTCGCCGGCCCGCCCCTCTAAGATTTTACACATCCGAGAGTCATCTGCTGCAAAGGGCGGTAAGCCGGAAAATGTCGAAGACCGAACCACCTGAGCCGGATACCTATGCGGAGCAGGCCATATCGATCAGAGCGCTGGCGGCACGCGCAAAATCGGCCGACACCCAGACGCAGCTACTGCACATCGCTGTGCTTTACGAGAAGCTGTCCCTTGTCTTACGGGACTCGGCGCTGCACTCGCTGGGACGGATGGCTTCGACGCTCAGGCGTACTCATCAATGAGCGATTTGGGCGGGCGCGGCAAGTGGCGATCGGGGCCTTGCTCGGAGCGCGGGGCGGCTTTACCGGCATCGGGATCGTGGGGCGGCTTGCCTTTGTTCCCCGCTTCGTCCTTGTCTCGCTGTTTGTCGGCGATCGGCAGCGCCGGGTACACACCGGAATTACTCAAGCGGTCGACTTCGCTCATGTGACCTCGCTTATTCGTGCTTGGGCAGCGGCGCGCTCGGTTCACTGCGTGTGGGCCAGAGAAGTTCGGCCGGCCCCAAGGACTTCGACATCTCCCGCGGCTTGGCGGCCGCAGCGGACTTTGCTTGATCCTTGGCTTGATCCTTCACCAGAACGGTCTCATGGAGCTCCGCCGGCGCTACCTGGGATAGTAACCGATTTCCGGCGGTGCTCGCATCCGCCAATTCGACGCCGGGTGCGGCAAGCTGTGGCGTTCCCTCGCCGGTTCTGGCCGTCACCGCCTCACCCGCCGCCACCTCCTCCAGTACCAGAATCGCCACGCGCCGATTGGCGTTGCGCCCTTCCGCCGAGGTGTTGGGCTGCCGCGGGTGGAATTCGCCGAAGCCGACGATCTCGAGGCGCAAAGGATCAATCCCCTCCCGGGTGAACTGATGAACGACACTGGCGGCCCGCGCCGCGGACAACTCCCAGTTGGACGGGAAGGCTGCGGTCCGGATGGGCCGATTATCGGTGTGCCCTTCCACGCGGATGGGGTTGGGAAAGGGTTTGAGCACTTCCGCGAGCTTGTCGAGCACGGGTTCGGCCGCCGGCGCAAAATCGCTGGCGCCGCTCGGGAAGAGAATATCGGTATTGATTTCTATTTCCAGCCACAGGTTCTCACGCCGCACCGTCACCAACTTGGCATCGATCAGCGCCTGCATCGCATCCTGGACGGCGCGCTCCATGCGAATCAGCGCTCCCGGAAGGTCCTCGTGCGCTGCCCCCTTGCCGACGGCGGGATCCCGCGGCGTGAGCTCGCCGCCGGGCGTGGAACTCGCCTCGGCCTTGATTTTTATCAACGCGGTCGGCGTGACACCCACCAAGAGTTTGTCGCCGCCCTTGCCCGGCTGCTTCTTGCCGACGTTGATGGGCTGCATGCTCTTGGGCGCCCCGTGAAAGGCAGCGATCATCGAATCCGACAAGACGCGAAATTTGCCCTCGTTGACCGACGACATGGCGTACATCACCGTGAATAGCGCGAACAACAGCGTCACGAGGTCGCCGTAAGGGATGGCCCAGGCCTCCGCGTTGACGTGCTCTTCGTGCTTCTTCTTTCGAGCCATTCAGACCGCCCTCGACAGCCCTCCCGCGAGGCCGGTCAATGGTGAAAATAGCCTTGCAGCTTGGATTCGATGTTGCGCGGATTCTCGCCTTGCGCAATGGCGATGATGCCCTCGATCACCATGGTCCGAACCTGCGTTTGACCGTGGATCACCGCCTTGAGCTTGTTGCCCATGGGCAAGAACAGCAGGTTGGCGAAAGCGATTCCGTAGATCGTGGCGATGAAGGCTGCGGCGATGCCGTGACCCAGCTTGGAGGGGTCCGCCAGGTTCTGCATGACGGCCATCAGGCCCATCACCGCGCCGATGATGCCCAGGGTCGGCGAATAAACCCCCATGGCTTCGAAGACCTTGGCCGCCTGATTGTCGAAGTGCTCCATGGTATCGAGCTCGATTTCCATGCTGGAGCGGATGGCTTCGGGTTCGCCCCCATCGACCAGGGACTGCAGGCCCTTCTTCAGGAAATCGTCCTTCTCGCCCTCGACCGCGGATTCCAACCCCAATAAGCCTTGCTTGCGCGCGATGTTGCTCCACTCGACGATCTTCTCGATCATGGCAGCCGGATTGTTCGCAGGCGGCATGAATACCCACGCGACGATTTTCCACGCGCGCAGGAAGGTTGCCATCGGAGTCTGCAACAGACTCGCGGCCAGCGTTCCGACCACCACGATGACGAATGCCGCGCTGCCCACCAGCGCGCCGGCACTGCTGCCCTTCAATATTGCGCCGCCGATGATCGCGATCAGCGCAAACACGATGCCGATGATGCTGAGAATGTCCATGGATCAATCGGGCGTCAACCACTCCGCAAGCCGGGCGCGCAAGCGAACCAGCGCCTGTCCATGGATTTGACACACTCGCGATTCGGACACCTCGAGAACCTCGCCGATTTCCCGCAAGTTCATGTCCTCATCGTAGTACAGCGACAACACCAGCTTCTCGCGTTCGGGCAGCGTGTCGATCGCCGCCGCCAGCGCGTCGCGGAAGCCCGCGCGCTCGATATGATCGAAGGGACCGGGCCGTTCGTCGCGCGCGTGGTCGGCCGGACTCGACTCATCCTCGCTGGAACCCATTTGATCGAAACTGAACAGGCGGCAGCTGGCGGCGTCTTGCACCAGCTTGTGGTATTCCTCGATCGACACGCCGAGGCCCTCGGCGATGTCGGTGGGACTCGCGTCCTGGCCTTTGACGTTTTCGATCTTGCGGACCACGTCCGCCATCTCTCGCATATTTCGATGCACGGAACGCGGCGTCCAATCGGATTTGCGTACCTCGTCGAGCATCGCACCGCGGATGCGGATCCCCGCATAGGTTTCGAAATTGGCGCCCTTGGTGGCCGAGTAGTGCTTGGCCGCGTCCAGCAGGCCGATCATTCCGGATTGAATCAAGTCATCCACCTCCACATTGGGCGGCATGCGGCTGACCAAGTGATAGGCGATGCGTTTGACCAGATCTGCATGTTTGATGACCAGTTCTTGCTGCGGCACGTCGCCGACCGGGACATCACTGTCCGCAATCGGCGTCGCCTTACGCTTCGGCGTGTTCGAATATTGTGTGGTTGCTCTCATTGCAATACCGCCGAAGGACCAATCCGGGCCCCCACCATTCGTTCAACGAAGAACTCCAGGTGACCTCGTGCACCTTGTGGCACGGACCACTTATCGGCCTTCACCGCCAGATTCTTGAGGGCGATGGACGAAATAGAGGCGGGGTATGCTTCGACGACGGCGGTTTGCCGTTGCACGGCCCGCCGCAGGTAGTCGTCAAACGGTACGGAGCCGGCAAACTCCAGATTGACGTTGAGAAATCGGTCACAGACTCGTGAAATTTTCTGGAACAAATCCGGCCCCTCTCCCGGACGGCGTGTTTGATTCGCCAAGATCTGAAATCGCTGCACCCCGTGCTCGCGGCTCAGAACCTTGATGAGCGCATAGGCATCGGTGATGGACGCCGGTTCGTCGCATACCACGACGACCACGTGGTGCGCCGCCTGGCTGAAGGTCAGCACGCTGTCGTGCAGGCCTGCTGCGGTGTCGACCACCAGGACCTCTACTCGATGGTAGAGATCGCTGAACGCACGAATGATGCCAGCCTGCTCGGCGTCGGAAAGATTCGCCATCCGTTTGATGCCGGACGCCGCCGGAACGATTTGCAGGCCATGAGGGCCGGTGACGATTGCATCCTCCAGCGAACACTCGCCCTTGACGACGTGACCCAGATGGAATCGGGTGTGCAGCCCCAGGATCACGTCGACGTTGGCCATACCCAAGTCCGCGTCGACCAGCATCACGTCGCGGCCCTGCGATGCGATGGACACCGCCAGATTCGCCGACACCGTCGTCTTGCCCACGCCGCCCTTGCCGCCGGTGACCGCGATGACCTTGACCGGGCGGCGGGAATTGAGGTCCTCGAGCGTTTCTGCCTGGCTCCGTGAAAGTCGTGTATCACGCATGGGCCTGCGCTCCGGCGACATTGCGGGCGAAATGGCCGTCATCGACGCGTGGCCGTGCATGCTCCTTGAGCTTGACTGCCGAACGGACCAGCCACACTCGCTTTTCATGCGCCGCGTGCAAGTCCTCGGGAACCCGCTGCCCGTTGCATAGGTAAGCAATCCTCAGCCTGTGGCGCAGCGCCGTCGAGATCACTGCGCCCAAACTCGCCGCCTCATCCAGCTTGGTGAGGACGCAGGCGACGGGCGACATCCTGGCGAAGGAGCGAACGATTTCGTCCATTGCATGTGCTTCGCCATGCGCGGGCAGCGTCAATAGAACGCGCGCGCGTGCGGCGCCTAGCTGCAGCGCCGCGATCTGCTCCGTGAGCCGCGTGTCGCGCGGACCCATGCCGGCCGTATCGATCAACACCAGTTTCTTGGTTTTGAGGCGCTCGAGCACTTGCGCCAGCTCCTTGCCGCTGTTCGCCGCATGCATCGGGGCGCCGAGAATGCGGGCATAGGTCGTCAATTGTTCCCGCGCTCCTATCCGATAACTGTCGGTGCTGACCAGGGCCAGATCCTGGGTGCCGTGCTGCATGCTCCAGCGGGCGGCCAGCTTTCCGATGGTCGTGGTTTTTCCCGCACCGGTGGGACCTACCAGCGCGATGAGACCGCCGTTAACCGGGCTGAGCTTGTCGACCACCCGCAGGTGCTTGACGAGCAGGGCAAGGGGGATGTGCGATGGGTCCTTCAGGGTCGTGCGTTGCGGCGTCTGTGCCGCCAGTGCCGCGGCGATATCCGGCGCTATATCCATCGCGGTCAGTTCTTCGATGACCCGCGCCTGCAGCGGCTCGCGCAGCATCGGGCGGACGGGATCCTCCAGGTCGGTGAGCTTGACCCACTCGATGCCGGGCGGCCCCGGCGGCGGTGCCAAGCCCCGAGTCGGTTGCGCTCGCACGGGTGCCGCAGCAATTCGCGGTAACGGTGGTGCTGCGGCCGCCGGACGCTTGAGTGTTGCGTCGGCGAACAGTGCCTCGTCGTAGTCAACCGCCGCGATGACCTCTATGCCTTCCTCGACGCGGCGACTGGACAGGATGACTGCGTCCGGGCCTTGCTCGGCGCGCACTTGAGCCAGCGCCACGCGCATGCTCACGGCCATGTATCGTTTAATCTTCATCTCGACCTCCATGAATCAAGCAATTCGTCAGCGTCCAACCGCCGCTATCACGCGAATGCGGCGATTTTCGGGAATCTCGTTGTAAGACAGCACGGACAGGGTGGGCGTGGAATAGCGCATCAAGCGCGCGATCCAGGGCCTCAGCTTGGGCGCCACCAACAACACTGCCGGCTCGCCGGCTGCCTCCTGGCGGCGAGCGCTGTCGGCCAGAGCCTGTTGAACGCGATCCGCGAGTCCGGGCTCGAACCCGGGCGCGCCGTCGCTGGCACCGCCCGTCATCGAATCCTGCAGCACCTGTTCGAGCCCGGCATCCAGCGTGATGACGGGCAGCTCCTCGCGCAGCCCCCCGATGCTTTGCACGATGCTGCGGCCGAGCGCGACACGTACTGCCGCCACCAGCGCCAGCGGATCCTGTGTCTTCGGCGCGAGTTCGGCCAGTGCTTCGCAGACGGTGCGCAAGTTGCGGATCGGCACCCGCTCTTGCAATAGGTGTTGCAGCACCTTGACCACGACGCTCATCGGCAAGAGCTTCGGTACCAAATCCTCGATGAGCTTGGGCGCCGTCTTGCCCAAGCGATTGAGCAGCTGTTGTACTTCCTCGTGACCCAGCAGCTCGTGGGCGTGAGATTGCAGTAAATGGCTCAAGTGGGTGGCGATCACGCTGCTCGCATCGACCACTGTGTAGCCCTGGCTCTGAGCCTGCTCGCGGCGCGATTTCTCGATCCAGACGGCGGCCAGCCCGAATGCCGGATCCTTGGTGGAAGTACCCGCCAGAGTGCCCGACACCTGGCCCGGGTTGATGGCCATTTCGCGATCGGGGAAGACTTCCGACTCGCCCACGGGCGCGCCCAGAATGGTGATGCGGTACGAGTTGGGCGCGAGTTCCAGGTTGTCGCGAATGTGCACGGCCTGCACCAGGAACCCCAGCTCCTCCGACAATTTCTTGCGCACGCCCTTGATGCGCGCCATCAGTTCACCGCCCTGATTGCGATCCACCAGCGGGATCAATCGATATCCGACCTCGAGACCGATCAAATCGACGGGCTCGACGTCGTCCCAGGACAATTCCCGCTGTTCGAGCGGCGTGACCGGCGCCGCAGCCGGTGGCGCAGCCGCGGCCTTTTTCTCCGAGGTGCGCTGCTTGCCGAGAAAAAAGGCGCCGACGCCGCAACCTGCGGCCATGCCCAAAAAAACCAGATTGGGCATGCCCGGAATGATGCCCAGCAGCGCCAGGATGCCGCCGGTCACGCCGAGCGCCCGCGGCTGCCCCAATACCTGCGACATGATTTGCTGGCTCATGTCGTGCGACCGGGAGACGCGGGTTACCAAAATGGCCACCGCCACGGAGAGCAGCAGCGCCGGGATCTGTGCCACCAGGCCGTCGCCGATGGTCAGCAGGGCATACGTGCGTCCCGCGTCCGCCAGCGACAAACCGTGTTGCGCGGCGCCGATGATGGTGCCGCCGAACAAGTTGATGAACACGATGAGTATTCCGGCAATCGCGTCGCCGCGCACGAATTTGCTCGCGCCGTCCATGGCACCGTAGAAATCGGCTTCTTCCCTGACCTCTTGCCGGCGCGTGATGGCTTCGGCTTGCGTGATGATGCCGGCATTGAGGTCGGCATCGATGGCCATCTGCCGGCCCGGCATGGCATCCAGGGTGAACCGCGCGCTGACTTCCGAGATGCGGCCGGCGCCTTTGGTGATGACCACGAAGTTGATGATGACCAGCACGACGAACACCACCATGCCCACGGCGTAGTTGCCGCCCACCACGAACTGGCCGAACGCGGCAATGACATGGCCCGCGGCGTGCGCGCCGGTATGGCCGTTCATCAGCACGATGCGCGTCGACGCCACGTTGAGCCCCAGGCGCAGCAGCGTGGCGCCCAACAGCACCGTCGGGAACGTCGCGAATTCGAGCGCGCGGCGCACGTAGATCACCGCCAGCAAGATGATCAGCGACAGGGAAATATTGAACGTGAAGAAGACGTCGAGAAGAAATGCCGGCAGCGGCAACACCATCATGGCGATGACGGCCATCACCAACACCGGCACACCCAGACCGTTGCGTGCGAACTCTCCGAAGGTAGCCAGTGCAGCGCGCCCGTTCATACGTCTGCGTACTCATCGCCGACATTCGGGTCGGGACGCGCGACTCGCGCCGCCAGGGTCGGATTCAACGTGCGGATCCTGAAGATGTACGAGAGCACCTGAGCCACCGCCGCATACAGCCCGGCGGGTATCTCACGATTGAGGTCCGTGGACTTGTAGAGCGCGCGCGCAAGCTTGGGCGACTCGAATATGGGCACCCGATGTTCCTCGGCGATGCGGCGGATGTTCGCGGCGACCAAGTCCGCGCCCTTGGCCAGAACCCGCGGGGCACGCATGTTCTTCGGGTCGTACTTGAGAGCCACGGCAAAGTGCGTCGGATTGACGATGACCACGTCCGCCGTGGGCACTTTGTGCATCATCCGGCGCCGTGCCGACTGCTGCTGCATCTGGCGGATGCGCTGCTTCGTTTCCGGGCGGCCGTCGGATTCCTTGGCCTCGTCCCGCAGCTCTTGACGCGTCATTTTCAGCGAGCGCTTGTACTGAAACAGCTGCAGCGGCACGTCGATCAGCGCGATGAGCGCGAGCGACGCGGACAGCCAGACGAATGCCCAGCCGAGCAGATCCGCGCCGCGGCTTATGCCGGCGCGTGGCGCCATATGGCCCAGCGCCAGCACGTCTTTGAACAGCCACGAAACGATTGCAGCGCAGACCCCGCCGACCACCAAGCATTTCAGCAATGCTTTTCCGAGCTCGGAGACGCCGTGAAAGCCGAACAGCCGTTTCATTCCGGCGAGCGGACTCATGCGCGAGAAGTCGGGCGTCAAGGCCGACGCGCTGAAATTCCAGCCGCCCAGTACGACCGCCGCCAGCAGCACCAAGCCGGTCAGGGTCGCGAATAGGGGTAACAGGGCCGTGAGAGTGCTCAGTATCGCCTCGCCGAGGGACGTCGCCATCGCCTGCGGGTCGCCTAGCCGTTGCGGGTCGAGGGTAAGAGAACTGCGCATGATTTGCGACATGCGTCCGATCAGCGGTCCGCCCAGGGCAATCAGGGAGGCGCTCCCGCCGATCATGGTTGCGAAATTCGTCAGCTCACGGGAGCGCGGCACCTGGCCCCGCTCGCGCGCCTGATCCAGGCGCCGTTGCGACGGTTCTTCGGTTCTTTCTCCGCCCTGTTCCGACTCGGCCATCAGTGCGCTCCCGTCCCAGGTGCGCTGGTCAAGTCGACCACGGCCATCAGCGCACTGTCGATCAAGTTCGAGATGCCGGCCATGACGCCATCGAGGCTCACGATGAGCACGAAGAAGCCGCACAGCATGGTGATGGTGAATCCGATGCCGAATAGATTCAGCTGCGGCGCCGCGCGCGTAACCACCCCGAGTGCCAGATTGACGATGACCAGCGCGATGACCACGGGCAGCGCGACCAACAGACCCGTCTCGAAAATGCGTCCGCCCCAGGTCGCGACGGACAATAGGAAATCTTTGTCGATGTTCGCACCGCCGATGGGAAGGGACTGGAAGCTGTTCGCCAACGCCCCCAGCAGGAGCAGGTGCCCGTTGAGCGCGAGATAGGTGAGCACCCCCATAATCATGAACAGCTGTCCGACGACGGGGACGTTCGTGCCCCGCTGCGGGTCGATCAAGGTCGCGAAGCCCAAGCCCATGGTCATCGAAATCGTCTGGCCGGCGAGGGTGAGCGCGTCGAACGCCAGCTGCATCACCATGCCGATGGCAATGCCGATGAGCAGCTCCTGCGCGGCCGTAAACGCTCCGCTAGCGGAGAAGATGGAAAGGGCCGCCGGCACTCGGGCCAGCGGGGCCAACAAGAACGCGAGCGCCACGATCGAGACGATCTTGACCCGCCTCGGTATGGTGTTTTCGCTGGCGATGGGGGCCGCCAGGACGAATCCTCCGATGCGCAAGCTGGGCCACCACAGGCGTCCGATCAGTTCCGACACGTCGGCAGCGGTGATGACGAGGGGTTGCATACGCCGTCAGCCGATGACGTTGGGAATGTTGGCGTACAGGTCATGCGTGAAATCGATGAGCGTCTTCAGCATCCACGGACCGATGGCGAACAATGTGAGCACCAGCAGCAAGATCTTCGGGATGAAACTCAACGTTGCCTCGTTGATCTGCGTCGCTGCCTGCAGCATGCCGATCACGAGACCTACCACGAGCGCCACCAACAACAGCGGCGCCGCGATCATCGCGGTCACCATCAGGGTGCTGTGCGCCAGATCCATGACGATTTCGGGAGTCATTGATGAAAACTCCCCGCCAAAGTCCCCATCAAGAGAGTCCAGCCATCGACCACGACGAACAGCATGATCTTGAACGGCAGTGAGATGAGACTGGGACTCAGCATCATCATGCCCATCGACATCAGGACGGTCGCTACCACGAGATCGATCACCAGGAAGGGAATGAACACCATGAAGCCGATTTGGAATGCGGTTTTCAGCTCGCTGGTGATGAACGTCGGCAACAACACCGTGAGCGGTACGTCGGCCGGGGTGGCGAACTGGGATTTGCCGGAGAGTTTCGTGAACAGCTGCAGATCGTTTTCACGCGTCTGGGCAAGCATGAATTTCTTGAGGGGCCCCAGCGTTCGGTCGATCGCTACTTCGCCTGCGAGCTGTCCGTCGAGATAGGGCTTGATGCCGTTGGCGTACGACTGCTCCAGGGTCGCGCTCATGACGAAGAACGTCATGAACAACGCAAGCCCGGTCAGCACCTGGTTGGACGGAGTGGTCGGCATGCCGAGCGCCTGACGCAGAATCGACAGCACGATGATGATGCGCGTAAAGGCCGTCATCGCCAGCAGGACCGCCGGCAACAGCGTCAACACCGTCATCAGGATCAGGACCTGGAACGTCAACGAGTACGACTGGGCACCGTCCGCGGCGGTCTTGATGGCGACTGCCGGCAGGGACGCCTGCGCGCTGGCCAATCCGACCGGCAGCATCGCGACCGCCAGAGCGGTCAGCCGGCGGCATTTCGCCCGGTGCACCATGCCCCGGAGCATCACTCTTTGCTTCCCGGCCGCTTCATGAACTCGCGCAACCGATCGGCGAAAACCGGCTCCGGCGGCGCGCCATTCAGGACGAGGGGGGCGGCGAGCGGAACGAGATTTACCATTCCGCCCGCCCCGATACCGATGAGCAATTGGCTTTCGCCGACGCGAATCAGCATGATCCGGTCGCGCGGCGTCAGCGCGAGTTCGTCGAGCACGGCGATTTGCCCCCGTCCCTTCGGGCCCGCCAGTCGAAAACGCTTCAAGACCCAACCGATGGCGAAGATCAGGGCGACGATCGCAACCAGGCTCAAGGTGAGCTGCGCAAGGCTGCTCACCGACAACGGTGAGGCGGGTTGCGACATCCCCGTCATCGCGCCTGCTCCATCCTTTCCGTCGCGCTCACCACGTCGGTAAGCCGGATGCCGAACTTGTCGTTCACTACGACGACTTCGCCGCGCGCGATGCGTACGCCATTGACCAGTACATCCAGCGGCTCCCCGGCCAGGCGATCGAGCTCGACGATGGCGCCCGGGGAAAGCTGCAAAAGATCGCGCACCGGCATGCGCGCGCGGCCCACTTCGAGAGCGAGTGTGACCGCGACGTCGAGGATCAGATTCAGGTTCATCTCCTGGCCGCCGCCGCCCGCGGCGCTTGGGCCCAAATCATTGAACTGCGCGCGCGCGACGCCCGCGGCCTTGATATCGGGAACACTCATACGGGACCTCCGGGAAGAATTTTGAGCGCGTTGCGCCCCTGCGAAACGCCGAAGCGGCCGTTGTACAGTGGAACGTCGCCCGTCAGCAGCGTCACGTACTGCGGCGTTTCGATGGGAATGATGTCGCCCGGTGTCAGGCGGACCAGTTCCCCTAAGCTGATCTGAACTCGCGCCAGGATGGCCCGCGTTTCGAGCTGCGCTTCCTGCAACGCGATGCCGAGCGCCGGCGCCCACGTCTCCTGCTTGCGGACCGTCGCGCCTCCGCCATCCGAGGCGAGCGACTCGCGGATGGGGGCCAACAAGGACTCCGGCAGCAACCAATCGATGCGGCCGCTGTGGGCGCCGAATTCCACTGTGAATTTCACCGCCAACATGAGGTCCTGCGGTGCGCCGAGGTGCATCAATCGCGGATTCGTCTCCTGCCTCACGAATTCCAACTCGAGCGGTATCACGGGCGTCCAAGCGGCGGTCAAATCGGCCGCGAAGCTGCGCAGCATGAGTGCCAAAAAGCGTTGCGCCGCCGGCGCGACCGCGGCCGACATGTCTCCGGCAGCGCGCCCCGTACCGCCGAAAAAGCCATCCAGCAACGCGAGCAGCAGCGCCGGTTCGACACTGACGAAGGCAAGTCCCGGCAGCGGCTTGAGGCGCACGACCGCGAGGCTCGCGGGTGCGGGCAGCGTCGCCTGCAGTTCCCCCGCCTTGGCCGACTCGAGCGCGGTGAACTGCACGGTGGCATCGCGCCCCAGCAGCGCGGAGAGCGACGGGCCCATGCGATCCGCGAAGCTCTTGCTGACGATTTCGAGCATGGGTAGCTGGGTTTGGTTGATGCGCTGTGCCATGAAGTCGTAAGGCCGCACCTTTCCCGTGCTCGTCTTTTCCAGCAATGCCGAGACTTCTTCCTCCGAAATCGCGCTCGCGGCACCGCCGGGGGCCGCGTCTGCTTGAGCGGCTCCGATATCCTCGTCCGCCATCACTGCACCACGAAGCTGGTGAACAGGACGTCGTCGACATCTTCGCCGCCCTGTTTCTTCTGAACGGCGCGGATCTCGGCCAGAGCTTCCTGCCGCAGCTTGTCCTTGCCTTCGCGCGACATCATCGACTGATATTCACGATTGCTCATGAGCAACAGCAGGTTGTTGCGGATCAGCGGCATGTTCTTTTGCACGCTGTCGATGGCCTTTTGATCGTGCGCCATCACCTCCATGGTGATCTGCAGGAAGCGCACCACGGAGCCGTCCTCGAAGTTCACGACGAGAGGTGGGTCGATGGCGTAGAACAGCGATGCTTTGCCGGCGCCCTCCTCGCCATGGCCGCTTGCCGCAGCCACCGGTGCGATGGCGGTGATTTTGCCATCCTTGTCCAATTTGAAATCGGGCAGCGGATGCAGCTTGGCATTGATCGTGCCGCCGATGATGACGGCGGCCAGCGCCAGCACGAAAATGCCGACGGCGTTTAACAGCGTACCCTTGAGTCCGCCGCCTTTCTTCTCGGGCGCGGGAGCAGCTTCTGCAGCTTCGTCGGCCATGGTGTAGTTCCTAGCGCGGCGCGACTGCCGCGTCCAAGATCTAGCAACTTCTATGCCAGTACCATCGCCTGTTATTTTTCATAATGAATTCAATGACCTATCGAAAGTCACGGACTCGCGATCCGCGATGCGCCGATATTTTGACGCCGCCACCACCAGTCGTCCCCCTACCAGATCGTCCCACTACCAGATCGTCACCCGCTGCTCCGGCGGTAGGTACATCTTGTCGCCCGGCTTCAGCTCGAACGCGCCGTAGAACCCGGCCTGATTGACCAATGGAGCAAGTCCCCGGATCGCGGGCGGGGAGTGGGGATCGGTCTTGATGCGTTGGACGGCCTCGTCCTCACGCACCTTGCCGCGCCAGACCTGCGCCCACCCCAGATAGAACCGTTGCTCGCCCGTGAACCCGTCGATGGTCGGGGGTGTGCGTCCGGCGAGCGACAGCAGATAAGCCTTGTAGGCGATCGCCAAGCCGGAGTTGTCGCCGATATTCTCGCCGAGGGTCAATTCGCCGTTGACGTGATAGCCGCTCACCGGCTCGTATGCGGCGTATTGAGCAACCAATGCCTTGGTTCTGGCGGCGAACTTGTCATGGTCTTCCTTGGTGAACCAGTCGCGCAGGTTGCCGTCGGCATCATATTGGCTGCCCATGTCGTCGAAGCCGTGGCTCACTTCGTGGCCGATGACGGCTCCAATGCCCCCATAGTTCACCGCATCGTCGGCCGTCGCGTCGAAAAAAGGCGGCTGCAATATGGCCGCCGGGAACACGATTTCATTCATGGGCGGGTTGTAGTAGGCGTTCACGGTCTGCGGCGACATCAACCATTCGTTGCGATCGATGGGTTTCCCGAGCTTGTCGATGCCGCGTTGGTATTCGAATTCGGTGGCGCGGAGCACATTCCCCCAAAGATCGGCGCGCGCGATCTGCAGCGCGCCGTAGTCGCGCCAGGTATTCGGGTATCCGATCTTGATCGCCAGTTTCGCGAGTTTCTCCTGCGCCCCTTTCTTGGTCTCAGGACTCATCCATTCGAGGGTAACGATGTCGCGCCGGTACGCCTCGATGAGGTTGTGCACCAATTCTTCCATGCGGACCTTGTTCTGCGGCGGAAAGTATGTCGCAACGTAGAGTCTGCCCAACGCCTCGCCCATCGACCCGTCCAGCAGCGCCATGCCGCGTTTCCAGCGCGGGCGGTCCTGAGGAATCCCCCGCAACGCCGTGCCGCTGAAGGCGAAGCGCTCGTCGACGAAAGCTTTCGAGAGGTAGGGCGCCGCGGCCGACAGCCGATGCCACTTGAAATAGTTCTTCCACACGTCGAGCGACGTATCCGAGATCACCTTGTCGAGGCCGCTGAAGTAGCTCGGCTGCCGAATGACGACGTAATCGATCTTCCCCAGAACACCGCTCCCTTCGAGGTAACCTCGCCAGTCATAGCCGGGCATGAGCTTGTGAAGGTCGGCAATCGGGATTTTGTTGTACGTCTTCTCCGGATCGCGGTTGGCCACCCGCGTCCACTGCAGCGCCGCCATGGCCGTCTCGAGTTTCAATATGCCCGCGGCGCTCTGTGCGGAATGCGGATCGCCGGCCATCGCCAGCATTTTCTCGACGTGCGCGAGATATTTGCCGCGCGCTTCCTTGAGCTTCGCGTCATCCTTCAGATAGTAGTCCCGATCCGGCAGCCCCAATCCGCTCTGGGTCATGATGGCAGCGTAGCGTGTCGAGTCCTTGGCGTCGGGATAGATGTCGAGGTCATAGGGCGCGCCCGCGCCCGTCCGGTTGAAGCGCGCGATGAGTACGGCGATATCGCGCTTATCTTGGAGCGCGTCGATCTCGGCGAACTGCGCCTGCAAGGGCGCCAATCCGAGGGTCTCGAGCCGCGGCTCGTCCATGAAGCTCGCGTACAAATCGGCAATTTTCTGCGCGGCCGCGGCGGCCGGATCCGCACCCGGCGCACCGGCCCCCATGCCCCCGGGGCTCGACGCGGCCAGCCCTGCCACGATGCTGCGCAGCTGCTCCTGGGTGGTGTCGTCGATGAGTGTGAACGCTCCATACGAGCCTTTATCCGGGGGAATTTCGAAGGTATCCAGCCACTTGCCGTTCAAATGCCGATACAGATCGTCCTGAGGACGCACCGCAGGGTCGATATATTGGGTCTGCACGCCGGAGTGCAGCACCGCCGCGCCGCGGCCGCCGACCGCGCCAGGACTACCGGTAGAACAGGCGGCCATCGCAAACATCGCCGCAACGGAGCCCGCATATCGCGACATATCTCATCCTCAATGTTTCCTCAAAATTTCAGTGAAACCCGCAGCCCCGGGCCCGCATCATCGAGCACCAGCCGCGCGCCGTGCAATTTGGTGACGGCGGCCACCAGCGACAGCCCCAGCCCGGACCCCGGAAACTTGCGCGCCTCGTCCAACCGCACCCGCCGGCCCAACACGATCTCGCGCTTGTCGGCCGGTATCCCAGGCCCGTCATCCTCCACCACGACTTCCGGTTCGGTAGCCGAGCCGCGCAGCAGCACCCTAATATGGCCGCCGTCGGGAGTAAACTTGATCGCATTGTCGAGCAGATTGGCGAGCGCCTGCGCCAACAGCTGCCGACTGCCCTGGACGTGAGCCCCGGGCGCCACCGCACTCTCCAGGGCAATGCCGCGCTCTTCTCCGACGGGAGCGTACAGTTCGACCATGCTCGCCACCAACTCGGACAGGTCCACGGGCTCGCGGGCCACGGTGCCGGTCTCGGCGAGTGCAATGCGCAGTAAAGCATCCAAGGTGCTGCGCATGCGGTCAACCTCGGTTGAGACCCGTTCCAGCACTCGCCGTTCCGCCGATCCGGGCAACAGCTGGTTCATGGCGCCCTCGGCGGTGGCTTGCAGCCGGTTGAGCGGAGTCCGCAAATCGTGTGCGGCACTGTCGAGCACGGTGCGCATGCCCAGCGTGAGTTGCTCGATCTTGTCGAGCATGCTGTTGATCTCGCGCGCCAGGGTGTTGATCTCGTCCTCGGCATCGCGCACCGGCAGCCGCTGCGAGAGATCGCCGCGCATGATCTGAGTCGCTACCGCCGAGATGGCGCCCGCCTGGGCCAAAATCCGGCGTCCCATCCAAAATCCGCCGCCCAACCCCAGCAGCAACGTGAGCACCACAGCGGCGATCAGTCCTCGCATCATCAGATTCTTGACGTCCTGCCGTTCCTGCACGTCGTGTCCCACCAACATCCGGTAGCCGCCGGGCAGCGGGAAGCGCTGCGCACGCATCTCGTGCTCCCGAGTTTCGTCACCGAACGGGACCGACACCTTGAACTGGATCCATTTTCCCTCGCCGGCGGCGATCCTCGGCCACGCAGGCACATTGCCGGCCACCGGCCGCAGCTGCGGATCCACCATCAGATACACCGCGCCGCGCACATCCTGATCTTGGGAACGTTGTTCGATGAGTTCTATGAAGTCGCTGCGAGACAGCACCATGACCTGCTCGCGCAGGCCTTGTACCTCGGCCTCGATGAGATTGTCGGTGCTGCCGTCGACCACCCGTGAAACCGCAAAATCCACGGCGCCCAGCAGCGCAGCCGCACCGCAGGCAAAGACGATCGAATAGACGATCGCGATGCGGAATGGCGACGTGTCGCTCACGATCCGCCGTCGTGCGACGTCCACTGGTCAACTACTCGTCTTCGCGCAAACTGTACCCGGCGCCGCGCACGGTGTGCAGCAGGGGCTTGTCGAAATCCTTGTCGATCGCCTGGCGCAGGCGGCTGATGTGCACGTCGATGACATTGGTTTGCGGGTCGAAATGATAATCCCACACCCCTTCGAGCAGCATGGTCCGAGTCACCACCTGACCGCTATGACGCATCATGAACTCGAGCAGCTGGAACTCGCGAGCGGTCAGTTCGATCTTCTTGCCGTTGCGCAACACGCGGCGCGTCATTCGATCGAGCTCGAGATCGGCCAGTTTGAGCTTCGTGTTCGCTTCCGCGTTGCCCGAATCGCCGCGCCGCGCAAGCGCATCGATGCGGGCCAGCAGTTCCGACATGTGGTACGGTTTGGTCAGATAGTCGTCACCGCCCGCGCGCAGCCCGGTGATGCGGTCATCGACATCGCCCAAAGCGCTCAAGATCAAGACCGGAATCTTACGTCCCGTGGCGCGCAGCGACTGCACCAAGGCCAGCCCGTCCAGCTTCGGGAGCATGCGATCCACGATGGCCAAGTCCACCGCCATCGAAGAAGCCATGTGCAGGCCCTCGAGCCCGTCCGCGGCGACATCGACCGCGTGGCCTACCTCGCGCAACGCCTTTGCCAGATAGTCGCGCGCCACTTCATCATCTTCAACGATCAAGATGTGCATACGTGCCTATCTTACAGGCGTTGGACCGGCGTTTGTCGGCACGTTAGACTCACGGAGCGGCAGCCGGGGTCGGCCCACGGCATACTAGTAAACCATGACGCCCGAAAACAGCACGCAAATCCACTCCCTCGCTGTCCGCGCCACCGGGCGGGAACGCATGACCCGCGTCTGATGGCGGTGGCGCCCAAGGCCCGCCGCAGTTCACGCCCGCTGGCCACGGTGCTCATGGGCTTGGCGTGGGTGGGCGGGGCACAAGCGAAGCCGGAACCGTTGCTCGAATTCGGCATGGGGGTCGGGGCCATAGCATTCGAGGATTATCGCGGCTCGAAAACCACGCACGCGTACCCTCTGCCCATTCCTTATCTAGTATATAACGGCGAATTCCTGAAAGCCGACCGCGAGGGTGTCCGCGGCACGCTGTTCGATCAGGATTGGGTCGAACTCAACTTGAGCGGCAATTTCACCACGCCGGCGCGCAACGACCGCGAGCGCAGCGGAATGCCGGATCTCAGATCCACGCTGGAATTGGGCCCCTCCCTCGATTTTCACCTGTCCCGCAGCGATGACTCGCGGGTAAAGCTCGATTTACGGCTGCCTCTGCGCTCTGCGTTCACCGTGGAAGCGGCCCCCAAATACATCGGCTGGACGTTCACCCCCCGCCTCGCGCTGGACCTCACCGACCCCCTTGGATTCGCCGGTTGGCATGCCGGGATATTGGTGGGACCCCTGTTCGCCGACCGCCGCTACCATGATTACTTCTATGCGGTCGCCGAGCGTTATGCGACGGCCTGGCGACCGGCCTACCGGGCAACGCCCGGATACGCGGGCGCCCAGGCCATCACCGCACTATCGAAGCGCTTCCCGCGGTATTGGGTAGGTGCCTACGTACGAGCCGACACCCTGTCCCAGGCCGCGTTTGCGGACAGTCCTCTGGTGCAGCGAAATAGCTATTGGTCCGCGGGTTTCGGCATCTCGTGGATCATTCACACGTCCGCTCAAATGGTCGAAGTCTCTCGCTGATGCCGCGTCCGTTCAGAATTCTGTACGAATACTTCGCACTCTATTCGTCGCTGACCTTGCTCGGGGTCATTTGCCTGACATGGTCGATGTTCGCGCTGCCCCTGTACTTCATCCTGCCGCGCGATCTGGGCACCGCCGTCGGGCGGCGAGGGATCATGACGGGCTTTCGCCTCTACGCCTGGTCCTTGGGGGTCACGGGAGCTTATCGATTGGATTTAACGGCCATCGATGCGCTCCGGGGTGGGCCGGCGCTGATTCTGGCGCCCAATCATCCGTCCCTGATCGATGCATTGCTGATTCTCACCCGGCATCCGAACATAGTTTGCGTGATGAAGGCGCAGCTCATGAAAAACGTCTTTCTCGGTTCCGGCTCCCGTCTCGCGCGCTACGTGAGAAACGAGTCGTCGCGGCAGATGGTCAAGGAATCGGTTGCGCACCTGCTCCACGGCGGCCTGCTGCTGCTGTTTCCCGAGGGCACCCGCACCACGCGGGCGCCCATCAACAAGTTGGTCGGGAGCGTCGGGCTGATCGCCAAACATTCCGGCGTGCCGGTTCAAACCCTCCTCATCGAGACCGATTCGCCTTATTTGAGCAAGGGCTGGCCGCTGTTTCGACGGCCGAGCCTGCCCATCGTCTACCGGGTGCGACTGGGGAGGCGATTCCCGCCGCCCACCGACGTGCCCGCCTTCACCTCAGAGCTCGATGCCTATTTCCGAACCGAACTCCGGTACGCCCTGCAATCGCGTTGGTTGGGGAGCAGTTGACCGATGCGCGAGTCATCGGCCACTCATCTGGTGCTCATACCGAGCTACAATCCCGGCCCCAAAGTATTCGACACCGTGCGCTCGGCGCTCGACCAATGGTCACCGGTATGGGTGGTGGTCGATGGGAGCACCGACGGATCGGCCGCACGGCTGGTAGAAATGGCCGCGGCGCAGGCCGGCTTGCGCGTAGTGGTTCTGCCCAACAACCAGGGCAAGGGGGCCGCCGTGCTACACGGCATCCGCGAGGCAATGCGCACGGGTTTTACGCATGCCCTGACGATGGATTCGGACGGGCAACATCCGGCCGCGGAAATCCCCTCGTTCATGCAAGCTTCTGTTGCGGCGCCCGGCGCCATGGTATTGGGCCGCCCGGTATTCGATTCCAGCGCCCCGAACTTGCGCGTCATGGGCCGAAAAATCTCCAATTGGTGGGCCAACCTCGAGACACTCTGGGCCGGAATAGACGACTCGTTATACGGTTTTCGCGTCTATCCGCTGGCGCAGCTCGACCAGGTCATGCGCGGTCAACGATGGATGCGGCGCTTCGACTTCGACGTGGAAGCGGTGGTGCGTCTGTGTTGGCACGGCGTTCGGCCGATCAATCTGCCCGCGCCCGTTCGCTACTTCCGTCCGGAGGAAGGCGGCGTGTCGCATTTTAACTATTGGCGTGACAATGTATTGCTGACTTGGATGCATTTGCGGCTGTTTCTCGGATTTCTGGCGCGGCTCCCGTGGCTCCTGAAGGGGCGGCTTCGGGGTGGCTGAGAGCCGGAGGGGTGGGGCGGCGCGGCCACTGCACGAGGCGGGCAGCACGCGTGAAGCGTCACGCCGCGGATACGGGATACGGTCGAGAGGCTGCCAAGAGCGCACCCGGGCCGGCGTCGCTCAGCGCCAATTGCGCCTCAATGCCTTGGCGCCTTGGCGCCTTGGCGCCTTGGCGCCTTTGCGCCTTTGCGCCGGAACGCCGCTAAGTTAGCGGTCCGCCTTGCGGGCGCAATACTCGGAAAAGATCCCGAGGGACACCGTCCGGTGTACTTCGACGAATCCCGCGTCGCGGATCGCTGCCATGATGGCGCTGGGGCTGGCGCAGGCCTCGATGGTGTCCCAGTAGTAGCGCATCAGCTTGGGTACGTCGCGGTGCCGCGCGATGCAGCCTGCGATCAGCGGCACGACGCCGCGCATATAGGCTTTGAGGAGAGTTCGCCCGGCGCGGCCCGCGGGAGCCGTTATTTCCAAGATGCAGAGGCGACCGCCCGGCGCAAGAACGCGCCTGAACTCGCAAAACGCCGCGGACAGATCAGCCACGTGGCGCAGTGCATAACCCATGGCGATGAAATCCACGGCATCCGGCGCCAGGGGCAGCGCTTCGGCGCTGCCTAACAGCAATTTAACCCCGGCCGGTACTATGGCCCGGTCCATCATACCGGGGCTCGGGTCCACGCCGGTCACCTGCCCTGAAGGGCCGACCAAGGCGGCGGCCTCGCGCGCCGTCAGGCCCGTCCCTACCCCCACATCCAATACCCGCATGCCCGGCTCGAGGCCCCCTCGCGCCAGCGCTCGCCGGCGATACCAAGAACCTGACCCGAAGGCCATGACTCGCTCCACCCGATCATAATCTGCCGCGGTTTGATCGAATAGGCCGCGCACCCAGCGGCCTCTGTCCGCTTCTTGGGCGTAATACTCATTCAGCGGCGGGTGGGGCGGGCGCATGCGTCGCTACAGGATACTTGGTTCAGCGGTGGGTTGCCGCTCCGGCCGACACCTATATAATGCTGGCAAGTCGGCATGCCGATGCCCGGCTACTCTAGAAACCAAATCGAAGCTCAGCCTATGTCCGACAAAGCGTCGCTCATTCAACAGCCGGCGCCCCTGGCCGGTCTGGGTCTACAGCGGGAACTCGCGACTCTATTCGTTCGCGCTTTGAACTTGGAGGTCGCGCCGGAGGATATTGACCCGGACGCGCCGCTGTATGGCACGGGCCTCGGCCTGGATTCCATCGATATTTTGGAAGTGGCTCTGCTCGTTTCCAAGCAGTACGGCATCCAACTTCGCGCCGACAGCCAGGAAAATCAGCAAATCTTTCGATCATTGAGGCACTTAGCCGAGTACATTGCGGCACAGAGAACCAAGTGAGCGCGCGCTGGAGGCGTAGGCTGCAGGGCGCCGCCGCCTGCATATTGATCGCCGCATACGCGGGGCTGTCCCATTACTGCAACTCGGTTGACGGTGCTCACGATCTGGGAGCTGCCCTCGCCCTGGGGCCCCTCACCTTGCTCGCGTTGATTCTCGCCTGGCGATCGAGCCCCGTGCCGGTGGCGATTCTGCTGACGGCGGGCCTCGCCGGTTTGCTCTATGTCATTTGGCCGCTGCTGAAACAAAACTTCGCGCTGTTCTATCTGGTGCAGGAGAGCGGCGTTTATGGCCTTCTGGGCGGGACCTTCACCCGATCGTTGATGCCCAAGCGCGTAGCGCTGTGTACGCAATTGGCAGATAAGGTGCACGGGCCCTTGTCGCCGCGCGAGGTGCTGTATACCCGGCGCGTGACGGTGGCTTGGGCCATTTTCTTCTTCGCGGTTGCCGCGGTGTCGGTGCTGTTGTTCGTGTTTGCGCCTTTTCGTATCTGGTCGGTTTACATCAATTTCTGCATGCTGCCGCTGGTTGGGACCATGTTCGGTGCCGAATACTTGATTCGGCACCGCGTCTTGCCGGATACCCGGCGCGACGGCCTATTGGCGACGATACGGGTCTATTTCGCGACTTCCCAACACTCGTGAGCATCGACACCAGCCCATTGCTTGCGCATGATTCGCCTGCCGCGATCGTCGCCTACCAGCGAGGTGTAGCCGTCGACGCCCGGCAGTTTCTCGCCCACGCGTCGTACCTGGCGGAGTGTTTGCCGGCCGCTCACCATGTTCTGAACGTCTGCTCGGACCGGTATCAATTTACCGTGGGACTCGCGGCCTGCCTCATGACCGGGCGGGTGAGTTTGCTGCCATCGACCCATACGCCGGAAGTGATTCGCCAGCTCACCACATTCGCGCCGGATACTTTTTGTTTGACTGACGATCCCGCTTGCAACATCGAGCTGCCCCGCGTCCAGTTCCCGCAACTTCCGCAAGGCGGCGAGGCCGCGTGGAAAGTCCCGCAGATCGCCAGCAACCAACTCGCGGCGATCGTGTTCACCTCCGGGTCGACCGGCACGCCGCTGCCGTACAAAAAGACCTGGGGGAAACTCGCACGGGGTATCTGCGACGGCGCTCCGCGCCTCGGACTGCTGGACGGCCGTCGGCATACGCTGATCGGTACGGTTCCGGCGCAGCACATGTACGGCTTCGAATCGACCGTGTTGCTCGCGCTGTTGAGCGGCAATGCGTTCAGCGCCGACAGGCCGTTCTACCCGGCCGACATTTGCGCAGCCATCGCGGCGGTACCGCAGCCCCGAGCACTGATCTCGACACCGGTCCACCTGCGCACTTTGCTGGCCGCCGGCGTCAACCTGCCGCCCATTGAGTTGATCGTCTCCGCTACAGCGCCTTTGGCGCAGGAGCTGGCGCGGGACGTGGAGAGGAAATTTCGAACGCGGCTGCTCGAGATCTACGGCTCGACCGAAACTGGGCAGATCGCTACCCGCCGTACTGCGGAATCCATGACTTGGCGCCTGTGGCCCAACGTACGTCTCGTCGCTCGCGATGCGCAAGTGTTCGCGGAGGGTGGTCATGTCGAGCAAATGACCTCCCTGTGCGACGTCATCGATATCACGGGCGATGGCGAGTTTCTGTTGCACGGCCGCACGGCCGATATGGTCAATGTCGCGGGCAAGCGCAGCTCCTTCGGTTACCTGAACGTGCAGCTGAACGCTATTCCCGGTGTGATCGATGGCGCATTTTTCCTGCGCGACGCGGACACCGCCAGCGGCACCGGCGTCGCCCGCCTCGCGGCCGTCGTCGTTGCACCAGACCTGAGCGGAGCGCACCTCATCGAACAACTACGGCAACGGATCGATCCTGTATTCCTGCCCCGTCCGCTGCTGCTCGTCGACCGGTTGCCGCGCACGGCCACGGGTAAGCTGCCGCATCAAGCGCTGCAGTCGCTCGCCGAGCAGCATGTGCGGGCGGGCACCCCACCCAACGCAAGCGGCGCACCCAGCGCGGCGACGGAATCCCACTGCGAACTCGCCGTTGCCGACAACCATGCCTCCTTCGAGGGCCATTTCCCCGGATTTCCGATCCTGCCGGGCGCGGTCCTGCTGGACGAAGCGCTGCACGAAATCGAGCGCAGCCGCGGCATCGATTTGACGCAATGGAAACTCGCGTCGGCGAAATTCCTGGAGCCCGTGCGCCCAGGCGACGCCTTGACCTTGCAGCACGCTGCATCGCATGAAGGCACTATCCGTTTCACCATTCGCACCGCCAGCCGGACAGTGGCCTCAGGGTTGTTGTCGGCGGTCGCGGCTCCGCTGGACGCCCATGGCGCTTGAACGCACGAATCTCGCGGAGGCGCCCCCGAAAACCGCCGAATGGATCGGCCATCGAGAGCGCGGCAGCACGGCCCTGCTGCGCTTGATGGCGTATCTGTCGTTGCGGCTGGGGCGAAGAATCAGCCGCACCGCGCTCTATGGCATCGCGATATATTTTTTCTTGTTCGCTCCCGGAGCACGGCGCCAATCCCGCCGCTATCTGCGCCGGGCGTTGGGCCGCTCGCCGCGCGCCCGGGAGCGCTTTCGCCACGTGTTGAATTTCGCGACCACCATTCACGATCGCGTTTATCTCATCAACGAGCAATTCGACAAGTTCCGGATCACCATCGATGGCGAGGCTCTGATGCGAGGGCAAGTGAATCGCGGGCAGGGTGCCTTCTTGATGGGTGCCCACATGGGAAGCTTCGAAGTGATCGGCAGCATTGGGCGCCGTCAAGCCGGCCTTCAAGTATCGATGGCAATGTACGAGGACAACGCCCGCAAGATCAACACCATACTAGCCGCCATCAATCCAAAGGCGAAGCCCGACATCATTTCATTGGGCCATGTCGATGCGATGCTGCGCATTGCCGATCGGCTGGATCGCGGCGCCTTCGTCGGTATCCTCGGTGACCGTACCTTGGGCGAGGAGCCGGTCCACGGGGTGACCATTTTGGGTGAGCGCGCGTACCTGCCCACCGGACCGATGCGCGCTGCCGCCATTTTGCGCCGCTCGGTGATTTTTATGGTCGGACTGTATTGTGGCGGCAATCGCTACCACGTGGCATTCGAACCGATCGCGGATTTTTCCGCCGTAACCTCGAAATCCCGCGATGCCATGGTGCGTGCGGCCGTCGAGCGCTACGCTGCCCTGCTGGACCAATACTGCCGCAACCATCCCTACAATTGGTTCAACTTTTTCGATTTCTGGCGCACGCCCCAACCCAAGCCCGCGCGCAAGCCCGTAGCATGACGGCGCGGCTGTTGGCGGGGTGCCTGTCGTTCCTGGTGAGCCTCGGGACGTACGGTGGCGGCGGGCCGCCCGCGTCGGCGCCCGGCGATCTCGATGAAGTCATGCATTTACTCGCGCTGCGACGCCACGGCCAAGCGAGTTTCATCGAACAGCGCTTTTTATCGCTGCTCAAGCGACCCGCGGAATCGTCAGGCGAACTCATCTACGACGCACCCGACCGGCTGGAGAAGCGCACGCTCGAGCCGCGCCCGGAGAGCCTTCTGGTCGATGGGAACGTGTTGACGGTGCAGCGCGGCCATCGCAGCCACGTGATCGATTTGAGTTCCTCTGCGCAGATTCTGCCATTCGTCGAAAGTATCCGCGCGACGCTGGCAGGCGATCGAGCCGCGCTCGAGAGGGTGTTTCGGCTGGAATTCACGGGCAACCTGACGCGCTGGACACTCGTTCTTTTCCCCCTGGATGCGCGCGTCGCGAAATCGGTGTCGCAAGTGCAGATCGACGGATCGAGGGACAACCTGCTCAAGGTCGAAATTCGGCAGCCCGACGGGGACCGCTCGCTGATGACCTTGCGCGCGCGCTCCGATCCATGATCGCGCGCCGCGCGCGGTTCATCGGTCCGTGGTTAGTGTGCATCGCTGCAGCGGCGTGGATTGTCGTCCGTGCGAGTTACATCACCGACCTCTCGGCATTCTTACCGGCCAACCCCACGCCCCAGCAAAAGCTGCTGGTGGAGCAGCTGCGCGATGGACCGGCATCGCGCCTCGTTCTCATTGCCCTCGAGCAGGGCGACTCCGCGGCGCGGGCGCAGGTTTCCGTGGCAATGGCGCAGCTGCTGCGCAGCGATGCACAATTCTCGAGCGTGGAGAATGGCGAGTCTTTCTCCGCCGAGCGCGATCGCGATTTTCTATTTCAGCATCGTTATCTTCTGAGCCAAGCCGTCAACGCGCAACGCTTCTCCGCCGCAGGCTTGCGCGCTGCGATCGAGCGGACCATCGATGACCTAGAGTCTTCGACCGGCCTCCTGCTGAAGTCGTTGGTGCCGCATGATCCCACCGGCGAGATGCTGACCATCATCGATCAACTGAGCCCCACGCGCGGGCCGCGAACGCAGGATGGTGTATGGGCGTCTGCCGACGGAATGCGTACCTTGATGGTCGCGCAAACCGCGGCGTCCGGCTCCGACACCGACGCCCAGGAGCGTGCTCTCGAAGCCATAAGCAGCGCCTTTCGCGCGAGCACGGCTCGGATTGCCGGGGCGTCCGCCGCGCAACTGCGGTTGAGCGGCCCGGGCGCATTCGCCGTGGCGGCGCGTGCCAAGATCAAACGAGCTGCGATGCGTCTTTCCCTCATCAGCAGCATCCTGGTCATCGGCGTACTGCTCGCGGTGTATCGGTCGGTCGCCGCCTTGGGATTGGGCCTGCTGCCGGTGGCCAGCGGCGCTTTGCTGGGGATTGCCGCAGTCGCCCTGGGGTTCGGTGCCGTTCACGGTATCACGCTGGGCTTCGGGATTACCTTGATCGGCGAGTCGGTGGATTACTCCATTTATTTTTTCATTCAGTCGCAGCGCAAGGAGACGCTGGCCGCGGCGCCGGAGTCGTGGCAACGGCGTCTATGGCCTACCATCCGTCTCGGTATGCTGACCTCCGTATGCGGTTTCGCCTCGTTGTTGCCCTCGAGCTTTCCCGGGCTAGCGCAACTCGGCTTGTATTCGATCAGCGGCCTGATCGCGGCAGCGCTGGTGACCCGCTTCGTGCTTCCCGAACTGCTGCCGCGAGGGTTCGAAATACGCGATGTGACGCCGCTCGGGATACGGATCGGCCGGTTGCGGAACTCCATACGCAGCGCCGGGGATCTGATCATCTGGGCAACCGCATGCGGCATCGCGATCGCGGCGCTGTTCGTGCTTTACCGGCATCACGAGGACATGTGGAATCGCGAACTGTCGGCGTTGAGTCCCATATCGCCGCAGGACCAACGCTATGACGCCAAGCTGCGCGCCGACCTGGGAGCCGCGAACGTCCTCGACGTCGTCATCGCGGGCGGATCGACCCTGGAGGCGGCACTGCAGGGTGCCGAACGCACGGCGGCCACGCTGCAAACATTGGTCGACGCGAAAATCATCGGAGCGTTCGACAGCCCGGCCAATTACCGGCCGAGTCAAGCCGCGCAAGAAGCTCGCCGCAGCGCCTTGCCCGACCAGCAGACGCTTCGCGGTAACCTGAGACTGGCACTGGCTGACCTCGATCTCAAGGAGGATCAACTTTCACCGTTCATCGCGGATGTGGAAGCTGCGCGGCACGCCCCGCTGGTCGGCGTGGAAGACTTGCGCGGCACCTCGCTCGCTACGGGATTCGGTGCTCTGATCCTGCATGAGTCGTCCGGCCATTGGCAGGCCTTGCTGCCGCTGCATCCCGCAGAGGGTGCCGGCGCACCGGATATCGACGTCGCCGCCGTGTCTGCCGCCCTTGCCGCTGCGCACCTGAGCGACACGCAAATCCTCGATCTGAAGGCGCAAACCGACGCCCTTTACGCCAGCTATTTGCGCGAGGCGATTCGCCTGTCCTCGTGCGGTTTCGTGCTCATCGTGCTCCTGCTCGGGTTCGCCTTGCGCTCGCCGCTGCGGGTGCTGCGGGTACTCGCGCCGCTGGCCCTCGCGGTACTCACCGTAGCGGCCGGCCTTGCAGGTTTCGGGCAGCAGCTCACCATACTGCACTTGGTGGGAATGCTCCTCATCGTCGCCGTAGGCTCGAACTATGCGCTCTTCTTCGATCGAGCAGGAAGCCGCCAGGCTGGTGCCTCGCCGGACGACGCGGCCGCGCTGACGCTGTCCTCGTTGGGCATCGCCAATGTCAGCACCGTCATTGGATTCGGGTTGTTGGGGTTTTCGCAAGTCCCGGTATTGGTGGCTCTCGGCACCACGGTCGCGCCCGGCGCCTTCCTCGCGCTATTGTTTTCCGCCGCGATGACGGCGCGCGCCCCCTCGGCAGCACCCCCGTCCGCACTGCGCCCGTCCGCACTGCGCCCACCCGCGCTGGTCGAAGACGCAGAGCGCCGAATATGATGACGCCGTGGGAGAGCTTTTTGGACTCGAGATCTCTATGAAGCGAATGGGGCAACCGGGCCGCGGTTACCGGCGCTTGATCGCATCGCCGATAGTATCCGGCTCTGCCGCCCTGCATCTGGGCGCTGCGGCTGCGGTATTGATCGACGCGCGAACATGGCCCTGGGCGCTCGGGGCCGTGGTGGCGAATCACGGCGTCCTGACCGCGGCGGGCCTTTTGCCCCGAAGCCGGCTCCTGGGTCCGAATTGGACGCGCCTTCCCCCCTCCAGCGGAGCGCGCGGCGACGTGGCGATCACCATTGACGACGGTCCCGACCCCGCGGTGACGCCGCGCGTGCTCGCTCAGCTTGCGGAGCATGGCGCGCAAGCGACGTTTTTCTGCATCGGCGAACGCGTCGAGCGCTACGCGGAGCTTGCACGGGAGATCGTGCATCGCGGCCATGCGATCGAAAATCACAGCCAGCGGCATCGGCATAATTTCTCCTTGATGGGGCCCGCAGGGATGCTGGCCGAAATCGCTCGAGCACAGGACAGCATTGCGGCGGTGGCCGGCAGCAGCCCGCGTTTCTTTCGGGCGCCCGCCGGGCTGCGCAATCCCTTCCTCGATCCGGTGCTCGAGCAGCTGCAATTGCGGCTCGCGAGCTGGACGCGGCGCGGTTTCGATACGGTGAACGGCGATGCACGCACGGTTTACCGGCGGTTGGCCAACCCGCTGCGGGGCGGCGACATCCTCCTGCTGCATGATGGCAATGCCGCGCGCGACGCCGCCGGTCAGCCGGTGATTCTCGAGGTACTGCCGCGCCTGCTCGATGCGTTGGCCGAACGAGGATTGACGCCGATTACGCTGCGCGCGGCGTTATCGTGAGCGCCGTCGCCATGCGGCCCTTGCTCCTCAGGAGCTTCACGGCCACCAGTTGCATCGGGCTCGGGCTCGCACAAACCGTCGCGTCGCTGCTTGCGCAACGCAGCGGTCTCGAGCGCTGCGCGTTCGAGACCGTCGACATCGATACCCACATCGGCGAGGTGGCCGGTGTCGATGCCGTACGGCTGCCTGCGGAATTGTCGCGTTTCGATTGCCGCAACAACCGGCTGGCCGAACTCGCATTGCGCAATGACGGCTTCCTGGAAGCCGTGCAGGAAGCGGCGAGTCGCTGGGGCCGCAAACGAATCGGCGTATTCATGGGCACCAGCACGGCGGGCATCCTGCAGACCGAGCTTGCTTACCGTGAGCGTGACCTCGTCACCGGCGCGCTTCCTCCAAGCTTCGAGTATGGCACTACCCATAATTCGTTCTCGGTCGCCGACTATTTGCGGCAGCGGTTGCGTCTGGAAGGACCTGCCGCGGTGGTCTCCTGCGCATGCGCGTCGAGCGCCAAAGTTTTCGGCTCGGCGAGACGTATGATCGAAGCGGGCATCATCGATGCCGCTCTGGTGGGCGGCGTCGACTCGTTGTGCTTGACCACGCTGTATGGCTTCCACTCCCTGCAGCTGTCTTCGCCGCTGCCGTGCCGCCCGTTCGACGTGGCGCGGGACGGGATTTCGATCGGCGAGGCCGCTGCCTTCGCGCTGCTGGAACGCCCGACGGGCGATATGCAGGGCGACGATGTCCTGCTGCTGGGTGTCGGCGAATCGAGCGACGCGTATCACATGTCGGCGCCGCATCCGGAAGGGCACGGTGCACGGCGTGCCATGCAAGCGGCGCTCCGCGCTGCCGGTCTCGATCCCAGCGCCATCGATTACATCAACCTGCATGGCACGGCGACGCCGAGCAACGATCGATCCGAAAGCCACGCGGTCACCAGCATCTTTGGGCCGACCACGCCCAGCAGCTCGACCAAGGGCGCTACCGGCCACACGTTGGGAGCCGCCGGTGCGCTCGAAGCAGTCATCAGTGCCATCGCGCTGCGCAACGGCTTCATGCCGGGCGGGGTTCATACCGCCCATATCGATCCCACCCTGACCACCTGCTACATACGGAAAAATCGACGCGCCCCCGTAATGCGTGTTTTGAGCAATTCGTTCGGCTTTGGCGGTACGAACTGCAGTCTCGTTTTCGGCCGCGCCGGATGAATCTTTCGGCGTACGTGAGCGGCGTGGGGGTACTCGGGCCCGGTCTCGCCGATTGGCCCGAGACCGCTGCCGTATTGTCGGGAAGGGTGGGCTATTCATCTGCCCGTACGCAGTTGCAAACGCCCGCGCTGCTGCCTCCCGCCGAGCGCCGGCGCACCGGACGGGTGGTGAAGCTGGCGCTCACCGTCGCTTTGGAGGCCTCCTCGCGTGCGCAGATCGATCCCGCCGACCTCGCGAGTGTATTTTCATCCTCGGGCGGCGACGGCGACAACTGTCACGAGCTTTGTCAGGCGCTGGCGCTCGCGACTCGCGAGATTTCGCCGACGAGATTTTCCAACTCGGTGCATAACGCGGCGGCCGGCTATTGGAGCATCGCAACCGGCGCAAAGCTCGAGTCGAACGTTCTGTGTGCGTTCGATGCGAGTTTCTGTGCCGGCCTGCTCGAGGCCATGACGCACGTGGCGGTGGACGGCGACTCGCTGTTATTGGTCGCTTACGACACCGAGTATCCTGAACCCATCCATGCCAAACGCCCCCTTTCAGATGCCTTTGGCACCGCGCTGATCCTCATGCCGGCGAGGACCCCCAGATCGCTGGCGCGCATCGAAGTGTCGCTCAGCGATGATCCCGCGGAAACCATGTCGGATCCGGCGCTCGAATCGCTGCGCCTCGGCATTCCCGCTGCCCGCAGCTTGCCACTGCTGCGGCAACTGGCGCAGGGACGAGAGGGGCGCACGGTACTCGAGTATTTGGACGTTTCGCGCGTGGCCGTGAAGGTCGAACCATGCACCTAGACCGCCCGTGGATCGAAAGCTGCATTCCGCACCACGGGTCCATGTGCTTGCTCGATGAAGTCGTCGGCTGGGACGCCGAACGGATCACCTGCAGCAGCAGCAGCCACCGCTCCGCCGACAATCCGCTTCGCGCCCGCGGCCGGCTTGGAATCGCGTGCGGCATAGAGTATGCAGCGCAAGCCATGGCGGTGCACGGCGCCCTGCTTGCCGGAGTGCTCGAGGCCTCGCGAAACACCGCACCGCCCGCCCTCGGCTCGCCGGCAGCGGGGTTTCTTGCCGGGGTGCGGGACGTTCGATTCCACGTCTCTCGTCTCGATGATGTGCAAGGGGTACTGATCTGCGATGCTGTGCGTATTGCCGGCGACCGAGCAACGGCTCTTTATGAATTCGAATTGCGTTGCGCGGCGATGCGTCTGCTGCGCGGCCGCGCCGCAGTCGTGCTCGACGCCCACGAACGGTTGCAAATAGTATGAACGAAGTCAAAAAGTACGCGTTGGTCACCGGCGGCAGCGGCGGAATCGGCGCGGCTATCTGCAAGCAGCTGGGCTCGGCCGGTCATTTCGTGTATGTGCACTCGAATCGCAGCAGAGCCGCCGCCGATACGGTGGTCGGCGAAATCATTGCCGCCGGCGGTGAGGCCGAAGCGGTCGGTTTCGACGTCACCGACGATGCCGCGACGCGTGCCGCGGTCGAAAATATTTTGGAAAGGGCGCCGGTGCAAATCCTGGTCAATAACGCCGGCATTCATGACGATGCAGCATTCCCCGGCATGAGTTCCAAACAGTGGCACCGTGTCATCGATGTTGCCGTCGACGGATTTTACAATGTAACTCAAACGCTCATGCTGCCCATGATTCGTACCCGCTGGGGGCGCATCATCACCATCTCGTCGGTGACTGCATTGTGCGGAAATCGCGGACAGGTCAACTATGCCGCCGCGAAGGGGGCGCTCAACGCCGCCACCAAGGCTCTGAGCCTGGAAGTCGCGAGCCGCGGCATCACCGTCAACGCGGTCGCGCCGGGTATCATTTCCACCGGAATGAGCGGTCCGACCTTCGACACCGCAACGATTGCGGATCTGGTGCCGATGAAACGAGCAGGATCCCCTGCCGAGGTCGCGAGCTTGGTCGGATATCTCGCGTCCCGGGACGCCGGCTACATCACCGGGCAGGTCATATCCATCAACGGCGGGATGTTCTGAGTGAGTGCTCCGGGCGCAGCGTCGATCGTGAGCCTGCAGAAGAACGAGCTGATGCTGTTCTTCACGCTGCTCGAACTCGCAATCATCGTGCTGGCGGGCCGGGTCGGCGGTGCCCTCGCGTCGCGTTTCGGCCAATCCCCCGCCGTCGGCGAAATCATCATCGGCATCCTCCTCGGCCCGTCATTGTTCGGTTGGCTGTCGCCCCACACCTTCAACTTCGTATTCCATTCGGCGCCGCCGGAACCACTGCTCATCCTGTCGCAACTCGGGCTCGTGCTGCTCATGTTTCAGATAGGGCTCGAATTCGATTTCGCGCACCTCGCGGAGCGGGCGAACCGCGCAGCCGTCGCACGCGTGTCCATCGCCTGCTTGAGCCTGCCGTTCGCGAGCGGTCTGGTTCTCGGTTATTTTTTAGCGCCCGACGCCGCAACCCCGGCCGCCCGGATCAATACGGCGCTGTTCGTCGCAACGGCATTCTCGATCACGGCGCTGCCGATCCTGGGACGCATCATGATCGACTTCAACTTGACACGCACCCGTCTTGGCGTGGTGGCCATCAGCGCAGCGGCGGTCAACGATGTGGTCGGCTGGCTGCTACTCGCGTTGATAACGGCGCTGACGGTGAGTAACTTCGTCGGCAGCGAATTCGCGCTGCGGGTGGCCATGGTCGGGACGTTCGGGCTGGTCAGCGGCAAGATCGTGCGGCCGCTGCTCAAACGCGGTATCAGGCTCTCCAATCCGCGCGCCGGCAAAATGTCGGCGAATCTTCTCGGCGGCCTGCTCGTGGTCATATTCGCCGCCGCCATGACGACGTATCAAATCGGCATATTCGCGATATTCGGCGGCTTCATGATGGGCGTGATCCTGTTCGACGAGCCGGAGCTGGTGGCGGCGTGGCGCGAACGCGTGGGCGGCTTCGTCACGGTTTTCTTCCTGCCGATATTTTTCACTTACACGGGCTTGCGCACCTCCATCGGCGGACTCGACACGGTTGCCGACTGGAACTGGTGCCTCGCCATCGTTGCCGTCGCATCGGTGAGCAAGTTCGGCGGCGCCTATGCGGCCGCACGCCGCTCCGGATTCGATCGCGCAGAATCCGCGATGATGGGATTCATGATGAATACCCGGGCGCTGATGGAGCTCATCGTCATCAACGTGGGTTTCGATCTCGGCGTCATTTCCCAAAAGATGTTTACCATGCTCGTCATCATGGCCATCGTCAGCACCGTGGTGACGACACCGGCTCTGCGCTACTACCTGTCGCGGGGCGCCTGCACGGAACCTGCCGCGAAGCCGCGCGGCTATGCGTAGGCATCGAGCGCGCTGAGCCGAGTCCGCGGTACCGTACCGGCAATGGTCGAAACAGCGGGCGCCGCGGCAGTGATTCGATCGCCGGAGGCCCGCTGATAGGGCGGCGTGTAGGTCGAACGATCCTGGAACGAACGCTGCGAGATGTCCACGCTCACCTGGCCAAAACCTTGGGCCCCCAACATTTCGCGGAGCCTCGGCGTACTGGATTCCAGGGCATCACGCGTCACGGCGCTATGTGTGGTCATCCACACTTGAGCATGGCCCGCCTGTACCGAGATGCGCAGCTCGATCGGACCCAGCTGCGGCGGATTGACCTGCAATTTCGCGCCATTCACGCCGTTGCCAACCATCCATGAAACGCGCTCCGTCAGGCCTTGGGGAAAATCCGATCCATCGACGCTGGCTTGAACTCTCAGCGTCGGGACGGGAGCGGCATCCGCGGGCGCGCTGAGAGAGGAGTTCGAACCGAGCTGCGACAAGGCGGCGGCGGCCTCTGCGCTGTTGCCGCCCAGCGCCGCGGCATCGGATCCGGCGTGCGCATGTTTACCGTTGTCGGCGCCCGCCAAGAAGTCCGCTGCGCTCGCTGAGCCGGCAGCCATGTGCGCTGCGGCCACAGCGGCGGGTGCATCGCGGGCGCCCGCGGTATTCGACGCAGCGACCGCCGCACCGGACTCGAGAGAGTTGCCGCCGGCGGCAGATTTTTCCGCATGCGGTGCGCCGGCAGTTGTTCCGAGGTCACCGGTCGCCCCGGACGCGATTGGCGTGGCGGGCGTACCCGCGGCGGCCGATGCCGCGGCGGCCGATGCCGCGGCGGCCGATGCCGCGG
>JALYHU010000143.1 GCA_030776345.1 Pseudomonadota bacterium | reverse complement strand
AGGCCGTGGTCATGGCGGCCGCCCGGGTGGGCGGGATCCACGCGAACAATACGCGGCCCGCAGAGTTCATCCGCGACAACCTGCTGATCCAGGATAATGTGATTGACGCGGCGCACCGTGCCGGTGTCGCCAAATTCGTGTTTCTTGGTTCGAGCTGCATCTACCCCAAGCTCGCGCCGCAGCCCATCAAAGAGGATTATTTGCTCACGGGTCCCTTGGAGGCCACCAACGAGTGGTACGCGATTGCCAAGATCGCGGGCTTGAAGATGTGCCAGGCCTATCGTCGTCAATACGGCTTCAATGCCATATCACTCATGCCCACCAATCTCTATGGCCCGGGGGATAACTTTGACCTGCAAAGCTCGCATGTGATGCCGGCTTTGATCCGGCGTTTCCATGAGGCAACATTGCGCGGTGACACCACCATGACCATTTGGGGAACGGGGACGCCGCGCCGCGAGTTTCTACATGTCGACGACTTGGCCGATGCCGTCGTCTACCTGATGAAGTCCTACGATGACGAACCCATCGTCAACATCGGCTGGGGCGAGGATGTGACCATCAAGGAACTGGCCGAATTGATCGCCGCCGCGTCGGGATTTCAGGGCCGGCTGGTCTTCGACGCGACCAAGCCCGACGGCACGCCGCGCAAGTTGCTGGACACCTCGCGGCTCACCTCGCTCGGGTGGAAACCCAAGATCACCTTACGCGCGGGAATCGAGCAGACCTATGCGTGGTTCAAGGATCACGTCGCGGAGGCGCGCTTGGTGGGGTAGGCGCCCCCCTTGCTCGAGCCGATCGCCGGACGCCGCACGGTGCAACGCGTTCTCATCATTCGTGACAAGGTCTCTCCCAAGATCTCGCACGCAGCGCAACCCCCGCCGCAGTTGGCGCCGTGCCGGGGTTCAAGCAGCGGACAGAGGACGCCTCCGCTAATGGGGAAGAGTTCGCCGGGACTGCATAGTGCGTTATTTCTGTATAATGCGCAAAACATGTAAAATGCGGAGATAAAGCAATGGGAACGATCAGCGCCACGGATCTAGCCCGGAATACGCGGCAGATACTAGACAAGGTTGCCAGCCACGGAGAGACCGTGGTCATCGAACGTAACCACACCATCATTGCCCAAATCGTGCCGCCTGAGCGGACCATGACGGCGTCCCAGGCGCTGGCTGGGCTCGGATTGCCTATGCTCATGCCGAAGCAAGCCGCTGCTTGGCTCAAGGACAGCAAGGACGATTTTAACGAAGCGGTGTGTGACCCGTGGGCATGATTTTCGATGCCTGTGTCTGGGTAGGCCTCGCCGCCGGTCAAGTGGACCGCCACGCCATCATCACCGCCGCCGGTGACGCGCCGATCTTCACCTCGGTGATCTCGCTGGGTGAGCTAAGCTTTGGTGTGGAGGGCTGTGTCGATCCGGCCGAGCGCGCGGTGCGAGCCGCCTACCTACGCCAAGTGGAGAGCCGGCCGAATTTGGAGGTCTCCAAGCATACGGCTTCGGCCTTTGGCGTGCTTGCGGCCGCTGTTAAACAGGCCGGCCGGTCACCCCGGCCGCGTTCCAATGACCTCTGGATAGCCGCGCAGGCTATCGAACACGGATTTGCGCTCCTGACCCTCAACGCCAGCGACTTCGCGGGTCTGCCGGGCCTGCGGCTCGTAACTCTCTTGCCCAAGGTACAGGCCTAGGCAGAACTTTCGGCGGTTGGGTGAACCGCTTTCACCCGCGTGTGGGATTGACATTCGATTTGGCGGCCGGCCGTACCGATGACGGCAGTACCCGTCCTCGCGACAATTCATCGAGAAACGCATACAGAGGCAATACCCGTATTGGGCCGTCCTTTTGGGGGGTGTCGCCAAGATAGATGGCGTAACACGCCGTCAATACTTTCTCGTCACGCAGCATGCGCAGCGCACGGCCGTGTTCAGGCCGCCATTGCCGGCTCGCTTTCACTTCGATTCCGACGTTGTGCTTGCCGCGGCTCCAGATGAAATCCACTTCCGTCCCGGAAGGCGTGCGGTAATAAGCTAACTTGCCGCCGCAATTGGCATACGCCATGTGGGCCCGCAACTCGTGTAACGACGAGCACTTCAAAGTATCCCTGCACGGTGGGCCTGGCTACCGCTGAGTCGCGCGCCAGCGAGGTGACATTAGTGACCTGACCGTTGGCCAGCGCCGCTACTTCCAGGAACCGCGCGAACGACTCGAGGCTGCGCAATAGTGCCTCGGCGCGGATTTCCTGAGTGAGATAGGTCTCGACATAAGCGGTCGACGCGCGTGGCTTGGACGCGCTCCGTTCGTACCAGCGGCGATCCGCCGAAGCGCAGCAGATCATCGGGCGGTGGTTTGGAATGCAGCTCTGCGACCGTCAGCGGATACATCTGACGACCAATGACCCGGAACGTGCGGGTAGCGATAGAAGACGTGTAAACATCTCCGGCATTATGACGGTAAAATTGCTGGCGGCCTATACAAATATCCGGTTGAGGGGCACGTGGCGCCCGAATGGCTACCCCCACGACACTCATCGTGCTCGGTGGCGCTCGACCTCCGCCGGCCAAGGAGGAAGGTACGCGAACCCGCGCAAGTGAGGTCGGATGGTTTTGAAATCCCCGTCGGCGGTCAGCAATGTAAAGCCATTTTCCCGGCAGGTGATTGCAATGAGGATATCGTTGACCAGAGAACGCGGCCGCTCCTTGTACGCCACTCCATCCTGACGAAACAGTGCCGCCAGGATCCGGCCGCACTCCTTGAACGCCAGGACAGAGGGGCCCGCAACCCGGTTGCGCCGCTCGAATGCGTCGAAGATGCCGTCTTGCAGTACTCTTGCCTGCGCGTCGGTAACCGCGCCCGACCGTAGTTCCTGCATGACAACCGCGCTCATGTACGTCATCGGCGCGTTACGCTCCAAGAATCCTGCAAGCGCCTGCTCCTTGGTCGGATCCCGAATCGCGTCGATATAAAGATTGGTATCCAGTACGAATTTTCTCGCCATCGGTCAGGCCGGGCAGTCGCCGATCAGTCCCGATAAATGTCTTTGAGGCCGCCGGCGGTGCGCAGACGCTGTACTCCCTCGGAAATCTCTTTCCGGAACGCAATCGCGTCGAGGGCTGCGTCTACGGTTTCAGTCTCCGTCTTGGCGCCCAGCGCCTTGCGCGCTACGTCAAGCTTGCGCTGGTCGATATTCAGGTTCTTGCGCACCCATCCGCGCGGAGGGCGGCCGGGCTTCTGAACTGCCGCGGAATCACGGGGGGGCGATGACATGGAAGGGCTCCAGAGTTTCTGTACGAAAATAACCATACTACTGTACGTCGGGCGGTGCAAGTGGATGCGGGAGCGCCGGCTGTCCTCCCTTGCCGTCTAGTCAATCGATCCCGATTACTTTCTTTTCACGAGACGGACTAAGCTCGCCGCTGTGTAATTGCCGGTCCGCACGATCAACTCAGGAGATACCTTGGCTAACGGAGCGATTCTGGTCACTGGCGGCGCCGGCTACATCGGCAGTCACGTGGTGCAACAATTGGCCGAGGCCGGGGAAAAGGTCATCGTGCTCGACAATCTGGTCAAGGGTTACCGGCAAGCGGTGACTGCGGGCGAATTGGTGGCGGGCGATGTGGGTGATTTTGCGCTGGTGTCGCGGCTCATGCAGGAGCACGGCATCGACACGGTGATGCACTTTGCAGCGCACACCATCGTGCCTGAATCCGTGGCGCTGCCGCTCAAGTACTACGGCAACAACACCTGCTCGACGCGCAGCCTGCTGCAGGCCTGCCTCGACCACAACGTCAAGAACTTCGTGTTTTCCTCCACGGCCGCGGTGTATGGGCTGCCCGACGAGGGCTACGCGGGGGAGGACTCGCCCACGCGTCCCATCAATGCCTATGGCACCTCGAAGCTCATGAGCGAATGGATGTTGCGGGACGTCGCGGCGGTGAACCCCCTGCGTTATGTCGCATTGCGATACTTCAACGTGGCGGGCTGCGACCCCAAGGGCCGCATCGGGCAGGCCACCCCCGGAGCGACGCTCCTCACCAAGGTGGCCTGCGAAGCGATGGTGGGGAAGCGCCCCCACGTATCGGTATTCGGCAGCGACTATCCGACTCCCGATGGGACCGGGGTGCGCGATTACCTGCACGTCGAGGACCTGGCCTCGGCGCATTTATGCGCGCTCGATTATTTGCGCCGCGCGGGGGACTCTGTGACCCTGAACGTGGGCTATGGACATGGCTACTCGGTGCGCGAGGTGCTGCGCATGGTGGAGTCGGTCGCGGGCAGACCCCTCACCATCCGCGAGGAAGCGCGCCGCGCCGGCGACCCGGCCTATCTGGTGGCACGGGCCGAGCG
>JALYHU010000142.1 GCA_030776345.1 Pseudomonadota bacterium | reverse complement strand
CTCGTCGCCGCGGCTTCCTCAACCCAGGATCCGCTGACGCCGCGTTTCGTACTTTCTTATCACCCGGATCACGACAATTTGATTTACGCGAGCGCAGCAAAAGGATACCGTCCGGGAGGCGTCAACAGCAGCCTCGGCGATGTCTGCACCAGCAGTTTGCAGGCGATTGGCTTGGCGGCGGCACCAACCACTTTCAGTCAGGACAGTCTGTGGAGCTACGAATTGGGTTCCAAGAATACCCTCTTCGACCGGCGAGTGCAGGTGGACGCCAGCGTTTACGTGATCGACTGGAAAGGAATCCAGCAGAATGTGTACCTGCTCGCGTGCGGACTGCAGTTTACGGCGAACCTCGGTGCCGCGCGTAGCGTAGGCGGCGACATTCACGTTCAGGTGAGGCCGGTGGACAATCTGCTCGTCGACATGACTGCGGCGCGTACCGACGCGAAGTACACGCAGACCATTTGCGGCGGAGCACTGGCATGCACGGGTAGCGGCGCAGTCTCGAAACCGATAGTGTCCGCAGGCGACCACCTGCCAGCCGCGCCGTGGAGTTTCATCCTCTCGGGCGAGTACGGGCTACCCGGTTTTCACGAGCGCGACCCCTACGTGCGTTTTGACTACCACTATTCGACGGCGCAAACCGATCTTCTGTCCGGCCAAAACCCTAATAATGGTGTCGCCGATACCACCATTCCCGGCCTGCCGACGAGCAGTACCTTGGCCCTACGCGCGGGGTTGCGATGGTCGGGCATCGATGTGTCCATCTATGGCCAGAATCTGGCGAATTCGCACCCGCTTCTCTTCGATACGCGAGACACGACCGCCTCGCCCCTGTATTTTGACAGGTCCACGCGACCGCGGACAATTGGAGTCACAGCCTCCTACCGCTATTAAGATTAAGCTTGACTGCGCGCCGGCTCGCTCGGCCAGGAGAGACGATGGATGCTGGCATACGAGCCGGTGGTGCACCACCGCAGGGCCACGGCCGCAGCGCCGATGGGGCGGTGTCGCTGAGGCGCACGCTGTCTTACTACGACTTGCTCATTTACGGCCTGGCCTATGTGTCGCCCTTTGCCCTGCTGCAGACGCTGGGGTTCGTCTGGCTGGCCTCCAATGGGCTCATTGTGCTTGCGTACGTGTTTGCCGCCGTGTGCATGTATTTTACGGCGAAGAGTTATGCGCTGATGACCGATACCGTGCCCAACGCCGGCTCGGTCTACGGTTTTGCGCGTCACGCCCTGGGACCCTTCACCGGCTTCATCGCGGGTTGGATGATCTTGCTCGATTATCTGCTGATACCGGCCTACATCTACGTCTTGATGGCCGTGGCCCTGGGGACGCTGATCCCCCAGGTGGATCGAGCGATCTGGATCGTGGTACTGGGTGGCGCGACGCTGGGCATCAATTGGTTCGGCGTGAAGGTGACCTCCAGGGTCAACCTGATCTCGGTGGCCATTCAGCTGGCAATCATCGGCGTGATCGCGTGGTATTCGTTGATCGCGCTGCATGCCGGCAAGGGCAACGGCGCGCTCACGCTGCGACCGCTGTACACGCCGGGGCTATTTCACGCGAAAAGCATCTTCACCGCGACGTCCATTTGCGTGATGTCGTTCTTGGGTTTCGATGCGATCTCCACATTGTCGGAAGAGGTCAAGAGCGACGATCGGCGCATCGTAGGGCGCGCAATCGTCGGCGTACTGTTTCTCTCGGCCGCGCTATTTACGCTGCTGGCGTGGGTGCTCGGCAATCTCATCAGCGGTCTCGTCATCAAGGACGCGGCCTCGGCGATTTACGAGCTTGCCGATTCGGCGATTGGATCCTGGGCATCGGTGCTGATCGCCTGGGTGACCGTCACCGTAGTCGGATTCACCAATGCCTTGCCTATGCAGGTGGGTGTCGCCCGCGTGATGTATGCGATGGGGCGAGACCGACAGCTGCCTGCCGTGCTCGCCAAGGTTCACGCGATTCATGGAACGCCCTATGTGGGCATGATAGTCACGACCGCGATCTCGCTGGCTGTGGCACTGGCGATGCGCTTTCGAATGGACGAACTCGTATCCATCGTCAACTTCGGCGCGCTGTCGGGATTCTTTATTCTTCATGTGTCGGTGATCGTCCTGTTCTGGATCAAAGGTCGCTCGCGACGATGGATCGCTCACCTGTTCGTTCCGGTGGCTGGGATCATCGTGGTGCTGGCGGTTATGTCCGGCATGAGTGGGCTGGCGACCACGCTGGGATTGGCGTGGTTGGTGGTCGGTCTCGCGTATGGAATGGTGTTGACGAAGCGGCGGCGCGCCGAGCTCACGATATAGGACCCGGGCTTGGCCCCCGGTCAGCTGCGGGCGGCCGCCATTTTCCAGGAGAGTTGGATGTCGAGCGTGAAACCGCGGGCGCGTGAACTGGGCCTGCCTTTGCCGGGCCGGCCCGGACCGAATAACGCGATAAGCGATGTGCCGGGGGTCGAAGTCGGTTTCAAAACGCTGGCGGACTTCGCGAAGACTGCGGGGGATACGCAGATCTGCACCGGAGTGACGGCCATCTTGCCGCGCGGACACAGTTCGCAGCCGCTTGCCGTGTGGGCGGGGCAGTTCGATTTGAACGGGAACGGCGAGATGACCGGTACTCACTGGATCCGCGACGCCGGCTATTTCCTCGGCCCGATCTGTCTGACGAACACACACTCGGTCGGCATCGTGCATCAGGCAGCCGTGCGTTTCATGATCGAGACTTACGCGGACTACCTTCGCAAGTATCACGCCTGGGCAATGCCGGTTGTGGCGGAGACTTACGACGGCCTGGTAAACGACATACTCGGCTTGCATATTACCGAGCAGCACGCGCTCGAGGCGTTGCGCGGCGCTACCGGAGGCCCGGTCGCGGAGGGCAATGTCGGCGGCGGCGCCGGTATGGCGACTTACGAGTTCAAGGGCGGGACGGGCACCAGCTCCCGGCGTGTCGATGTCAACGGCCGCAGCTACACCGTCGGTGTACTGGTGCAGTCGAACTTCGGCAAGCGCAGTGAGTTCTGTGTGCTCGGAGTGCCGGTTGGCCGGCATCTTACGGAGAACGCCGTCTTGTCGGCGAACGGTTTGCCGGAGCAGGGCTCCATCGTGGTCGTGATCGGTACCGACGTTCCGTTGACGCCGATGCAGTTGCAGCGCCTGGCGAAGCGGGGGGCCTTGGGGATCGGCCGCACCGGGACCAGCGGCGGCAACTACTCCGGCGACTTGATGCTCGCGTTTTCAGTGGCCAATCCAGTTTACTTTCCGGCAATCGGTGAGGAGCAGCCCCATAGCTACCAGGCCGAGTGGTTGAATGATGCGCATCTTGATGCGGTCTACGGCCCGACGGTCGAGGCCATCGAGGAGGCGATTCTGAATGCGCTGGTCGCGGCTGAATCCGTACCTACTTTCAAGCCCCCCGGAGAGGTACTGCAGGCGCTTGACCACGCCGCGCTGGCGGCAGTGATGCGCCGATACGGCCGCTAGCGGATGATGACGGCGCGCTGGCCGCGCGTCGACACGGCGGTCGGAGCGACGTATCATTTTCCGACGTCGAGCTGAGGGGTAGGTCCGTCACCCACGATGTCGATTTCATCCCGCCTAACGAACAGAGGATCGATGTGATGAGCAATGCATTTATATGCGATGCGATCCGAACACCAATAGGCCGCTATGGCGGGGCGTTGGCGGCGGTCCGGCCGGACGATTTGGGCGCGGCAGTGCTCAAGGAACTGCTCAAGCGAAATTCAGGCCTGGATCCGGCAGCAATCGACGATGTGATCATGGGCTGCGCCAATCAAGCGGGCGAGGATAACCGCAACGTCGCCCGGATGAGCGCGCTGCTGGCGGGCTTGCCCCTCGACGTGCCAGGCGTCACCTTGAATCGCTTGTGTGGCTCCGGGTTGGACGCGGTGGCAAGCGCTGCGCGCATGATCATGACCGGCGAGGCTCAGGTGGTGCTCGCCGGCGGCGTGGAGAGCATGAGCCGTGCGCCCTATGTGATCTCGAAAAACACCATGGCGTTTGCACGCGATGCACAGATGTTCGATACCACCATCGGATGGCGTTTCGTGAATCCCGCGCTCAAGCAGCACTACGGCGTCGACTCGATGCCGGAAACCGCGGAGAACGTTGCCGCTGATTTCGGCATCAGTCGCGAAGATCAGGATCGCTTCGCTCTGCGCAGTCAACAGCGCGCCTTGGCCGCGCAGGCGGCGGGATTGTTCGTCCGCGAGATCGTCCCCGTATCGGTCGGTAGCAAACGCGGTATGACGACCGTCGTCGATGCAGACGAACATCCGCGCGAGACCAGCCTCGAAGCCTTGGCGAAACTACCGACGCCGTTTCGCGCGGGTGGCACGGTCACGGCGGGCAATTCGTCCGGGGTCAACGACGGTGGGTGTGCCTTGATCCTGGCGAGCGCTGCGGCAATCGACCGTTATGGGCTCAAGGCGCGGGCACGGGTGGTGGGGACGGCGGTAGCCGGCGTAGCGCCCCGCATCATGGGCATCGGTCCGATTGCGGCAACCCGCAAGTTGCTGACCCGGCTCAGACTCGACGTCGGTGTACTGGACGTGATCGAACTCAACGAGGCTTTTGCATCGCAGTCCCTGGCGGTGCTTCGAGCCTTGGGCCTGCCCGACGATGCCCCTCACGTGAATGCGCAGGGGGGTGCGATAGCGCTCGGTCATCCCCTGGGTGCGAGCGGCGCTCGATTGGTGACCACGGCGCTGCATCAGCTCGAGGGCCGTGGCGGTCGACTGGCCCTTTGCACGATGTGTATTGGGGTGGGTCAGGGCATTGCGATGGTCATCGAAAGCATCCCATGATCGGCACGCGGTGTCGTTCGTGATGAAGAGCGGCCATGTAGTAAAGCAAACGATGGCGAAGACTTCGCCATGAATCGCAGCACCCACGTAGACTCATACTCCACTTAGAGGGGCGAGCCTCGCGCCCGGCTCTTCCTGTAACACCCCGGGCGAGCCGGCCGATAGTTCGGCATCGAGCAGCGTTCGATCGAGAGCGCCTTCCCAGTGTGCAACCACGATCGTCGCGACGCCATTGCCTATAATATTCGTCAGCGCGCGGGCTTCGCTCATGAACCGATCTATGCCCAGAATCAGAGCAAGACCGGCAACCGGGACCGTCGGCACAACCATGAGTGTGGCAGCGAGTGTGATGAATCCGGCTCCTGTAACGCCGGACGCACCTTTGGATGTCAGCATCGCAACCAGCAGAATCGTGAGTTGTTGGGACAGCGTGAGGTCTATGTTAAGTGCCTGTGCGACGAACAGAGCCGCCATGGTCAGGTAGATATTTGTTCCGTCCAGATTGAAGGAATACCCAACAGGAATGACCAAACCAACGATCTGTTTGGAGCAACCCAGGCGTTCTAGCT
>JALYHU010000141.1 GCA_030776345.1 Pseudomonadota bacterium | reverse complement strand
CGTTCGGCAGTGCGACCAGCTGCCGAGTATCATCTGTGTATGTTGATTGCGCGCACGCGGAGTACCGGTTGCCGTGCCCGGCCAGAATGTCGCAGTCCCCGGTGGCCACTCAACATGCCTTACCCGTCGTGGGGTCAAACTGCCTCACCTATAATAATGCGGTAAATCGACGCCGCTCGGCGCGACCGGCCCGCTCGCTGGAGGTTTGGTCTGCGACACGTTCGCCAGTTACGGATGGCTCTACATCGGAGCGTGTAGATCGGAGCGTGGGGTATCGGGATTGGCGCCTTCTTCATCGCATCAACCTTTAGACCCTATGCGGTTACGCGAGCGCCTTCTGCGGCGGCTGCGCAATCGCCTGAGTAACCGGACACAGCGGCTGCGGACAGACTGCTTCGTCGCAGAGCCGACAGATTGACTCGGCATCCCTATCGCTGGTCGTCACCTTTTTGAGCAAGATCTCCAGGAGGGGGGTCAATTGCTTTTGCTCTTTTGTGCTCAGGGACTGCAACACCTGGTCCAAGTACTTTCGTCGCGTACGCAATACCCGTTGCGCTCGCCGTTGACCGCTTTCCGTCAGGAACAGCGCCACGACGCGTCTATCTTTGCCACCGCGACGCTCCACCAGTGCGGTTTCGGCGAGTTTGTCGATCAGGCGAACGCACCCGGAATGGCTGATCTGTAGGGCAACTCTCAGGAAGTCGACGCTGCAGCCAATATTGGCACCGATCGTGACCAGTGCCGCCGCGGCTTGGCCGCCGATCGAGGATTCGGTCTCGATGCGGTGCAGTAGTTGATCCTGAACACCGACCACGAGGGCGCCGAATAAATTGGAAACCCTGGGATTGTTTTCCATGATGTGAACCATCCAAATCAAGCCGATCAAGCACCAGGCTGGGTAATCTACCAGGCTTGACATGTGTATGCAGCATGCAGTATATGTATGCAGCACACATATATACTATCGAGGGATTGATGTACCCCTCCATGCCATCACCCAATGGATCGCGATGTGGGAGGGGAGGGCGCTAGGAAAGAGCTATGGGTAGGGAACAAGTAGCGGACAAAAGGACTGCCGCAGCGCTGGGGCTCCTGGTTAAGATCAACGCTGTGTCATTCCTTTCTCAGATCGTGCAGATCGGTACGATTCCTCCCTTGCTGGCGCTGCGACTCAGTGCCGCGCACCAGTCAGCGTTGACTATCGGGGCAGTGGCGGCCGCGCCGTGGATCGCCATCCTCTCGATGGGGCAATGGGCACCGTGTGTGCTCAGCCGCTGCGGGTTCGTAACTACCAACCGGATCGCTCTGGGGCTATCCGTGGTGGCCGTGGTAAGTGCACTGCCTGAGACCAATCCGATACTCCTTTTTACGTCCAATTTTGTGTTCGGCATCGGACTGATCCTCCGTTGGGTGGCCTGTGATACATGGATCGTCTGGGCGGCACCGAATCACATTCGCGGACGAGCGATTGGAACTCACGAAACGCTGATGGGCTGTGGAATCGCTGCCGGTCCTCTCGTCATCGCGATCACGGGGTATTTGGGCACGCGGCCTCTGTGGAGTTGCATCGGATTGCTGATACTGAGCAACGCCGCCTTGGCGCTTCTGCGCGGCAACGACGGACATCCCGATATGCCTGAACGGACCAACCGCCTGGGCGCTCTGCAGATTGTGCCGACGGCGTTGACGGCGGGATTTGTGGCCGGCTTCGTGGAAACTTCGTCGATCTCCTTCTTGCCTCTGTTGAGTACTCGGCACGTGCTTGCGCTCGGCGTCACTGCGGTACTCGGCGGCTTCGGGGCCGGGGGAACCATCCTGCAAATGCCGCTGGGGTGGTTGGCTGACACGGTGGGCATTCGCGTGATGCAATTCCTAACGGCGGCCGTGGTGGCGATAGGTGCCTTGGCGTTGCCCGTCGTCGGTCACCACTCGGGCTTTTTGCTGCCATTGCTTTTCATATGGGGCGGCGCCGCCGGCGGAATGAACACGTTAGCGGTTATCGAGGTCGGACAGCGCGTCGACGGCCCCGGCATGTCGACCGGACTCATGGCAGTTGCGCTCGCCTACACCGTTGGCGGCGTCACGGGTCCCGTGCTGACGGGGTGCGTGACCTCGCGCCTTCCGGCCGGCGGTCTCGCGATCGGCTCAGTGGCCGCCGTCATGGCGTTTTTCGGGGCCTGCGCTGTGACGGCCGCTGCGCGCCGCCAAGTCATTCGAGCGGCTCAGGCGGCATAGACCCTGTATCGATTGCAGGAGTCGTATCCATTGCATGGCAACCGTAACGACCTCAGGTAGATTCGTTCAAATGAAAATTGCTGTTTTGTTTGGCGGCACTAGCGAGGAGCGCGACGTATCGATCGCGAGTGCCGCCCAGATCATTCCTGCATTGCGTGCGCTCGGTCACGAAGTGTTTGCCGTCGATACCGCTAGCGGCCGCCTACCTGCCGCAGAGGAGCAGCGGCTATTGGCCGGCGGAGTCGCTCCCGTGCCCCCGTCGAGCGCGGAGATGGCGCTCGTCCGCGGCAGGGCGATAGCTTTTGCGCCCGGCGCAGCCGACATTCGCATTGCGGATGTCGTCTTTCTGGCCCTGCACGGCGGCGCGGGAGAAGACGGCCGCCTGCAGTCCATGCTCGATCTCGCCGGCCTGGCTTATACCGGCAGTAACCACATCGCCAGTGCGGCCGCGATGGATAAGGACCTCGCCAAGCGCCTGTTTCGCTCGGTCAATGTACCGACGGCGGATTGGTTGATGGCGCCGGTGACGTCCCGCGAGGTCGAGAAGGCGCTGGGATGGCCTGCCATCGTTAAGCCCAGCAAACAAGGGTCTACTGTGGGGTTGAGCCTCGTTCGCGCCGCGGCCGATCTGGACGGTGCGATCACTCACGCCCATGCCTTCGACGACGAGGTCATGGTGGAGAGGTACATCCCAGGCCGTGAATTCACGGTGGGCGTGTTGGATGGGGCAGCGTTGCCAGTCGGCGAAATTTTCTCACCCGGCGACGTATTCGACTATCAGTCCAAATACCAAGTCGGCGGTGCTCGCGAGGTCTTCCCGGCTGATTTGCCTCAAGCCGAATCGCTGTTGGTACAGGAATATGCGCTTCGAGCCCACCGGGTACTCAAGTTGGGTGCCTATAGCCGCATCGACTTTCGTCGCGACGCCAGCGGTGCCTTTTGGTGCCTCGAAGCTAACTCGCTACCCGGCATGACAGCCACCAGCCTCCTGCCCCAAGCCGCCAGGGCCGCAGGCATAGGCTTCGAGGAATTACTCGATCGAATTTGCAGGGGAGCGATTCGCCGGCGCTAACTCCGACCGTTGCGCTGCGTCAGCCACGACGCGGATCCCCCTCAAGCTCGCACCGGGGGGCGCAACTGGAACGCTTCCCGCGCCTGCTTGATCTTCTTTCGATGACGCTCAGCCCAGCGCCACACCTCGCAGAACGCGGCGCTCAGACTCTTTCCGAGATCGGTTAACTCGTACTCCACGTGCGGCGGAACCACCGGGAAGACCGTGCGCATCACCAAGCCATCGGCCTCCATCTGGCGCAGCGTCTTGGTCAGCATCTTCTGGGTCACGCCGCCGATCAGTTCGCCGAGGCGGGTAAAACGCACCCGGCCGTTTTCTTCCAGCGCCTCCAACGTCAGCATCGTCCACTTGTCGGCCACACGTCCGATGATGTCACGGACCAAGGCATCCAGCTCCGGATCGATCGCGCGCTGCTGACCGTGGTGATGTCTGTTTTTGGATGCGGGAGTGTATCGATCGCCCATTCGCTTTGTTTCCGAAACCATCGTTTCCGACACTATCTCCACGGTAAGTAGAGCACTTTCGGGTGCCTACTTTCTTTTGGATAGTGTCTATCTTACTGTGTAGTCCACACAAGGAGAAGCACGATGCAAATGAATGACAACACGATTCTGATCACTGGCGGCGGCTCCGGCATTGGGCGGGCTCTTGCGGAGGCGTTCTTGGCGCAAGGCAATCGCGTGATCATCGCGGGCCGCCGCCAATCGGCGCTCGATGCAGTTATCTCGGCCAATCCGGGCATGGTGTCGATCGCACTGGACCTAGAGGACCCCCAGGCTATCCAGGCCTTTGCCAAAGAGGTCATTGTGAAATTTCCCGATCTCAACGTCCTGGTGAACAACGCAGGCATCATGCGGGACGAAAACCTGTTGGCTCCCATGATCGACCTGGCCACCATCGAGGATACCGTGGTCACCAACCTGCTCGGC
>JALYHU010000140.1 GCA_030776345.1 Pseudomonadota bacterium | reverse complement strand
CTGCGGCGTCGGTATTGAGTGCACCGGGGTGTTTCTCGGCATCGACCAGATGCGAGCGCACGTGGTCTTCGACAATTTCGGCCATGAGGCCGGCCATGGCGCCGCGTGCGCCGGCAATCAGATGCATGACCTGCTCACAGTCAACTTTTCTCGTGAGCGCCCGCTCAATGCCCTCCACTTGGCCTCGGAGACGGCGTACGCGGGCCAGCAATTTCTTTTGTCCGTGGATCGTGTGGCCCATGCGCGATTATGGCATACCCCCCCATCCTATCACCACCGTCATATTTCAAAGACCGAATGGTCCTCGGACGTGCTTCGATCGCAGATTGCGATACCGGCAGGTTCGGAGCCTTTACCGTGGCCTTCAAAGCGGCCCGTGCGCTCATATTCCTGAAGTTGTGCGCTCCAATGGGTAAGGTCCAAACCTTGGAGGGCCCGCCACGCGGGGTCGTATATGGTGTCTGAATACCGGTCTCCGCCGTCGCAGACGAGGCTGACCAAGGAGCCACCGCGTCGCGCACCTGCCATCTGGTCGGCAAGGATCAGCGTTCCAATGAGGTTCGTGCCGGTTGATGGGCCTACACGACGCCCCATTCGAGACTCCAACCACAAGCAGGCAGCCACTGACGCCGGGTCCGGAACGCTCATCATGCAGTCGATGACGCTCGGAATGAAGGAGGCCTCGACGCGAGGGCGCCCTATGCCCTCGACAACGCCGCTGCAGGCACCCGTCGACAGGGGATTCGATTCACAAAATGATGGAAAATAAGCCGAGCCGTGCGGGTCGACCACGCACAGTCGTGTCCGCGCTGCCAACTCTGGGCGGTACCGAATATAGCGTCCAATCGTGGCCGATGTGCCGCCCGTACCGGCACCCACGACGACCCAATCGGGGATGGGATGGCGCTCCTGGGCCATTTGCGCAAACAGGCTTTCAGCGATGTTGTTGTTGCCGCGCCAGTCGGTCGCCCTTTCCGCATACGTGAACTGATCGATGAAGTGCCCATCCATCTGCGCCGCCAGCTCTCTGCACCGGCGCTCCATGCCGGCAGCATCCGCTACTTTCTCAACTCGTCCGCCGTAAAATTCGATCGCGGCGGTCTTCTTCGTCGCCGTATTGGCGGGAACCACGGCGATGAAGGGCACCCGTACGAGTGCGGCGAAATAGGCTTCCGAAATGGCCGTCGATCCCGAGGACGCTTCTATGACCGTGCGTCCTTCGCGGATCCAGCCATTGGCGATGCCGTACAGGAACAGGGATCTGGCCAGGCGGTGCTTCAGGCTGCCCGACGGGTGTGTGGATTCATCTTTCAGGTAAATCGCCACGTCGGATGAACGCCTTTGCTCGAGGCGAATCAAATGGGTATCGGCAGAGCGCGCGTAGTCCGCGGCAAGCCGCTCCGTCGCAAATCGAATCCAGGCTCGTTGCTCAGTCGTCAATCCCTTCTCCCAGACCGCGGATTCACATGCTTTTGTAAAGCCAAATCGAAGATCCGCCCGCCGATGATATCCGAGCGGCGATGCTTTTGGTGCCTCGCGACCGGCTCGGCGCAGCGTATTGGTGCACGATCGTCGCAGCCGCAGGCGTAACCGCTCCATTCTGCGAACCGAGGTGACAGACATTTTTTAATGGCAGAACGGGAAACATGGTTGACATCACTTATGCGCTGAGGGATTCTCTATTTGTCTAGACAACAAATATGGGATCGTTGAACTCAACCTGAAGGTTACAACATGGGCAACGTTGAAAAATGTGAGATGACGGCGAAGGCAGCCGCTTTCCTCGTGTCGGCCGTCCTCGTCGCGGGCGTTGCGTTCCCGGCGGATGGCCAGGGACCGCCCAGCGTCGCGGAACTCAACGAGGTTACCGTGACGGCGGCAAAGATGCGTTCTCTGGAACAGTTCACGCCTACCGGGAGCCGGCTCGGCCTGAGTGCGCAAGAATTGCCGGCAAGCCTCGATGTCATCGACAACGACGAAATGATCGGCCGCGGGTTCTTCAACGTGCAGCAGGCGGCGGATAGCCAACCCGGCGTCACTTCGGGCGGTTCCCCGGGCGATCAATCGCAGTTCTCGATGCGCGGTTTCACCGGCAACCAAATCACAACGCTGCGAAATGGTCTTTATGTCGGGCCATCCAACATGACGACGCGCGATCAGAACTCGTTCAATGTCGCCAGCGTCGAGATTTTGAAGGGTCCGGCATCTGTCCTCTACGGTCAGGGGGCGATCGCGGGCGCACTCAACGTCGTCGACAAGGCGCCGAGCTTTGATGCGCCGCAAGTTGAGGGTTTGGCCACCAGCGGTAGCTTCGACACCACCAATGTGGGCATCGGCGGGACGACGCATCTCGGAGATACGTTTGCCATTCGGGCGGACTTCAGCCGCACAGCGACCGGGGGATACGTCCGAAATCCTTCGAATACCACCGAGGCCACAGTGACCGGCCTATGGAAGGTGACCCCCACATTGGACATTCAATTGACCGTCGATTGGCTCGAGGACAATCCATCGAACTATTACGGGACCCCGCTGGTACCGGCATCGTTTGCAACCGATTCCCTCCATGGCGTCATCAGCGGGTCCACCGGGCTGGCGCTCGATAGGCGCATGCAGTTCGTCAATTACAATGTGTCGGATTCCTACATCCATTCGCAGCAAGTGTGGCCTCAGTTGCTCGTGAAATGGACTCCAAACGACAGTTTGACCATGCAAAATTTCACGTATTACTTCCACGCGCACCGTGAATGGGACAACGCCGAGACGTACACCTTCGATGCGGGATCGATCGATCGCGACCGCTTCTACGTGTTCCACAAGCAGGATCTGCTCGGCGACCAGGGCAGTGCGACTTACAAGAGCAAGCCGTTTGGAATGCCCAACACGTTGGTCGGTGGATTCGACTACAGCCACTTGAATTTCGACCGCTTCCGCGGATTTCCGTGCGGCGACGGTAATTTCGGCGGATGCGGTCCGACGACCGTCCCAGGCGTTGATCCGTTCAATCCCTCGCCGGGGCTGTTTGGTTCCATAGATCCGACGCCACGCCGTAGTCCCACCCATTGGAACGACTACGCGATATTCTTCGAGGATGTGATCGACCTGGCGCCGCAACTCAAACTGGTAACGGGTGGCCGATACGACAAACTCGACCTCAACCGGCAGAATTTCAACACGTCGGGTGTCGAACTCAAGAACAGCTTCACGCAGAACTACACGTCGAACAATTGGCGTGTCGGGGCGGTCTATAACATCACGGATTATGTGACGCCCTATGTGTCGTGGACGACCGGCAAGGACCCGCCCGGAACCAACAACATTTTTCTGGTCAATGCTCCGGAGGGCACGTACGCGCTCAGCAGCTCTCACCAGATCGAGGCCGGCATCAAGAGCCGCACGCCGAGTGGTATGGCCGACTTGGTGCTGTCGGTTTACGACATCAAGAGATCCCATTTGCTCGTTCAGACGGGTCAAGAAACGCAAGCCACGGCCGACCAAACCTCCAAGGGTTTGGAGGTCTCGGGCGACGTGAAACTACTGCCGGATTGGACCGTGAGTGCGAATGCCTCCTACACGGATTCCGTCTATACGGCATTCACCGATCCGTCGACCGGCACCAGCTACACGAATGTCCAACCGGCGAATATCCCTCGGTTCACGGGCAACTTATGGACGAGCGTGCGGCACATCGGGGGCCTGCCTTTGGAAATCGGAGGCGGCGTAAGGTATCTGAGCAATCGGCCGGGCAACACCGCCAACACGCTGATCCTGGATAAGTATGCGTTGATCAACGGCTACGCATCCTACGAGGTGAAACCAGGCGTGCTGGTGACCGGCCGGGTCAACAATTTGTTCGACAAAGCCTATGCACAGTGGGCCGACATCTATTATCCCTCCGAGGTGATTCTCGGGCAGCCTCGCTATTGGGAACTCGGTGTCTACTTCAAGCTGTAGGCGATGAGTCGGGTCGGATCGAGCACGAATCGCTGGCTCACCTGGTTTCATCGGTGGGCCGGCGTGGTGCTCTGCCTATTTTTCGCGATGTGGTTTGCCAGCGGCGCCGTGCTCCATTTCGTGGGCTTCCCCTCACTGCCGGTCAGCGAGCAACGCGCGGCCAGCGAACCGATCAACGTATCCCGGATCCACGTATCACCCCGCGATGCGCTGGCGCACGTACCGCACGCAGCCGAGCTGCGCTTGATCGGCGTTGCGGGCCGGCCGGTCTATGCGGCAAAACCTGCAGGTGGCGCCTGGCAGAGTGTCGCGGGGGACACGGGAGATCTCTTGCCTTCGGTTTCCGCGGCCGACGCGACAGAAGTGGCCGAAAGCTTTGGTGGAACCACAGCGGCCGAGGTGACGGGGCCTCTGCAATACGATCAGTGGATCGTTCATCAGCGCTTCGATCCCTATAGGCCATTCTTTCGTGTCCGGCTAAAAGACGCGGACCGAACGGATGTGTACGTTTCGAGCCGCACCGGCGAGGTCGTGCAGCGTACCCGCCATGGTGAAAGGGCATGGAATTGGGCCGGTGCGGTCGCCCACTGGCTCTATTTCACTCCGTTGCGCAAGAGTTGGCCGGCGTGGAATCAAACGGTCTGGTGGTTATCGCTCGCCGCCTTGCTCTCGAGCGGGGTGGGTACGTGGCTGGGGTTGCTGCGGATGGTGAGTAACCGGGCGGCAGGGCGGTCCGGCTTATCGCCTTTCAGAGGGTGGATGCGGTGGCATCACATCATCGGGCTGTTCGCGAGCATCATCGTGGTTGCGTGGATTCTGAGCGGCTGGCTGTCCATGGACCACGGCCGTCTCTTCTCTCGCGGCGGGGCGTCCGCAACCGAAATCGATCAGCTACGCGGAATGAGCCTGGAGGCGATTGCGAATTCGGCGCCTCTCGACGCACTGGCGCAATTGCCGCCATCGACGTCGATCGGTTTCAATGCACTCGCGGGAAAACCTTTCCTTACCACCTATGGTCCTCTCGCGCAGGCGCCGCGCGTTATCCTGGCCGGCCAAACGTCCTCGGCCGCCGTGGCATCGCTGCCGGATGACTTGCTGCAAACCGCCGTCAACTCCGTGTGGCCGGGGGCGCTGCGCCTGCGGCAATCGAATTCCTTCGATGAATTGTATCGGCGAGCAGAATCCACCGGTGGTGATGCTGCCGCGTTCACGGTCGGTACCGAGCTTTGGATTTACGTCGACCGTCTTTCGGGGCGGATTCTCACGGTCATGGATTCGAGCAGGCGTGACTACGCCTGGATCTACTATGCATTGCACACTCTGCAATTCCCCGGACTGATCGACCATCCGGAAGTGCGTACCGCAATCGTGCTCATTCTATTGGCGGTGGGGTTCATCTTCAGCATGACGGGGGTCGTATTGAGCTGGGTGCGTTTGCGGCGGGAATTCGCCTAGCAATGCCGACGTCTGGTTACAGTCAACACAACGCGAGATTCATATGAAAGATCAGCTCTACTTGCTTCGTCCGGGCTTCATGAATGCGGGGCTGGGGCCTCTGTATTGTTCCGACTCGGCTCCCGTGGAGGGGGTGCTCAGCTTCTTTCCGCAGCTGCGCGATCTCATCGACGTGCACTACTTGGAATTTCCACGACCGCGGGCACCCTTGGTCAAGGCGCTGGGGGAACAGAATCAATCCTTACCGGTCTTGATTATCGCGAAGGATCGGAAGCTAAAAGACTCGGAACTCGAGCCGAACCACGCGAACGGTGTGGCATTCTTTGCCGAAGAAAAGAAAATACGGCAATACCTGTCGACGCAATACAGCCTGCCTCAGGCCAGTGAATAGCGGCCGCAGCCGAACCGATGGCGTTACGGCTATCGCGCGGGCCGAAAATGGCCGACCAGATTGTGGCGGGAATCTGGGTGCCATAGCCGAGCCAGCGTGACCGGTGTGCTTTCGTTCCAGGTGCGCCGGTCGACGACCAGGCAGGCGGTTCCCGGTCTGATCTGAAGCTCCGCGGCTACTTCCGCGGGCGCCTCTCGCGCCGATATTTTGTGTTCCGCATCGGTCCAGGGGACATGCGACAGGAGCCAGCTGCTGGGGCCTTGAGTCTCCAGAGGCTGACACGTGATATTCGGCGCGGCATCGATATTGATGAGCCGCTCCTCCAACTGGATGGGCTTGCCGTCGCTCAGATGCATGCATCGCATCCAAAGCAGGGGCGTACGTACCGAAACGCCGAGCAACTCTCGGCGCTCCGGATCCGGACCCAATCTCCGGCATTCGAGAAGTCGGTAGGCGTAGAGGCCGCCGTTGCGGGCTACCAGATCAGCAATATCCCAGATCTCGAACACTGGCCGCTCCAGTGCCCGCTCGGCCACCAGGGTGCCTGTCTTGCGACGACGCTGTACGAGACCGTCCGCTACGAGCTGTTGCACGGCTTTGCTGGCCGTCATCCGTGAAATACCGAACCTCTTGGTGAGCAGGGCCTCGGTGGGGATCCGCGTTCCCGGGGGCCACTCCCCGTTCAAAATGGGATTCGCCAACGCCCGTCGAATCTGCTGCCAGATCGGACCATCGCCATCGAGCGCCGGCATGACGGGGGAAGGCAAAGGACGCTTGGCGCTCGTCGCGGGGGCCTGTCGCAGTGCTTTCGAAACGTGATTGCTCGCCAAAGTCATACACTCCCTACATTGCCTGCCTGGCCACGGCGCCGGCAGCGTTCATACATCGCCATTTTGTCTAGTCTAAATGTAGCAGAGCTCGGATGCCACTGTACCGGTGTCAGGTCCGTTTCACCCGGTCGATCAGTGCCTGCGCCGCAGCCGGATTGGCAACCTTGTGGCCGCTGATGACATAGAGGTAAACGTCGCGTCCCACACGCCCACCCTCCGGGGATGCCACGGTTTGCAGGCCCTCCGGAGTTCGCCCTTCTGCCCAATGACGGGCTCGTTTGGCCCAGAGGTCGAGCGTCCGTGGGGAATACCCCAGCGGCTCCTCGGGCTTGGTTCCCATGATGCGGGTGTATACGAAGGGCGCGGTGAGATCGGCAATCTGGGGAAAATCAGAATCGCCGGCGACCACGATCGCCACGCCATAATGGCGCGCCATGTCGACGAATTCGGCAACCCGAAAGCTGTCGTGACGCACCTCGACTGCGTGGCGCAACCGATGTCCTGCAACGCTCTTTGGGAGCAGTTTGAGGAAGGCTTCGAAATCCGCCGGATCGAATTTCGTGGCAGGCATTAGCTGCCAGTTGATCGGCCCGAGCTTGTCCTGCAACTCGAGAACGCCGCCGCTGAGAAAACGCTCGATCGTCGGACCCGCGCCGGAGAGAGCGCGACGATGCGTGGCATAGCGGGGCGCCTTCAAGGCGAAGACGAACCCCGCCGGCGTTTCATCGCGCCATCGCGCAAAGGTTTCAGGTTTCTGCGAACCGTAAAAGGTGCCGTTGACCTCGATCGAGGTGAGCTTGCCGGCTGCATATCCGAGCTCCCGCTTATGCGCGAGCCCGGGCGGATAGAATGCGCCCCGCCAGGGCTCGTAGGTCCACCCGCCAACGCCGATTTTGATGTGGCCGCTCACGCTTCGTCCCGAGTTGGGCCTCGCAATGCTGGATTCGCCGGATTCGACCCGCCGCGGGTAGGCCCACGCGGCGTAATCGGCCCGCAAGTATGCGCCGGCCATGGGCGAATCGAAAGCTACCAACGGCCGGCCCGCGGCGTGGGGGCGGCCCATGGTAGTCTAGGGCGTAGCCAAACCTATCTATGTATCGCGATCAATTCCATGTGCCGGGTCCGGGGCCTTATGCGCTGACGCACTCGGTGGGGTGTCTACCCAAAGCGAGCGCCGACGCGTTTCACACCGGCTTTCTTCAACCGTGGCAGTCGCAGGGCGGCGACGCGTGGACTGCATGGTTGTCGACGGTGGAGAAATTTCGAGAGTCGCTCGCCATTCTCTTCGGCGCAAGCGCAGCGGATTACTGTCCGCAGGCGAATCTCTCCTCGGGCCTCGCCAAGTTATTGCCTGCGCTGCCGAAGTCGGATGAACGGACGGTATTGCTTGCCGCGCAGGATTCGTTTCCCTCGCTGGCCTTCGTGCTACAGAGGGCGCGTCAAAGCGGTTTCGACACGCGGTTCATCCCAAATATCCACGATCCGTCCAGCCTGACCACCTGGATCGACGCCATGACCGCCGATGTCGCGGCGGTTTTGGTAACCCATGTGCACTCGAACACCGGATTGGTGGCGCCGGTGGCCAAGATCGCGGCCCTGTGCCGCGACCGAGGCATCCGGTGCATCGTGGATGTGGCGCAATCGGCAGGCATCGTCCCCCTGTCCGTGGTCGAGTTAGGGGCGGATATCGTGCTCGGGAGCTGCATCAAGTGGCTATGCGGCGGACCCGGTGCGGGCTTCATGTGGATCAGCCCGGCGCTATTGGGCAGCCTCGCACCGGTTGATGTCGGCTGGTTTTCGCACGCCGATCCATTCGAGTTCGATGTCGATTCGTTCAGATATGCTGCGGATGCCAGACGCTTCTGGGGGGGTACGCCTTCCGTTGCACCCTATGCCATAGCCGCCGAAAGCCTGCGCGTGATCGCAGACATCGGTGTTGAGGCCATTCGCGCGCACAACCTCAACCTGATGGAAATTTTTCGCGACGAATTGCCGCCCCCTTGGCGGGGTAGCATCGACCCGGATCGGATCGGGGGCACGATCTGCTTGGCTCTCGGAGATGCGCGAGCGCACATCACGCGATCCTTGCGGGCGAGCTCGGTGCGCGTCGACTACCGCGGGGCCGCGGTGCGGGTGTCGTTCCACATCTACAACACCGCCGCTGAGGCAGCGTTCATTGCGCGCTGCTGGGCGGACGCATGAACATGCTGAACGGTTTCGCGAGGCGCAATTGAGCACCCGGGCCGAGGCATTCGAACGCTGGATCAGAACGTCCTTCGCTCAGATGAATACCGAACTCGAAAATCTCTACTTCTTGCAGCCGAACCGCGCGCAAGTGATGGGCTGCGGAGATCCCATCAAGGCGGCGCTTCGGGACGAGGGCCACAGGCATGTCGTCGCGCTGCTCGCGGAGGGAAATACCGCAGAGGGCTTCGATAGCGCATTCAATGTTCTCGGCAATGTAGGCATGTATCTGGGTGCGCTGCGGCGGCACGAACTCACCAACCCCGCGCGAGAAGATCGATCGCCCTTCCCCGAAGCATCATCGCTGGCCCTGCACGTCGGAGCGTCTCTGGGTATGGCGCCGAGATTCTCGACCGCGCATCTGGCGACACATAACAGGGCGCGTGCCGGCATTCGCAAGAGCTTTACCTCGCTCCCCGACGAATTTTTATTCATCGATGAGAATACACGGGGAATCATTTCGCTGCAGCGCGCCGCGGATGCACTCACCAGCGTCGTCCATCTCGGCGTTTCCAGTCCCGTCGCCGACATCGCGTTCGATGCGGCCAAGCAGGCGCTCCGCGACGTCATCCGATTCAACGATCGGCTGATGAGCCAGCTCAATGTCGAGCGATTCTTCTATTCGGTGCGCCCGTACTACAAACCGTACCGCGTCGGTCGGCAGGAGTATCGCGGAGCAAACGCCGGCGACTTTTCCGGCATCAACGAGCTCGATCTGCTGTTGGGCGTGTGCCGAGCCAACGATCCTTACTACGCGCATCTGCTGGTCGACAAAATGCTGTTCATGTTGCCATCCGACCAGGCTCGACTACGAGAGTGCATGACGCGCAACAACCTGCTGGACGAGCTGCTGGCCCTGGTGGACGAACATAGCCGTACGGAGTGGTTTCAGAAGAACGCGCGCGCGTACCTCGAGGTCTGCGATCTGTTCGGGCAGGCGGCTGCGCAGCATCACAACGCTCTGGTCAAGCGTTTCATCGAGGAACCTGCCGCAACATTGAGCGAACCAGCCCTCGAAGGGGTCACCGCCAGCGGACCGCCGCTGCCGGTCCTGCTCCGTTCACTCGAAGTCCTGCGTGACATGCGCCTCGCCGCGGATCGCCGCGACATCGCTACGCGGCATGACGACATCGGCAAGCTGCGCGACGCAGTCGGCGGCTACACGGGACCACCCCGTGTCATCACGGACTGATAGCGTTCAGACGCCCCGGGCTGATGCTGCCGTCCGACCTACCTTTGAGATACGCGTACAGACCTTCCCAATTCTTCTGCACCATATCGCTTGCACCCCAGGGCGGCATACCCTTCTCGGGGCGTCCATTGACGATGGTGGTGTGGAAGTCCTCCTTCGACAAGGTCCTCAGCGAATTGACCAACGAGGGTCCCACCAGACCTTCTTGCTCGGCGCCATGGCAGCGTTCACAGGCCATCGCCCGCCATGTTTTCCAGCCCTCCAGGGTCTTCGTATCGACCTTGTTGCCGTCCTGCACGGTGTACGGTGTCGGTAAATTGGGGTCCGTCGCATGGGCGGTGTCATCGGCCCGACTCGCGCACACGATGGAAGCGGACAAAATTGCAATCGACAGGGGCATCACGGATCTTACTCGTCGCATTTTTTTCTCCGGATTTTAGGCGATAAGATTCACTATCACGAGGAACTATGCCGAGGAACTTTGCGCGTACCAGCGGGTAAGCTGGCCCAGGCCGATGCGCGGGAGGCCCGGGTAAGCGGTAGGCTGCCAGCCGCCGCATCGACCCAAAGACGGGCCGACGGCGAGGGCGCCTCGGACTGGCTCCGCCGAGAAATAGTGGCTGCGCGTCACTATCACCGGAATGCCGGCGGCCTGCGCAGCGGCGATTCCGGCCGGCGCATCTTCAATGGCAACGGTCTCGCGGCAGTGCAACTGAAGAGCCTCGAGGGCGAGTAAATAGGCTTGCGGATGCGGCTTTTTTGTCGGCGCGTCTTCGGCGCACACCACGGTCGCAAACTTGGACTCCCAGTCCTTGCCAAGATGCGTACGAAGCAAGGCTTCCACATTGCAACGACTCGTCGTCGTTACGATTCCCATGCGTATCCCGGCGCGATCACAGTCCTCCATCAACTCACTTACCCCCTCGCGCAACCGTAACCTGCCGCCGGCAACGATTCTTGCGTAAATTTCGTTCTTGGTCTTGTGTATCCGCGCCGCCAGCTCCTGGCGCTCATGCGCCTCAGCGGGCGCTAAACTTCGGGCCTGCATGTCGTGCAGCAGGCGCTCGCGTCCGCCCGCCACGCCGAGCAGTGCTCCATAGTGTCCTTCACTCCAGCGCCAGGGCACATCCAACGCTTCGAATGCCTCGTTGAAGGCGACCCGATGGCCATCGCGCTCCGTCTCGGCCAAGGTGCCGTCGACGTCCCATAAAACTGCCTTGAACATCGATGCGGGGCCAATTCAGTTGTAGCGCCCGACCATCATTTCGAGCGCGAGGGGCTTGATGCGGTCGGCGTGCCCGGCACAGCCGAAGGCCTCGAAGCGCGCCTTGCACAGCGACCGCGCCGCCTTTTTCGCCGCGATCATCGCCTTGCGCGGGTCGAACTCGCTCGGGTCCTGCGCAAACGACCGGCGCATCGCACCGGTCATCGCCAGGCGTATGTCGGTGTCGATGTTCACTTTGCGCACGCCGCTGCGAATACCGCGCTGAATCTCTTCGACCGGCACTCCATAGGTTTCCTTGATGTCCCCGCCGTGTTCGCGGATGATGGCCAACCACTCCTGCGGCACGCTCGACGACCCATGCATCACCAAGTGTGTGTTGGGCACGCTCGCGTGAATGGCGAGGATCCGATCCATCGCCAGGATGTCGCCGGTGGGCTGGCGCGTGAATTTGTAAGCGCCGTGACTGGTGCCGATGGCAATTGCCAATGCGTCAACACCGGTTCGTGCGACGAAGTCCTTGGCCTGTGCCGGATCGGTGAGCATCATGTCGTGCGTGAGCGTCCCTGCCGCGCCCACACCGTCCTCCTCGCCGGCCTGGCCGGTTTCGAGCGAACCCAAACAGCCCAATTCGCCCTCGACCGACACCCCGATGGTATGCGCCATCTCACAGACTGCCCGAGTAACCTCGACGTTGTATTCGTAGCTGGCCGGCGTCTTTGCGTCTTGCTGCAGCGAGCCATCCATCATGACGCTCGTAAATCCGGAACGAATGGACTGGGTGCACACGGCCGGGCTGGCGCCGTGGTCCTGGTGCAAAACGACGGGAATTCCTGGATGGGACTCGACGGCGGCCAGCACCATGTGCCGCAGGTAAGGTTCTCCGGCATATTTGCGGGCGCCCGCGGATGCCTGCAGTATGACTGGGCTGCGGCTTTCTTCCGCTGCCTCCATGATTGCCTGGATCTGCTCGAGGTTGTTCACATTGAATGCGGGCACGCCGTAGTCGTGCTCAGCGGCGTGGTCCAGCAGTTGGCGAAGGGAAATGAAGGCCATGAAAACTCCTAATGCGTCGCGTTGATATTCGTGATGCCCGGCGTTCGCTCAGGGCCGTGCGGGGCGTTGAGCGAGGTGCCGCGCGCGGGCCGTGACGACCTGGACCGTCAAGCCGATTTCCTCCGCAACATGGGCCGCGGGTGCCGATTCGCCAAAGCGATCGATGCCGACCACATCCCCGTCGAAGCCGGTATAGGCACGCCAGAAGTGGGTCACGCCGGCTTCGATCGCCAGCACCGGCACTTTGCGCGGCAATACCGCGGCACGGTAGTCGGCGCTTTGCCGGTCAAAATCGCGGCAGCTGGGCATCGATACGACGCGCGCGCCAATCCCTTCCGTGGCCAACGCGTCGCGGGCGAGCATCGCCAATGCCACCTCCGAACCGGTCGCCAGAAGAGTCACGGCAGGATCATCGTCGTCGGCGAGTACATAACCGCCCTTGCGGATATCGGCGAGCTGCCCGGCCCGGCGCTGGAAGTGCGGTAGATTTTGCCGTGACAGGATCAGGCACGTGGGGCCGTCGCGACGCTCGATGGCCGTGGTCCAGGCGATCATGGTCTCCACGGCGTCGCAGGGCCGCCACACGGCATTGTTCGGTATCAATCGCAGGCTCGCGACATGCTCGACGGGCTGGTGGGTCGGACCATCTTCGCCCAACCCGACACTGTCGTGCGTAAAGACGTAGATTACCCTCGCACGCATCAGTGCCGACATGCGCACGGCATTTCGACTGTAATCGGAAAACGTGAGAAATGTCCCGCCGTAGGGGATGAAGCCTCCATGCAGCGCGACGCCGTTCATCACGGCGCTCATGCCGAACTCACGCACCCCATAGTTGATATAGTTTCCCCAGCGACCTCGTCGTACCGGGACGCTGGCTTTGGTTTCGGTCAGATTCGAGCCGCCGAGGTCGGCCGAGCCGCCCAGGAGCTCGGGAAGTAGCGGCTGCAGCGCCTCGATCGCGTTCTGCGAAGCCTTGCGCGAGGCGATGCCGGCGCCCTTTGCAACCACGGTGGCGAGCGCTTCGCCGCTCGCACGAAGCCAGTCGTGGGGCAGGTGGCGAGACACCACGCGCCGTTCGAATTCAGCCGCAAGGTCCGGATACACGGCGGCGTAGGCCGCAAAGCGGCGCTGCCAGGCGGACTGCCGTAGGGCGCCCGTCGTGCGCGCATCCCACGCGGCGCGAATCTCTTCCGGCACCACGAACGGATCGGAATTCCAACCGAGAGCCGCGCGAGTTGCCGCGATTTCGGCTGCGCCCAATGCGGCGCCATGTACGTCGTGCGTACCGGCCTTGTTGGGACTTCCCTTGCCGATGGTGGTCTTGCAGCAAACGAGCGTCGGCCGCCGGTCGTGCTCGCAGGCTGCTGCTAGCGCCGCCTCGATCGCCGCCGTGTCGTGGCCATCGACCCCTCGAAGAACGCGCCAGCCGTACGCCTCGAAGCGCTTCGGGGTGTCATCGGCGAACCAGTGCTCGACGTGTCCATCGATGCTGATGCCATTGTCGTCATAGATCACGACCAGCTTCGCGAGCCCGAGAGTTCCCGCCAGCGAACACGCTTCGTGGCTGATGCCCTCCATCAGGCAGCCATCGCCGACGAATACCCAGGTGCGATGATCGACGATGTGGTGACCGGGTCGATTGAAATGCGCCGCCAACAACTGCTCGGACAGCGCCATGCCCACCGCATTGGCCAATCCTTGCCCAAGCGGGCCCGTGGTCGTTTCGACTCCGGGCGTCATGCCCACTTCGGGATGGCCCGGCGTCTTGCTGTGCAATTGACGAAAGCGCTGCAATTCCGCCATGGGTAATGCGTACCCGGACAGATGCAGCAGCGCGTACAGCAGCATCGAGCCATGTCCGTTGGACAGTACGAATCGATCGCGATCCGGCCAATTCGGGTCCGCCGGGTTGTGGCTCAGAAAACGCCGCCACAGGACTTCGGCGATTTCGGCCATGCCCATGGGCATGCCGGGATGGCCGCTGTTCGCCGCTTCGACGGCATCGATCGCCAAGAAACGCAGCGCGTTCGCAAGCTGGGCGCGTTCGACGGGTACTGACTCGGTTCTGGCATTCATCGTGCGTACCTCACTTATTGCGCTCGCCTTTTCATGTCCATCAACCGCAGAATCATCGGTGTAAAAATGATTTGCATGGCCAAGCCCATCTGGCCGCCCGGCACCACGATGTTGTTGGGCCGGCTCATCCAGGAGTTGTGCAGCATCGACAGCAGGTACGGAAAATCGATGCCTTTGGGATTGGCGAAGCGGATGACCACCATCGATTCGTCGGCGGTCGGAATGTCCTTCGCGATGAACGGGTTGCTCGTGTCCACCGTCGGCACGCGCTGAAAGTTGACGTGAGTTCGGCTGAACTGTGGGCAGATGTAATTCACGTAGTCGGGCATACGGCGCAGAATCGTGTCGACCACCGCATCCTGACTGTAGCCGCGCAAATGCTGGTCGCGCCGCAGCTTTTGTATCCATTCAAGATTGATGATGGGAACGACGCCGACCAGCAGATCCACGTGCCGCGCGACGTCCACGTCCCCTTGGCTGTAGCCGCCATGCAAGCCTTCGTAGAACAGCAAATCGCTGCCGGCGCCCATGGGCTGCCAATCGGTGAAGGTGCCGGGCTCGCCGCCGAGTTCTTTGGCTTCGCCCGCGTCGTGAATGTAGCGGCGGACCTTGCCGCCCCCGGTTGCGCCATATTCGGCCAAACTCGCCGCGAGTTCGCTCAACAAGTTCGCCTCCGGCCCGAAGTGGCTGATCTGCGGGCCCTCGCCGCTGTCGGCCGCGCGTACTCGTTCGCGCATCTCGATTCTGCCGAAGCGATGGAAGGAATCCCCTTCGATCACCTGCGCATTGATGCCTTCGCGCCTGAAGATGTGCGCGAAGCTCTTCATGACGGTCGTGGTGCCGGCCCCGGAGGATCCGGTCACGGCAATTACTGGGTGCTTGTTGGACATGATATGGTTTTAATTTCTCATTTTCGATGCGCGATTCCAGGGCCGCTCAGAGACGCGCTTCGCTACGAAACATCGAGCGTTCGTTGAACAGCGGAGAGCTGAACGGCCGGTCGGTGCCGCTTGCGTGCTCGGCGTGGTAGCGCTCGATGCGCTCGACCTCGTTGCGAGAGCCGAGGATCAACGGAACGCGCTGATGCAGCCCCTCGGGGGTGACCGCCAGCAGCCGGTGGTTTCCCGTGGACGCCCGTCCTCCGGCCTGCTCCACGAGGAGGCTCATCGGATTGGCTTCGTACAACAGGCGCAACCGTCCGGGTTTGCTGCGGTCCTTCGTATCCTTGGGATACATGAACACGCCGCCGCGCATGAGGATGCGGTGCACCTCAGCGACCATGGAAGCAATCCAACGCATGTTGAAGTCGCGCCCGCGATCGCCCGTCTTGCCGGCCTGGCACTCAGCCACGTAACGATGCACCGGCGGCTCCCAAAATCGCGCATTGCTGGTGTTGATCGCAAACTCGCTGGTGTCGGCCGGAATCAGGAGATTGGGGTGCGTCAGGATGAAGTTGCCGATCTCCCGGTCGAGCGTGAAGCCGTGCGTGCCCTTGCCCAAGGTAATCACCAGCATCGTCGCCGGCCCGTAGATCGCGTAGCCGGCAGCAACTTGCTGCTGGCCGGGCTGCAGATAATCGCTCACCACCGGCCGTTCCGGCTTGTCGTGGCGCAGCACCGAGAAGATGGTGCCCACCGAGACATTCACATCGATGTTGGACGATCCGTCGAGCGGGTCGAATACCAGCAGATAGCGGCCGCGGGAATACTCATCCGGCACGGCATAGGGATCATCCAGCTCCTCCGAGGCCATGCCTGCGACCAAGCCGCCCCATTCGCAGCTGCGCAGCATCACTTCATTGGCCAGCACGTCGAGCGTTTGCTGCGTTTCGCCCTGCACGTTTTTGCTGCCGAGTTCACCCAGATAGCCGCCGAGCGCTCCTTTGGCGGTCATCGCGGAGATGGCCTTGACCGCCGCGGCCACATCGACCAGCAGGGCGCCCAGATCGTTGGCATCTTCGATGCCGCTGAGCTGCTGAATTAGAAACTTCGAGAGGGTCGTGCGTCCAAGATGCATGATCGGAACTCCTTCAGGTCGGTTTCTGGGCGGCGGCGAATACTCGGCTGGCGCGAAGGTCGGACTCGGCGATGGTGGTCAGGTCGTCGGCCGTGAATTCTCGATCCTTGTCGGCAAACAGCCGGCTCGCCTGGCGCAACCGGGCACGGTCCAAGGCGTTGCGAACACTACGGGCGTTTGCAAAATGCGGCTGCAAGATGCGGTGCGTGACGTACTCCCCGAAAGCCTCCCGGGCGCCCGGGCCGAATCGGTAGTTCTGCTGCGCGAGCATTTTGTCGGCGATCCACAGCAGATCGGGCGCCGCATAGTCCGGAAAGTCCAGATGATGTGCGATGCGAGAACTCAGGCCCGGGTTGGAGCGGAAGAAGGCATCCATCCGGTCTTTGTAGCCGGCCAGAATGACGACCAGATCATCCCGTTGATTCTCCATCACCTGCAGCAGGATTTCGATGGCCTCTTGTCCATAGTCGCGTTCGTTCTCCGGGCGGTAGAGGTAGTAGGCCTCGTCGATGAAGAGCACGCCACCCATCGCCTTCTTCAACACCTCCTTGGTTTTCGGCGCCGTGTGACCGATGTATTGCCCCACCAGGTCGTCGCGGGTCACCGCCACCAAGTGGCCTTTGCGCACGTAGCCGAGGCGGTGAAGAATTTGCGCCATGCGCATCGCCACCGTGGTCTTGCCGGTACCGGGATTGCCGGTGAAGCACATGTGCAAGCTCGGCGCCTGTGCCTGCAGTCCAAGGTTTATGCGCAGCCGGTCGATGACTAGAAGCGCCGCGATGTCGCGGATACGGGCCTTGATCGGCGCCAGCCCGACGAGGTCGCGCTCGAGTTCCTCCATCACCGCACCGGCCTGGCTCTGCGCAAGCACCCCATTCACCGTGCGCACGTCCGTGTTCGGCGCCGCGTCGGCGGCTCGATCGGCCGGCGCCGCGGCGTCGGGCGGCATTGCGCCCGGGATGGCGTACATGGGTGCGGCCACCTTAGGGTACCCGGCCCGCGAGCACGACGCGATTCAGCTGTGTTCGCATCTCGTCAAGTCCCCGCTCGATCGGTCGCGTAGCTGTGGATCGTGTAGCGCATCGTGCGGCCGTGCTCTTCCTGCCGCACCAGCGCGAAACCGGGTTCGTTTTGCGGTCGGTTCACGATGAAGCTCATCACGATGGTTTCGATACCGCGGGTGGAATCGAAGGCCATGAGCCGGATGTAGTGCTGCGGGAAGGTCTTGCGGCAGTTCTGCAGTTCCATCAGGACGCCCGCCGCGTCCTGCAGATCGAACATGGGCATGCCGAACATTTCCCAATAGGTGTTTCGCGGATGCGGATCGTCCGTGTACTCCACGCTCCAGGCGTAACCCTTTGCAAGTCCGTACTCGATCTGCAGCGTGATCTCCGCGTCCGTCAACTCGGGCAGATAGCTGAACTGTCCTTGAGTGATGCGGCCGACGGGGTTGGTCATCATGGTCGTGTTCTCCTTGAAGCTTCAGTTCGATGCGGCGGCCGTGACCGCGTAGTCGGACGTGTCGGTGGGTGTGTAATTGAAACTGATCTCGCCCCAGGTATCGAGCGCCTGTTGCAGCGGGCTGCAAGACCGGGCCGCGGTGCGCAGAATTTCGGGTCCTTCGTTCCTGATGTCGCGGCCTTCGTTGCGCGCCTTGACCATCGCTTCCAGCGCCACACGGTTGGCCACCGCGCCGGCTTGGATACCGGCCGGGTGACCGATGGTGCCGCCGCCGAACTGCAACACGACGTCATCGCCGAATAGATCGAGCAGCTGATGCATCTGGCCGGCGTGGATTCCGCCCGATGCCACGGGCATGACCTTGCGTAGGTCCGCCCAATCCTGGTCGAAGAACAGCCCCCGCGGCAAATCCCGCTTGGTGTAACTGTCGCGGCATACATTGTAATAGCCCTGCACCGTCGGTGGGTCGCCCTCGAGTTTGCCCACAGCCGTGCCGGTATGCATGTGATCGACGCCCGCCAGCCGCAACCACTTGGCGATGACGCGGAAACTGATTCCGTGATTCTTCTGCCGCGTATAGGTTCCGTGGCCCGCGCGGTGCAAGTGCAGGATCATGTCGTTCTTGCGGGACCAATTGGAGAGACTTTGGATGGACGACCAGCCCACCACCAGATCGATCATGATGATGACCGAGCCCAAATCCTTGGCGAACTCCGCTCGCTCGTACATATCTTCGACGGTCGCCGCCGTGACGTTGAGGTAGGAGCCTTTGACCTCGCCGGTGGCCGCGCTCGCCTTGTTGACCGCATCCATCACGTAGAGAAACCGGTCGCGCCAGTGCATGAAAGGCTGCGAGTTGATGTTCTCGTCGTCCTTCATGAAATCGAGGCCGCCCTTCAAACCCTCGTAGACCACGCGGCCATAGTTGCGGCCCGACAGACCGAGCTTCGGCTTGGTCGTTGCCCCAAGGAGGGGGCGGCCGAACTTGTCGAGGCGCTCGCGCTCGACGATGAGTCCGGTCGGTGGACCCTTGAACGTCTTGACATAGGCGACTGGAACGCGGATGTCCTCCAGCCGCGCCGCCTTGAGCGGCTTGAAGCTGAAGACATTCCCGATCAGGCTCGCCGTCATGTTCGCGATCGAACCTTCCTCGAACAATATGATGTCGTAGGCCACCCAGGCGAAGTACTGCCCGGGGATGTTCGGCACGGGCTCGACCTTGTAGGCCTTGGCGCGATAGCTGTCGCACGCCGTGAGCCGGTCCGTCCACACCACCGTCCAGGTCGCGGTACTCGACTCGCCGGCAACGGCGGCCGCTGCCTCGATGGGGTCGACGCCCTCCTGGGGGGTGATGCGAAACAGGCATAGGGTGTCCGTGTCCTTGGGCACGTAGTCGGGAACCCAATACCCCATCTGGCGGTATTTGAGAACGCCGGCGCTATAGCGCTTTTTCGCGTCCTTTATTTCACCTTCGGCCGGTATTTCTGTCGGTTTATCGGTGGGTTTCTCTTTCGTTTGCAGCATTTACAGCCCTCGCGTCGTGTGTGCGGGGGACTGTATTAACATTGATCATTTAGGTACAGTCAGTTATAATTACCTCAACGTTAAATACTTCTTAATGAAGAACGTCACACTTCGTCAGCTCCGCGTCTTTGCTTCGGTCGCGCGCCATTCGAGCTTCATCCGAGCAGCGGAGGAGCTGAAGCTCACCGCGCCGGCGATTTCTATGCAGATCAAGGAACTGGAAATCGAAGTCGGCCTACCCTTGTTCAACCGAACCAGCCGCCAGGTTTCCCTCACCATGGTCGGCGAATACGTGTTGGCGGATACGCAGCGCGTGCTGGCCGCCATGCGCGACGCCGAAGATATGGTGGCGCGCTTTCGCGGCCTGCAGAGCGGTCCGCTGGATGTGGCCATAGTCAGTACCGCAACCTATTTCTTGCCGCGCTTACTCGCGCAATTCCGGCAGGATCATCCGGGGATCGAAGTTCGGCTGCAGGTCGCGAACAACCGCGAAGAGATCGTCGCTCTGATGCAGCAAGGCGATATCGAACTCGCGATCATGGGCAGACCGCCGAAGGGTTGGCCCACGCGCGCCGAGCCGTTCGCGATGCATCCGCACGTGCTCGTCACGTCGATCGATCATCGCTTTGCGCGCATGGAGTCAGTCCCGGCGAGTGCCGTGTCAGAGGAGGGATTCATCGTGCGCGAGCCTGGATCCGGCACGCGAGCCGCGCTCGATGAGTACCTCCAAGCGCATCATTTGAATGTGCGCGTCGTCATGCAGATGTCCAGTAACGAGGCGATCAAGCAGGCCGTCATGGCCGGCATGGGTGTGGCCCTGTTGTCCCTCCACACCATCGGGCTCGAACTCGATCACCGGCTGATTGCCGCACCGGAAACGGAGGGCTTGCCGGTGATGCGGCGTTGGCACGTGGTCAACAATCTGGCCAAGACCCTATCGCCCGCGGCAGAGGCGTTCCGCTATTTCATCCTCGAACGGGGCGAAGGTTTCCTGGCCAAGCATTTCCCGATGTGAAGCGCCCGGCGGATGCGCCTATGAACTCGCGTAGTCCGTCAATGGCGGACACGAACATAGAAGATTCCGATCGCCATGAACGTTGTCGACACGCCCCACCGGCGGCCAATATTTGTCTGCGCCCGAGCCGCCGGCGGGCAGGCAGCCGGTGCTCCGCGCGTACGGCCGATCCCAGGCTTCGGCGACGAGGTCGCGCACCGTATGCGGTGCACGGCGCAGCGGTGACTGCTCGACCGCGTAGCGTTGCTGTTCGATGTCGCGAATCTCCTGGCGGATACCGATCATCGCGTCGCAGAATCGATCCAGTTCGCGCTTGGATTCGGACTCCGTAGGTTCGATCATCAGCGTGCCGGCAACGGGAAAGCTCATGGTCGGCGCGTGAAAGCCATAGTCGATCAGCCGTTTCGCAATGTCATCCACGGTGACGCCCGAACCCTCCTTGAAGACGCGCGGATCGACGATGCATTCGTGAGCCACTCGTCCGTTATGGTTGCGGTACAGCACCGAAAAGTGATTCTCGAGCCTCCGTGCCACGTAGTTCGCCGAGACGATCGCGATCTCGCTTGCGCGCTTCAGCCCGGCGCTGCCCATGAGGCGAATGTACATGTAGGCAATCGGCAAAATGCTCGCAGAACCGTACGGCGCGGCGGACACCGCTCCGGGCCCTACGCCTGCAGCTACGTCGAGGGGATGCCGCGGGAGGAACGGCGCGAGGTGTGCCTTGACGGCTATGGGCCCCATACCGGGGCCGCCGCCGCCGTGCGGAATGCAAAATGTCTTGTGCAGGTTCAGGTGGGAAACATCCGCGCCGTAGTCAGCCGGTCGCGCCAGTCCAACTTGAGCGTTGAGATTCGCGCCATCGATGTACACCTGGCCGCCGGCGCGATGCACGATCTCGCAAAGCGTGCGAATACCTTCCTCGAACACTCCGTGCGTCGACGGATAGGTGACCACGGCGGCTGCCAGCGTGCCGTCGAGCCGCTCGCAATGAACCTTCAGGTCTTCGAGATCGACATTGCCGCTCGTGTCACAGCGCACGACCACCACCCGCATCCCGGCCATGGTCGCGGATGCGGGGTTGGTGCCATGAGCGGATGCGGGTATCAAGCAGACGTTGCGTTGCGGTTGGTTGCGGCTCAAATGGTAGGCGCGAATCGCGAGCAGTCCTGCGTACTCCCCTTGAGCACCTGAATTCGGTTGCAAGGAAACGGCGTCGTATCCGGTTATGTCGCACAACGCGCGTTCCAGCGCCGTGAATAGTTCGGCGTATCCTTGCGCCTGCCGGGCCGGCGCAAAGGGGTGCAACCCGGCGAACCCGGGCCAGGTCATCGGGATCATTTCCGCCGTCGCATTCAATTTCATCGTGCACGAGCCGAGCGGAATCATCGTGCGATCGAGCGCCAGATCCCGGTCGCTCAAACGGCGCAAATAGCGCAGCAGCTCGGTCTCCGACCGATAGCGGTTGAACACCGGGTGCGTCAGAAACCCGGACGTGCGCCGCAGCGCCGGAAGGATGCCGGGCGACGATGCGCGCTCGATCTCGTCAAATGCAAATTTGCCGCCGAAACATCGCCAAACGGCCTCGACCGTTTTGTCGGTGCTGGTTTCATCCAGCGACATACCCACCGCACGGGGCGCGCCACACGCACCCGAATCGAGTATTCTGAAATTGAGATGCTCGTCGCTCGCCCGCTGCAAAATGCGCTCGTGATCCGCCTTGCTCTCCACGGTCAGCGTATCGAAATACGTGCCGTTCAATATCCGCACGCCCAAGCGGCGCAGGCCGGCCGCAAGCACCGCGGTGCGGCGGTGGATGCTTTCGGCAATGTGCGACAGTCCTTCGGCACCGTGGTAGACGGCGTACATACCCGCCGTCACCGCGAGCAATACTTGCGCCGTGCAGATATTGGAAGTGGCCTTTTCGCGGCGGATATGCTGCTCACGCGTCTGCAGTGCCAGCCTATAAGCCGGTGACCCGTCGGCATCCACCGAGACTCCGACCAGGCGGCCCGGCAACTGACGTTGCAAGGCAGTTCGGACAGCCATGTAGGCGGCATGCGGTCCGCCAAACCCCAGCGGTACGCCGAAGCGCTGCGTCGAACCGACGGCGATATCGGCGCCGAACTCGCCCGGCGCTTTCAATAGCGTCAAGGCCAAGGGGTCGGCTGCCACGATGGCGATGCCGCCCTGTGCATGAACGGCCCGAATCGCGTCGCTGAAATCGCAGACTTGCCCATAGGTCCCCGGGTATTGAAAGAACCGGCCGAAGCAGGCCATGTCATCAAGCTGCGCGCACTCATCGACGGTGACCACGTCCCAGCCCAGCGGCGCCGCTCGGGTGCGCAGCACGGCGAGCGTCTGCGGGTGCGCATGGGCATCGACCAAAAACCGCGTCGACGGCGACTTCGCGACTCGCTTGGCCAGTGCCATGGCTTCCGCCGCAGCGGTGGCCTCATCCAGAAGCGAGGCATTGGCGACGTCCAGGGCCGTCAAATCGCAGACCATAGTCTGAAAATTGAGCAGCGCCTCGAGGCGCCCTTGACTGATCTCGGGCTGGTAGGGCGTGTACGCGGTGTACCAGGCCGGGTTCTCTAGCACGTTGCGCAAAATAACCGGCGGTACGACGGTGTCGTAATACCCCATACCGATGAGCGACGTCATGATCTGGTTTTTCGCAGCGAGCGCCTGCAGGTGTGCGAGCGCTTCGGTTTCCGACAGCGCGCTACCGATCTGGAGCGGGCGTGTGACGCGAATCGAATCCGGCAGCGTTTGGCTCATCAGCTCATCTACCGACGGCACCCCGATGACCTCAAGCATGGCGGTGACGTCCTCGTCCGACGGGCCAATGTGGCGTCTTGCAAACTCGATTGGCCGGGCGCTTTCCGACCCGGCCGCGGCGCTGGGCGGCACCGACAAGATGGATGCCGGGTTTTTCAAGTTGCGATCCTCTGGTACGCGCTCTCATCCAGCAAATCGCCCAGTTCTGCCGCGTCGCTCATCTTGATTTTGAACAACCAGCCGGCACCGGTCGGCTGCGAATTGACCAGCGAGGGATCGGCGACCGTGGCGGGATTGGTCGCGACGACGGTCCCGCTGAGCGGCGCCAGAACATCCGAGGCGGCTTTGACCGACTCGACCACGGCGGCCGCGGCACCCCTGGGCAACGTCGCACCCACTTCCGGCAGCTGCACGAATACCAGGTCGCCGAGAGCGCCCTGCGCGTGATCGGTAATTCCGACCGTGGCAAGGTCTCCCTCGACAGCCACCCATTCATGGTCTGCGGTATAGCGAATATCCATGGAATCTCCGTCCTCGGCTAATGGTGATAATGATCAACGGTGATAACGGTGCGCAACGAACGGCATCTCGCTTACCGTGACGGGCGTTCGTTGGCCGCGCACGTCGGCGAACAGGCGGGTCCCCAGGTGCGCCGCCGAGCGCGGCACGTAACCCATCGCCACCGGGCCATGCGCGGAAGGCGCGTACGTGCCGGAAGTGACCTGACCGATCGCGGTGTCGGATGCTGCCTCGGCGAAGAGGGTCGCACCCTCGCGTACGGGCCGAAGTTCCGGGCGCAGGCCCACGCGCCTGCGCGCAGCGCCCTGCGTCAACTGCGATAGGATGACGTCGGCCCCGGGAAAACCGCCCGCTCGCATGCCGCCCACACGGCGCACGGGTTGGATAGCCCAGCCGAGCTCGGCCTCGACCGGCGTGGTTTGCGCAGTGATATCGTGGCCGTACAGGCACAACCCCGCCTCCAGACGCAGGCTGTCGCGTGCGCCCAAGCCGATCAGCTGCACGTCGGGATGGCTCAGCAGCCGTTCGGCAACCGTCCGCGCCAATGCCGCGGGAACGGAGATCTCAAAGCCGTCCTCGCCCGTGTAACCGGAGCGCGCGATGAAGCACTCGGCGCCGTCTATCGAGAAGATGCCGGCATCCATGAAGCGCATCGCGGTGGTCGACGCCACCAAACTCGACAGGGCGGCACAGGCCGACGGTCCTTGGATGGCCAACAATGCGCGGTCGGGCAGCGCTTCGACCGTACACAGTGCCGACAGGCGCTCCCGCAAATACGCCAAGTCGCTGCCGCTGCAGGCGGCGTTCACGACGAGGTATAGAAACGAACCCAAGTTGGCGATCATCAAATCATCGCGTATGCCGCCCGATTCCGTCGTGAAGAACCCGTATCGCTGGCGGCCCACGGGCAGCGATAGCACGTCGACGGGCACCAGGGATTCCAGTGCGCGGGCCGCATCGGCAGCCACGCCGGATCGAGCGCGCAGCAGAATCTGCCCCATGTGGGATACATCGAAGAGCCCCGCCGCGGCGCGGGTGTGTTTATGTTCGCCTAAGATACCGAGCGCATAGTGAATTGGCATGACGAACCCGGCGAACGGTGCCATGCGGGCACCGTGCTCGAGGTGGAGATCGTGCAATTGCAAGGAGCGCGGCGGCTCGCCCGCCCCGGAGCTCGTGGGACCGGAGTTCGTGCGAGGTACGTCGGATATGCCTGAGGATGGGCTTGCATTCATGACGGCGATCCTTCGGCAACCCACCGGCTGCCATAAAGTACATCGCCCCATCTGTCGCAAGCGCCTGAGAGCGTTATCCCGTCGGCGGACACGCCGTCGTGCCACTTTCCAGATGTATCGTGTCGTGGTCCTTTTGCCTGAGAGATTCCGGGGCGGTTGCTCCTTCGGCGCCGGCACGTCGCGTGCCAGTCTCTTCCAACGACGCCGGCAGACTATGCCACACGTGACCTGCGGTCAAGTCGACGCTGGCCGGCCTACACCGGTTCCGGACGCGGAGGCGGCGAGTCGACGATGGCGGATAACCGCTGCAGATCGACAGGCTTGGTAAAATGGAAGTCGAATCCGGCAGCGAAGGCGCGCAGCCTGTCATTTTCCTGGCCCCATCCCGTGATGGCGACGAGCTTCGCGAGCGACCCGGGATGGGCCTGCCGTATTGCTCGTGCCACCTCGTAGCCGTTCATACCGGCCATGCCGATATCGAGCAGCGCTATGTCCGGACGGGACGCCGCAAACGCACTGAGCGCTGCGTCGCCGTCATGGACGATAGTCACCTCGTGGCCGTCCAATTGCAGGAGCGCGGCGAGCGATTCGGCGGCATCGCGGTTGTCATCGGCGACCAGGATTCGCCGGCTCGCGGGGCGGCGCGACGATTTAGCGGCGGTCGATTCCTGCCGGCCCGTGTCGCTCACCGCAGCCGCCGGAAGCCGGACCGTGAATTCGCTGCCGCGGCCGAGGCCTGCGCTGCGCGCCTCGATGTGTCCTCCATGCAGCTCGACCAACCCTTTCGTGAGTGCCAGGCCAATTCCGAGTCCTCCCTCCGAGCGGTCCCTCGCCGAGGACACCTGCGCGAACATCTCGAAGATCTTCGGCAGCGCCGCGGCGCTGATGCCGATGCCATTGTCGGTGATGCGAATCGTGACGTGCTCACGCTCGAGGCTGGCCGCGAGTCCGATGCGGCCCTCGGCATCGGTGTACTTGGCCGCGTTCGTCAGCAGATTGGCGAGTATTTGCGCCATTCGCAGCGGGTCGGCATTGAAACGCACGGGCTCCTGCGGAATCTGGACCGCCAGCGTGTGGCGCTTGGCATCGATCGCCGGACGCGCAGTCTCGACGGCGGCATCGATCATGGACGCAAGATCCGTCGGCTGCAGCCGCAGCACCAGCGTTCCGCGGGTGACCCGTGAAATGTCGAGCAAATCATCGAGCAGAAGCGCCATATGCCGCACTTGCCGCTCGATGACCTCCTGGCTCCAGCGCTGCTGAGCTTCGGTTGCCCCTTGCGCTTTGGAGATGAGCGCCGCTTGCCGAATGGGCGCGAGCGGGTTGCGCAGCTCGTGTGCGAGCGTGGCCAGGAATTCATCCTTGCGCCGATCGGCTTCGCGCAGCGCTTCTTCCGCCTGCCGCCGCGTGGTCACGTCATGAAAAACCATGACGGCACCGCAAATGTTGCCGCGGAGATCGCGAATCGGCGCGGCACTGTCTTCGATGGCCGTCTCCGTGCCATCCTTGGCAATCAGCGCCGTGTGATTGGCGAGACCGACGATGGCTCCTTCGCTCAACACCTTCGCAATCGGGTTCTGAACCGTCACCCGAGTGCGTTCATTGACGATCTTGAATGCGCTCGCCAGCGGTTTGCCGATCGCCTCGTCCGATGTCCAGCCGGTCATTCTCTCGGCCACCGGATTGAGGAATGTTACGTTGCCCAGGATGTCGGTGGTGATCACGGCATCCCCAATGCTCGCCAGCGTCACCTGGAACCATTCGCGCTGCTGGCGCAGTTCCTCGAGCGAACGGGCAAGCTCCTGCGTCTTCTGTTCCAACGCCTCCTTGGCGGCGATGAGTTCTCGTTCGGCGCGCTGACGCGCGCGCAGTATGCTCTTTGCATTCTCGAGAGCGACCGAGCGCAACTGCTCGACTTCACGCTCATCGGAGTCCATCAGTTCACGCCCAGCACGTCCGATGCGAGGGCGGTCCCGAGCACACGCGCCCGAATCTTGGCAAAGGCCGTCTCGCGCGTGGTCGAGGTATCGTCGCAGAAGGGGGAAAATCCGCAGTCATCCGTGGTGCCGAGTTGTTCGACGGGGATGTAGCGGGCCGCTTCCAGAACCCGGTCGCGAACCTCCTCGGGCGTTTCGACGCGAGGATCGATGGGTGCGACGACTCCCACGAAAACCTTTTGGTCTTCGCGCAGGTAACGGCGAATGATCTCCAGTACCCGCGGCCGATCTTGCTCGCCGGCCAATGCGACATAAAAATTTCCCGCATTGAGTTCAAATAGGCTGGGAAGCAACTCGGCGTAGTCGACCTCCGCGCTGTGTGTGGAGTCGCGATCGCCGCCGGGGCAGGTATGCACGCCGATTCGCTGCCGATCGGCGGCGGAAAAGCGCGACAGCGCAAGATTGTTCAGATCGATGAAGCTGCTGAGCAGCCCGCCCGACGGATCGACTTTGACCGCCAACCGTCCCTCCGTGAAGTCGATCTGTACCTTGTATGCGCCCTTCTGCAGGCAGCGGCGCACCTCGGTTTCGTGCTCACGCAGCAGGTCTTCGATGAAGAGCTCGCGCGAATAGCCGCAGATGCCTTCGGCGGGGTACATGAGACTCAATGCCGACGGCGAGATGATCGCCTGTTTCACGGGCACGTGCGCGTACGGCAGGGCCACATCGAGGAATTGATCGGCATATCTCTTGTAGCGGAATGGCTCGGAGGTCAACCGGGGCATGCGTCGGGTATGGCCGGCGGAGAAGGGTATCTTGAATCCGTCCGGACTGGTGTTTTTCAGTCCGTGGACGCTGTACGTCCAGAAATTATGGTATTTCCTCTGCTCACCGTCGGTGATGATGGGCGAACCCGTGGCCTCGAACTGCTCGATGGTGTCGCGAATGGCCTCTTCGTAGAGGGCATCGAGCGTGGGGTGCGTTCCGTCCCCGCAAGCGGCGATCGCCTCGAGCAGTTTCAGCGGGCGCGGAATGCTTCCAATCGGTTCGGTCGGCAGGGGCATGCTTATCCTACATCTTCTTGGATGGGGGAATTCACCATGTGCCGCGGATGTCGCGGTTTCCCAGGCCCCCATACGGTGTTGCCCATGATACCCAAAGGCCCCGTAGGCCTCCAATGCCGGATGTCACTCAGGGGTGTCGCCACGCCGTGGTTGCCGGGGGCGAAGATTCTAGTAGCAGAGCCGTCACCGCTGCGCGCGCGTTCGGGGAGTGCACGGGCATCGCGAGCACGTCGCCGGGGCGCGCCCAGTCGAGCGCGTAGCGTGCCGCTTCGATCTCGCTGTTGCGAACCGGCAGTGCGGACTCCGGCAGGCCGAGACGCGCCAGCTCCGCGCGGATGATGCGCGGTACCTCTCCCGGCGCGCGGCCGCGCAGCTGGGTTTCGTTTTCTTTCACGACCACGAGGTCAGGTCCGAACTCCGCGGCCACACGTGCCAGCTGCTCGAGGTCGGCATCCTGCCGGTTGCCTGCCTGGCCGAGCAGAAGTCCGAGGCGGCCGTTCGCGGCGCGCAGGTGGGCGGCTACGGTCAGCAATCCGCGCAGGCCATCGGGATTGTGCGCGTAGTCGAGCAGTATCAGTGCTCCGTTGAACTCGAAGCGCATCATCCGGCCCGGATTGTCATGCAGGTTCGCGCCGAACCGTGCAAACACGGCAGCGATGGTCGCCGCGGCGACACCGAGCGCGCTGGCGGCAAGCGCGGCGCCGGCGAGATTCGCCATGTTGTAGGTCGCAACCCCACCGATGGACAGGGGCATCCCGGACGCGGGACCCAGATCGTGTTCGGCGCCTCGGTGACTGAGCTGCAATCGCCCCGCGCGCATCCCGCACGTCGCAGCGCCGCGCGCTCGGCCCTCGCATAGAGTCGGGTGATCGGCGTCGAGCGCGAACCAGCCCAGCGGGGGAGAGCGGCCGAATCGCCCGTGAAGGGCGCCCGCCTGCGCTCGCAGCTGCGGGTCGTCCGCGTTCAACACCAGCAAGCCGCCGGGCGCCACCACGGCGGCCACCGCGAGCTTGACGTGCGCCAATCCCTCGATGTCATGGATGCCGTACTCGCCGAAATGGTCCGCGCTGATATTGGTGACCACGGCGACGTCCGCGCGCGATACCGCAATTCCGCGCCGCAGGATGCCGCCGCGCGCGCTTTCGAGAATGGCCGCCTGGACGCGGTGTTCGCGCATCACCATTCGCGTTCCGGCAGGCCCGGAATAATCACCGTTCGCCAATACGTCGTCTTCGACAAAGACCCCGTCGGTGCAGTTATAGCCCACCCGCCATCCATGGGCTGTCGCACACGCCGCGAGCAGCCGGACCGTCGTCGTCTTGCCGTTGGACCCCGTCACGATCGCCGTCGGGATATCATGCAGCTCGGCCCAGCGGAGGTCGCTTCCGGAGGGCAACGCCGTGAGCGGGAAGCTAAGCCCGCCGGCACCTGCTCCCAATGTCAGTTCCGACTCGTCGAGCACGTGGGGGAGCCCCCGCGATGCCGCTTCCTCCAAGAGCGCCCGCAATCGAGGGTGGGCCTCCTCGCGTGCGAGGAGCTCGAAGCGGGCCAGGGCGGCAGACTCTGCGATGACCGGCGCCGGCTCCGCCGCGGCATTCTCGGTGCCGCCGGAGGCCGCCAAGGCGGCGGCCGCCAGTGCCTCTTGCAGGTCGCTCCATCGCGTGGGATCGCGCTCGGCCAGGGCTGCACACAGCGCCCACTCATTGACTTCGGTGGCCAAGAACAATAGATCGCGCGGCGCCGCAATGGCGAGTGAGGCACCACCCGAGTGCCGGCGTACGACGGACTGCCGGTCGGTCCAGCCCAGTCGGTCGCCGGCCCGCTCGACGCGTGCGCGCCACGCGCTGAGCAGCGCATCGTCCGGATTCCACCCGACCACCTCGAGCACCGCGCCTGGGGAGGCAAAAAATATATTGGCGCCCATCAGTCGCCGGGAGTCCGCGAACGGCAGCACCGGCGGAGCGTTCAGTCCTCACCCTCCGGCGCCATCCGAACTCCGCGCTCGTCCCGGATCAGGCCTTCGAGGCTGAACTCCGCAAGCGCGCCCACGGGCTCCATCGTCACGTCGCTCTTGGGATCGACCGTTTTCGCCGGCGAAGGCGCGGCCGGTGCCGGGCGCGGTGCTGCACCGAGCGGCTTGAACTTCGTGATCTGTTTCCAAGAACGCGTCAGCGCATCGGCAAAGATCAGCAACAAGTCTCCCGCCGCTCCCATGCGCAGTGCCGCGTCGATGGCATCCTGTTCGTCGGCAATGATCGAAATCGTACTCTGCGGCACCCCCGCGGCGAGCAACGCCTGGGCCTGAATCCGCGGCACTTCGTCCGGCGCGCGGTTGCGCAGATTGTCGTCGCGGCGGCATATGTAGTGATCGAAGCGGCCCGCAACGGCGCGTGCGATGGCCACCAGGTCCTCATCGCGCCGATCGCCAGGGCCCGCGAGCACCACGATGCGACGGCCGGTCACGTCGAGGCGCAGCGCCAGATCTGCCATCACCCCGACCGCGTGCGCGTTGTGCCCGTAGTCGAACAGTACTTTGAAGGAGTGCTCGTTGAACACATTCATGCGTCCCGGCGCCTGATAGAAAGTCGAGTCGAAAGTTCGCAGCCCCTGGCGGATGGCATCGAGTTTTATCCCCAACGAAAAGGCCATGGCCGCGGCGAACATCGCATTCTGCACGTTGTGCGTCGCCCGTCCTTCGAGTGTCGCCGGTATCAGGTGCGTCCACAGGAGCGGAATGTGGCCGCCGCGGTCGTACAGCGTCATCATCTGACCGTTGACCCCGGCCTCGAGCGCACAGGCCCGTCCTCCGGCGCGAATGTGCTCGCGCACCAGCGTATGGTGGGGATTCATGGTCACATAGCAGATACTCTTGGCCTCCGTGTGGCCGGCCATTTTCAGCACCAGCGGATCATCGGCGTTCAGCACCGCGCAGTCCGTCGCGACCTCCACGACGATGCGTTTCAATTCGCTCAGCTGTTCGAGGGTGTCGATGCCCTTCAGACCGAGATGATCGGCCTGGACGTTCAACACGCCGCCGACGTTGACCTCGTTCACCCCCATCCCGGCGCGCAGCAGGCCGCCCCGCGCCGTCTCCAGCACCGCGATATCGATTTGCGGATCGGCGAGCACCATGCGCGCCGAGACCGGTCCGGTCATATCTCCCTGCACGGTACGCTGACCGTTGATGTACACGCCATCCGTGGTAGTTACCCCCGGCGTGTAGCCACCCATTTTGGTGACGTGCGCGAGCATGCGCGCGGTGGTGGTCTTGCCGTTGGTACCGGTGATGGCGGCGATGGGCACGCGCGCGGCAGCGCCCGCGGGGAACAGCATGTCGATGACGGGAGCGGCGACGTCGCGCGCCGTCCCTTCGCTCGGCGCCACGTGCATACGAAAACCCGGTGCCGCGTTCACCTCGCAAATGCCGCCGCCAATCGTGCGGTAACTCTCGGCGATATTCTTGGAGAGGAAATCCACGCCGCCGACGTCGAGGCCGATTGCGCGCACGGCACGTTCGGCCATTTCACGGTTATCCGGATGGATGATGTCGGTGACGTCGGTGGCCGTGCCTCCGGTGGAGAGGTTCGCCGTCGAACGCAGGAACACCATGTGACCGGCGGCGGGAACGGAATCGGGCCGCAAATCCATGCGCTCCAGCATTTTCTCTGCCTGGCCATCGAGCTCCAGGCGCGTCAGCACCTTTTCATGGCCGACGCCACGGCGCGGGTCCTGATTCACGGTCTCGATCAACTGCGCGATGGTGTGCTCGCCGTCGCCGACCACATGCCCGGGCGTACGTCGCGTGGCCGCCACCAGATCGCCGTTTACCACGAGCAATCGATGGTCATCGCCTTCCAAGAAGGTCTCGACGATCACCGACCGTGAATGTTCGCGCGCAGCGAGGAAGCCGAGCATGACTTCTTCGTCGGTCATGAGCCGAATCGAAATGCCGCGGCCGTGATTGCCGTTGTAGGGTTTGGTCACCACGGGAAAGCCGATGCGCTTCGCGGCGCGAACTGCCTGCCCTTCGCTTTGTACCAGTTCCTGTTTGGGCACCGGCAGGCCGAGGGTCGCCAGGATCTTGTTGGTCTCCTCCTTGTCGCTGGCCAGTTCTACGGCGATGTGCGACGTGCGGCTGGTGACCGTCGCTTGGATGCGCTGTTGGTACTTGCCATGGCCCAATTGCACCAGGGACTGATCGTTGAGCCGCAGCCAGGGGATGCCCCGCTGTTCGGCCGCCCGCACCAGCGCGGCCGTCGAGGGGCCCAAAGCCCGGCGCTGCGCGAAGCGGATGAATTCATCGCGCGCTTGCTCCCAATTCCAGCCGTCGGGCACCGAGCCGGCCGGGCGGATCGCGGGGGGCAGCAGCGAACAGAGCAGCCGCAGGCCGAGATCGCCGGCCGCGATGCCTTCGTCGCGTTGCACATATTCGTAGACGACGGTATAGACCCCGGGCGGGCCGGCGGCGCGCGTCTTGCCGAAGGTAACTTCCTCGCCGGCGATATTTTGCAGTTCGATGGCTACGTGCTCGAGAACGTGGCCAAGCCACGTCCCCTCATCTTCGCGCATACGCCGCAAAAATCCCCCCGGCTCTCGATAGGAACAGCCATGTTCGGCAAGACCCGGCAGCGCGGCCGCGAGCGCGTCGACGAAGCCGCCGCCCAAGCGGCCGGTAGGCCAGTCCTCGAGTGAACCCAGCTCGAGTTCGAGGCGGATGACCGGGAAATGCGCGTGCAACGAGGGACCGACGTAGACCGAGCGATCGAGAATACGCATTGAGGTCGGCTACTCCTTGGCCTGCATGAGGTCCCCGGCAGCCGCCAGGCGCGTGTGCAAATTGAATGTCGCTCCGGCGGCGAGAATGTGCAACCGAAGCCCGAGCATGCACACCGGCTGACCCTCATTGACTTCGCCAATGGACGAATAGCTGACATCGGACGCATCCACGACCGTCACGCCGCCGCTGCCCGTCACCTCGATGGTTTCGTCAGGCCCGATGAAGGCGGCGGTGTCTTCATCCAGACCGATGCCCACGGCGAACGGGTTGTAGGCAAGCGCGGTAATCAGACGCCCGAGACGATCGCGCTGGCGGAAGTGCTGGTCGATGATGAAACGATTGGTGAGTCCGAGCCCCGGCGCGAGCCGCACGCTGCCCGAGATCACCGAGGAACCCTCGTCGCCGAATGCGATCATGTGCTCGCTCAGGATGCTGGCACCGGCGCTGGTCCCGCCGACGGCGACGCCGCTGGCATTACGTACACGGATGAGCTTGGCGACGGGCGTGCCGCCGAGCAGAGTCGTGAGCCGCAATTGGTTGCCCCCCGTGAAGAAGATCCCGCTTGCTTCTTCCAGCCGCCGCAGCCGCCCGGGCTCCCGGCAGTCGCGGCGCGTGTCGAAGTCCATCACCGCGACCTGCGCAGCGCCGATGTCTTTGAACACCTTTTCGTAGCGGGGACCGGTCTCGTGCAGGCGGCTCGCGGTGGGAATGACCACGATATTGGCATCCACGCCGCCCGAGACGTTGACGAAGCGCTCCAGGATGTGCCGGTCGTTCTCCTTGTTCTCGGCGCCGCCAATGGGCACGATCCAGCCACGAGTGGAGCCGTCGGGAATTCTGCTGGGCATTGAATGCGGCGCCTCCTCGAGCGCTAGGGGGATGGCTGGAATAATGACGGTTTGTACGCCGGCTGTCGCGCGCGATCAGGCCTGGGGGCGCTTGAGCTGCAGCCCGCTGCGCTTGCACTGTGCCACCAACTCGTTTTTTTGATTCCAGGCGCGGTGCAGAAACGTGACGATACCCGCATTGGGCCGCGACTTGCTGTCGCGCAATTCCAGCACTTCGGTTTCAACGTGAATCGTATCGCCATGGAATAAGGGGCTCGGAAACCGTACCTCGTCCCAGCCGAGATTGGCGATTGCCGTGCCGTGCGTGGTTTCGTTGACCGAAATGCCCACCATGAGGCCGAGCGTGAAAGCGCTGTTGACGATGCGCCGGCCGAATTCGGTGTGCTCCCGGCAGTACTCTTCGTCCAGGTGCAGATAGGCGGGATTGTGGGTGAGACACGTGAACCAGACATTGTCCGCCTCGGTGACGGTGCGGCGGATCGGATGTTTGAACACCTGGCCGACGGCCAGTTCATCGAAATACAGTCCCGGCACGGCAACTCCTTCAACGAGAAAAGTCGATTATCGCACCATCGCGTGCCTCAAGTTTTATCGGGCACGATCGCGACACCCCAGGGCTTGTCGCCCGCCTTGAGGGTTGCAACGACCCGCAGCGCAACCGTATCCACCACGGAGATGTCGTTCGACGGGCCGTTGGCCGTGTACAGATAGCGGCCGTCCGGACTCAAGGCAATGCCCCAAGGCCGCGCACCGACCACAATCGAGCCAATGGACTCGAGGCTCTGGGTGTCGAGCACTTCGACGCGGCCGCCACGGCCGGTGGTTACGTACACGCGCGCGCCGTCCGGCGACATCGCGACGCCTTTCGGCCGCGCGCCCGGACTGTTCAGCCGTACCGTTCGGCGCACCTTGCGTGATGGGACATCGATCGCGGTCAGGGACGCATCGTTTTCGCCGGACACGAAAAGCGTCGCACCGTCGGGGGAGAATCCCAGATCGCGGGGACGCTGGCCGACGGGCAAGCGGGCGATCAGGTTCGAGTTCTGCAACCCGAGCAGGGCGACGGAATTCCCTTCCTCGGAGGTAACGCCGAGGAGGCCCGCAGGAGCGCTTACCGCAAGCCCCTCGGGTTCGCCGCCTACGTCGACACTGCGTAGGAGCTTGCCGTCGCCGATCCGCACGACGACGGCGACGCCGCTGTCTTCGCTGGCCACGAACAGCTGAGTTCCATCGGGACTGAGCGCTACTTGTTCCGGATCCGAGATACCCGTCAACACGCGCTCGATATGGCCGTCGGTGAGACGAACGATGCCGATCCCGTCGGCGGCCTTGTCCGCAGGCGGCAGCGACTTTTCGTCCACTCCCGGACCCGCCAGCGGCGAGCCGCTGAGCGCCACATAGAGATGTCCTCGATCGGCGGATCCGATCAGCCCGCGCGGACGCTTTCCCAGGGGCCACGTTGCGCTGACCCGATTCGTCGCGCCGTCGATCACGGTCAGATCGCCTGACCCTTCATTGGTCACGAACACACGGTATCCGGATGCGGCACAGAGCGCGGGCGCGGCGAAGACGCACGCGCAAAGCGCAACGACAAATCGTACTTTGGACATCTTGGCAAAACCTCTTTGACCGATCGCAGCGCACACACGCGCCTCCCATTGTGGCCGATTCGAATCGCAAAAGGCGGTACACCGCCATGGGCCGGTATGTGCCGAGAGTGTGTCACTCGCGGAGTTACATGTGTCACCAACATGACACGCTGTGGCAGCGGCCGCGAGGCACATCGAGCCAAGCTGCCTCCAACGCAGGCGCACTGTTGCGTCCCGGCAACGGACGGTGCGGCAATCGCCGCGAGCGCTGCGGCGAGTCTCGCCCGAGGTACTCCGCGACGCCGCGGCGGCCCGTTCCGGGCGCCCGCAGGCCGCCGTAGCCGCGTGCCGCACCCCTTTCCGAGCCGATGGCACGTTGTTTGCTCATCACGCTAAGGGAACCCGTGTTTGGGAATGCCCACACGAATTGTTCACGAATCAACAGCAAAATCATCGATATAAGGGGGCGAGATGCAAAGCAGCAACATGGCGGCATTCAGGCTGGGGGCAGCGATAGCGGGGACATTGGTGACCGCAGCGGCGGGAGCGTTCGACATCGAGTCGGGAGACTGGAAGTTTTCGGTCGCCGGCAACATCAATGTGCACTACATCTATTCGAGTTGCGAAACGCCGGGCAAGGCCGTCCCGGTGACGACCGTGGGGGGTGCTTGTACAGGGACCGCCAGCGGCAGCAGCGTGTCGAATGTGGGCAATGGCCTGCTGCCGGCCGCTTTGACGTTTGGGCTCAGTACCACACAGAATGGCTACGACATTGCCGCTCATTTCGGGCTCTATCCGGGTATCGCCGGCAATGACGGCGGCAGCCCCAATCTACAATCGGTGGCCGGCCAGACCAATGTCGCCCTCGCCACGACGGGATTGGACGTTCGCCAGGTTTTCATGACTTTCGGCAACAAGGACATGGGCACGTTCACGCTGGGGCGAAACTTCGGCCTGTTCGCGTTCGACGCCATCATCAACGACATGACATTGCCGGGTGTCGGCGTGGCGGGCTCCGCCTCCTCAGCTTCGCCGGCCAATACGACGTTGGGATCCATCGGTTTCGGATACCTGTACACGGATACGCTGGCGCAGATGGACTACACCACGCCGGACTTCGCGGGCTTCAACTTGACGGCGGGTATCTTCGACCCGATCAATTCGCTCACCGATGCGGGGACCAATACACCGAAGAAAGCGCCCGGATTTCACGGCAAGGCAACGTATACCTATAAGATGTCCGATGATATGAAGTTCTATGCTTCTGTCTCCGGGCTCACCCAGAAGCAGAATTACACCCTCGGCGGTGTTCCGGTGCAATACACGAGTACCGGCGCGGATGTGTTCGTGAAGTTCGACGTGGCCGGTTTCGAAGCCGACGCCTCGTACTATCACGGCAAGGGGCTGGGAACGACCGGTCTCTTCTTGCTGGCCGACGATGGTCTTGGCAATGCGCGCACCTCCAGCGGCTATCTGCTGCAAGGAACGTACAAGGTTGGCGCCGCCAAGCTCGGCCTCAACTACGGCGTCAGCAAGCTCCAGTATGCCAATGGCGTCGACGCGGCGGCGGTGCCGACTCTGCTCGATAGCAACAACAAGGTCACCGCGGGTGTGTACTACTCGCTGACCAAGAACCTGACTCTGCTCAGCGAACTGAGCGACGTTTGGACCAAGGCTCACAATGGAGGGGAGAACAAGAGCGTCAACGGCAACATCGGCGCTTTCATGTCGTTCTAAACAGCACCGCTCGCTCGAGCGTCCAGCAGCGCTCGAGTTTCAGTGCCGCGGTGAGGGCAATAAAAAAGGGCGGAAGTCGCGAGACTCCCGCCCTTTATATTTACCGAGCGACCCGGGTATTACGACATCGCGGGCTTGGAAACCCCGTTTACTTTCACGTTGTTGGCCGCCAGCATGTCCATCAACGGCGGTGACAAGGCATCGTACGGCGCGAGCTTCAGTTCCTCGAGGCGCGCGCGAATTCCACTCATATCTTCGGGCTTGGTGCCGGTCTCAATGACGGATGAGACGAATGCGGCAAACTCCGGTGCGGCCCAGCCGCCCTTGTCAAAGCGTTCGGCATGAATGAAGCTCAGTCCGTTGAAGGCATGCTTCGGATTGACGATGGGGCCGTGCATGTGCACGCCGCAAACCGAACACGCGTTACGCTGAATGGTCTTCGACGGATCGACGACCTTCAGCTTCTGCCCGTTGGCGACGACTTCCACCTTGTCGGACGGCACCACGGCAATCATCGAAAACAGCGCGCCTGCCGGTCGCCAGCACTGCGAGCAGCCACAGACGTGGTTGAAAAGAACGTTGCTCTTGATCGCCACCTTCACGGGATCGCTCGTGCATTTGCACGTCAAGGTCCCGCCGGCAAAGCTCGAGTCTCCGGCCTTGACGCCGTTATCTACGGCAGGGTGAATCTTTATAGTCATAATTGCATCCTCTCTTGGTTAATCTTTCATTTTCCTAATACATGACGACGCTTCTGATCGACTCCCCCGAGTGCATCAGTTCGAATCCGTCGTTGATTTTTTCCAGCGGCATCGTGTGGGTGATGAGGTCGTCAATGTTGATCTTGCCGTCCATGTACCAGTCCACGATCTTTGGAACTCCGGTGCGCCCGCGGACGCCGCCGAAGGCCGAACCCTTCCAAACACGCCCCGTCACGAGCTGGAATGGCCGAGTGCGAATTTCCTTGCCGGCGCCCGCGACACCGATGACCACCGAGACGCCCCAGCCGCGATGGCAGCACTCGAGGGCCTGGCGCATGATGTCCACGTTGCCTATGCACTCGAAGCTGTAGTCGGCACCGCCGTCGGTGATCTCGACGAGGTGCGGTACGAGATCGCCCGCAACTTCTTTGGGGTTGACGAAATGCGTCATGCCGAATTTCTCGGCCAGGGCTTTGCGTGCCGGGTTGATGTCGACGCCCACGATCTTGTTCGCGCCGACGAGCTTCGCGCCTTGAATGACGTTGAGGCCGATGCCGCCCAGGCCGAATACCACGACATTGGCGCCCGGCTCCACCTTCGCGGTATTGATGACCGCGCCGATTCCGGTGGTCACTCCGCAGCCGATGTAACACACCTTGTCGAACGGCGCATCCTCGCGAATCTTGGCCACGGCGATTTCGGGGAGCACGGTAAAATTGGAGAAGGTGGAGCACCCCATATAGTGATGGATCATCTCCTTGCCGATCGAGAACCGGCTGCTGCCGTCAGGCATCAGGCCTTTGCCCTGGGTGGCGCGAATCGCGGTGCAGAGATTGGTTTTCTGCGAAGTGCAGGACTTGCATTGGCGGCACTCCGGCGTATACAGCGGGATCACGTGGTCGCCCTTCTTCACCGACATCACCCCGGGACCGACGTCGACCACGATGCCGGCACCCTCATGGCCCAGGATCGCCGGGAACAATCCTTCGGGATCCGCGCCAGAGCGGGTGAATTCGTCCGTGTGGCAGAGGCCCGTCGCTTTGATTTCCACCAAGACCTCGCCGGCGCGGGGCCCCTCGAGATCTACCGTTGCGATTTCGAGCGGTTTGCCGGCGGCATAGGCAATTGCAGCTTTGGTTTTCATAAATTTCCATCTTTGGCATTGGAACTGACATGGCCGGTCGTATCGACCAGCGGTACGTTGTAACTCGTCAATATCGAATCGATCTGGGGATGGTGGGCGGATATCCAGCCGTCGAGCGTGTCCTTCCACTGTTTCTCGCCCGTGCGCAGGCCCATGGAGATCTCGTAGTCGAACTTGATCGCGGGATCGGGCTCGAAGGGGACGGCACGCCACTTCGGCTCCTTGTCGCGCTGCTGAACGAGCATGCCCGCGATGGGGCCCCAGAGGACGGCGGCGTCGATTTTGCCGTTCGCGAGGTCACGCCCGATGGTGCGCGCCGGCGACTCGTCGACATCGCCATTCTGATGACTGTACACGGCCGCATGGTCCATCAATCCGTGCTTTAGAACCCAATCCGCACCCGGCGATTTCGTGAACACGCCGATGTGCAGGGCATCGAGCTTCTCCCGCGGCAACTTCAGAAGGTCCTCGGCGGTCCGCAATCCTGCAAAATCGCTGCGTGAGGAGAAGATCAGTGCATAGGTCGAATGCATGTACGGCTGCGTGGTCGCGGTGAGCTCATACTCCTTGGGGACGCCGATGATGAGATCGCATTTGTACTCATGCGATTGCTCGTCTTTCGAACGCAGCGTATTGCGGATGAAGCCGATGCGTTGTGGAAAGAACGTGTATTCGACTTTCATCTTCAAGTCGCGCGCCAATGCCTCCGCGATCTTGTTTTCGTAGCCCTCGCCCTTGTCGTTGGACAGGGGCAGATTGGACGGGTCGGCACATACCTTCAGCACCCCTTCGCCGCGGGCCGCAGCCGCTTGCAGGGCGCACACCGCGCAAAAGGTGGCCACGCATACCGTCAGGCCGTGTGCTTGTCCGTGACGGGGCATCATTGCCCCAGGGGATGAAGATGGCCCGGCTTGATGTTTCCATCCGACCGGCCCTTGAGGTACCCGTACAGTCCCTCCCAATTCTTTTGGATCATGTCGCTTGCCCCCCAAGGCGGCATCCCCTTCTCGGGGCGCCCGTTGATGACCGTCGTGTGGAAATCCTCCTTCGACAAGGTCTTGAGCGAGTTGACCAGCGAGGGCCCCACCAATCCTTCTTGCTCGGCGCCATGGCAGCGTTCGCATGCCAATGCGCGCCAAGTCTTCCAGCCGTCCAGCGTCTTCGGGTCGACTTTGTCGCCGTCTTGGACCGTGTACGGTTTTCCAGATGCTTCGTCCGCCGCTTGGGCGGTATTTCCGGGCCGGGCCGCGAGCGAGGCGGCGGTGGACCCAATCGCAATCAAAGTGAGCGAATAAATCAGTCGTCTCATTAATCTCTCCGAGCCGAAGCCGTGGGCCCCGGAACGCTTGCGCGTCCTTGGAACCCACGGCCTCGAACACTCTCTATGGAACAGGACCTCTGGTTTTAGTTCGTGCTTGCGGTGCGACCGGCGGCACCGTCGGGCAATGCAAAGACGAACAGCGATCCGCCCAGCGTCGTGTACTTGGCCAAATCCTTGTAGCCGCCCACGGCACCCAGGCCTTCATGTCCTTCGGTCAATCCCGCCGCCATGCCGATGCCGGCCCAGCCGCCGATGCCCGAATACACCCCCACGTACTGTTTACCGTTGTAGACGTAGGTGAACACGTTGCCGATGATCCCGGACGGAGTCTTGAACTTCCAAAGTTCCTTGCCGTCCTTGATGCTCACCGCTTTCACGTACCCTTCCAGAGTTCCGTAGAAGGCGACATCGCCCGCGGTCGTCAACGCACCGGACCACACCGAGAAACGCTCTGGCTTGGACCATACGACTTTGCCCGCTGCCGGATCCCACGCTATGAAGTTGCCCATGCCGCCATGGCTGTTCGGCGTCGGATACATGGTCAAGGTCGCGCCCACATAGGGCTGGCCTGCCGTGTATTCGATCTGGAACGGCTCGTACGTCATGCACACATGGTTGGTCGGCACGTACACCAGACCCGACTTCGGGTCATAGCTCGAAGGCTGCTCGTCCTTGGAGCCGAGCGCCGCCGGGCAGATGTCCTTCACGTCGACGTCGGGTCCCGTGGTACCGGGCGAGAATTTCTTGTCGACCACCGGGCGACCGGTCTTCATGTCGACTTTGGTGGCCCAGTTGACTTGCGGATCGTACTTCTCGGCCACCAACAGTTCACCCGTGACCCGGTTCATCGTATAACCGAAGCCGTTGCGATCGAAATGGAGCAGCGCAGGCACGTCCTTGCCGTTCATCTTGATGTCCGCGAGCACCATTTCGTTGACGCCGTCGAAGTCCCACTCGTCGTGGGGCGTCATCTGGTACACCCACTTCGCCATGCCGGTGTTCAGATCACGCGCGAAAATGGTCATGGACCACTTATTGTCGCCGGGCCGTTGATTGGGATTCCACGTGCTGGGGTTACCCGTTCCGTAGTACACCAAGTTCAGCTTCGGATCATAGGCATACCAGCCCCAGGTGGTGCCGCCGCCGATCTTCCACTGGTCACCCTTCCAAGTCTTGAGCGATGAGTCCTTGCCGATCGGCGCCATTTTGCCGTTGGTCCAGGTCATGGTCTTGGCGGGATCCACGATGAGCTGATCATCCGGCCCGGTGCTGTAGGCCTTCCACAGCAGTTTCCCGGTTTTGATGTCATAGGCGTGCATGCGCCCGTGAACGCCGAACTCGCCTCCGGAAATACCGGTCAAGATCACGTTTCCGAACACATGCGGCGCGTTGGTGTTGGTCTCGCCGATCTTCGGATCGCCGTTCTTGACGGTCCAAACCACCTTGCCGGAATTGGCATCCAGCGCAACCAAGGTCGTATCCGCCTGCTGCAGGAAGATTTTGCCGTCTCCATAGGCAAGACCGCGATTGACCGTGTCGCAGCACATCACCGGCACGACGCTGGCGTCCTGCTTCGGCTCGTATTTCCACTTGTAGGTCTGGTCCGCGAGGTTGATCGCGAACACGTTGTTGGGAAATGGCGTGTGGATGTACATCGTATTGCCGACTACCAGCGGCGACCCCTCGTGACCGCGCAATACGCCGGTCGACATGGTCCAGGCTACCTGCAGGTTGCCGACGTTGCCGGCGTTGATCTGGTCCAAGGTGCTGTAACGGTGATTCGCATAATCGCCAGCCTGAGAGGCCCAGTTGGACGGATTGCTCATGCTCGTCTCGAGATCCGTCGCCGCAGCGACCCCCCCCGGGCCTAATAATAGGCATAATGACGTTGATACAGCGGCCGCGCCCAGAATGGGAAGGGCGTAAAACTTTTTCATATTGAATCCCTCATCGTAAGTTTCGACGTTTAAACCAACCAAATGTCAATCCCCTTAAACTTCTTTCCCTCGTCCCCAGGTAGCGGGAGCGTGAGCCCATGAAACTGCAATACTTATGCCACCGGTCCACCGTCGCCATTTTGACGGCCTTCATCATGACGGGCGCCGCCGCGGAGCCTGCGCCAGCACCCGCCCACGACTATCCGACCATCGCACGGGTGGAATACGTCAACGAATGCATCGGCAAGAACGGCGGCAAGCTGGCCGCGTTGTACCAGTGCTCGTGTGCGATCGACCGCATCGCGAATGCCCTGGGGTATGACGACTACGTGGAGGCCTCCACCTACGCAAAATATGCGACCTTGCCGGGCCAGGGAGGGGGAATTTTCCGCGATTCGGAACACGCGCGCCAATTGGGCAAGAGTTTTCGCGATTTAGAGAAGGATGCGTTGCACAGCTGCGGGTTGTAAATAGTTCCAGTGTCCGGCGTCTTTGGCTGGCAGTGCAGCATTTTCGTGTACCAGTTGTGCGACATGTCGCGCTACGGTTACCATCATTGCTTCATTTGACTTTTGACAATTGGATCGCGATGCTGCGTCGGCGCGAAAAAAAATGAAGCGATGCAAGGGTCAGCGGGCTGGGCTGTAGTGGGAGTTCCCGATGTCAATTCAAATCGAGTCGCAGCATGCCGCCATGGTGGCGGGCGTGGTGCTCGGCGGCGCCGGCATGGCGCATCAACCGGCGATCAGCTCGGCAATCGGCGCTTCCTGGCGCCGTTGCATGATCGATTATTCCTTGGATCCGGCGCGCGACCAGGAACCATTCGTTCTCGATAGCCGGACGCTGAACGAATATCGCGACCGCCACGAGCATCTCATCCAGGTCGCGTCCGCGGAAATCGACTGGCTCTACGATCATATCGCGATGTCGGGTTGCGCCTTGCTGCTCACCGACGCGGGCGGCATCGTGCTCTACGAGAAGGCCGACCCCACCGTCCTGGACACCTTTCGGACGGCAGGACTGCAGCTTGGCGCCGATTGGAGCGAATTGAGGCAGGGGACCAATGGGATGGGCACATGCATCGCCGAGAATCGGCCCATCATCGTGCATCGGGATGAGCACTTCCAATCGCGCCACATCAGGCTTTCGTGCACCGCAGCGCCCATTCACGATCCGGACGGTTCGCTGGTCGCCGTGCTGGATGCGTCGACTTTGAATGCACAGGGTACGCGCGACACCCAGACCCACATCATGGCGCTCGTCCACCTATCGGCGAAGCTCATCGAAAAATGTCTGTTTCTGCGTCATTTCCAACGCAGCAGCGTATTACGTTTTCACGCCCGCCCCGAATTCGTCAATCTTCAGCATGACGGTGCGCTGGCGCTGGCGAGCGATGCGACGGTGATTGCCGCCGACGAAATGGCCATGCGGTTGCTCGGCGTTACGCAGCGCTGCGAGCTGATCGGTCGTCGCGTCGATGAAATATTCGACATGCGCGCCGAGGAAATGGAATTTGTTGCGCCTACCGCAGCGGGTCTTTGGCCGGTGCGCGACGCGGCGTTGGGTAGGCGATACTTCGCGAGCCTCAGTCATGAATCAACGGACCTTGGATTCTCAAAATACCGTGTTCGCCACGCGCAGGGTGCGGACGTGATGCAGCTTCGGCCGCCGCACAGCGCGAAGGACGTCCTGGTGCTCGAGGATCTCGCGGGCGAAGACCCGCAGATGTTGCGCATCGTGCGCAGCGCGCGCCGCGTCGCGCAGTCGAGCGTATCGGTCATGATCCAAGGGGCCACCGGCACCGGCAAGGAATTGTTCGCGCGCGCGCTGCACGCGGCCAGCGGCAGATCGCCGTTCGTCGCGCTCAACTGCGCCGCGATACCGGAATCCCTCATTGAAAGCGAGTTGTTCGGCTACAAATCCGGAGCATTCACCGGTGCGCGCCGGGAGGGAATGAAGGGCACGATTCTGCAGGCATCCGGAGGCACGCTGTTCCTCGATGAGATCGGCGACATGCCGGTGGCGCTGCAAACACGTTTTCTGCGCGTGCTCGAGGAGCATGAAGTGGTCCCGCTGGGCGCGGAGAAGCCGATGAAAGTGGACCTGCGGGTGGTGTGTGCTTCGCATCAGAACCTGCGCTCGATGATTGCGCGCGGCCTGTTTAGAGAGGACCTGTATTACCGTCTCAACGGCATTACGCTCGAGCTGCCACGCTTGGTCGATCGCGTCGACAAAGAACAGCTCATGCGGAACTTGCTGGGCGCTGAAGTCAACGACGGCCGGCCTGTGGCCATCGAGACGGACGCTTTTCAATGCCTGTTGGATTACGACTGGCCCGGAAACATCCGAGAATTGCGCAACGTAATTCGCACTGCGCTCGCGATCTGCGACGGCGGCGTCGTACGCCTGCGCGATCTGCCCAGCGAAGTCCGCCAGGGCACCTCGGCCGCTGTGGCCGAGCCGCAATCGCGCTCGGCCGACTCCTGCGACGCAGACGAGGCGGATCCGAAATCCTCTCTGCCGCCCATCGAAGCGGCCGAACGGCAAACGCTGGTCAGGGCTATTCGAACCACCGAGGGGAACATGGCTCGCGCCGCCAGTTTGCTGCAAGTGAGCCGCAGCACCCTCTATCGACGCTGCCGGCGGCTGCGGATCACGCACCGAGGCCTGTAACTGGCATGCAACCTGCTAGCTCCGGCAGGTTATGGTGCAATTCCGCAACCCCGATCACCCCTCCGCAGGGCGTGGTGTCATCAGGCTCGCGCCCGGGATCCGGCTGAGCCGCGACGGGAAGGCGTCCGCCAGTCTGCTGGTGTTGCGTGCCGGGAAAGCGCACCTCAATAAGCACGCGCTTGCCATCCTGGAATTGTGCGACGGATCGCGTAGCCGTACCCAAGTGGTGATGGACGCGGTCCTCTCCGCAGGGAGCATGCGCGCCGCCGATGTTGCCGACTTTCTGGACGCTGCCCGGGCGCGCGGTTGGATCATCGAGGACGACTGAGTTCGAGTGAATCGCGTTGCAGCAAGCGCTCGCACCGTCCGGACGCAATCGCCTCTCAAGGACCGGACGCCTCGCCGACAGGCGGACATTCGGCAACGGTCGCGTAGGCCGACTCCTTGGGATACAGAGCGATCAATTTGCGCATCACTCCGTTCGTCCAACCGAAGCCGTCCTGGGTCGGGTACTCGCCGCCGCCGCCGCGCCTGCCGGTATCCACCACATCGTATTTTTCGACCAGTTTGCCGCTCTCGCGATAGAGGCGGTTGACGCCGGCCATCCATCGGCATGCAACGGTAGCGGCTAGCCCAGCGTGGCGGTAGCGGCGCAAGCCGTCGACGGCTATCCACTGCAGCGGCGCCCAGCCGTTGGGGGAATCCCACTGCTCGCCCGTGTCGAGGGGTGTCGTTACGATGCCGCCGGGCTCGAGCAGGGCGCGCTGCGTGGCTCGCGCCACCGCTGCGGCTTGCGGTTCCGAAGCCAGCGAGACGAACAGCGGATACAGAGTGGCGGCCGAGATTCGCCGTATGCGCTCGCGGTGCGTCCATCGATAGTCGAAATACGCTCCGGCGTGCGGGTCCCAGAGATACCGGTCGATCGCCGCCCGCCGCAGTGTGGCGCTGCGCGCGAGTTCCCGGGCGCAGCGTCGGTCGCCGAGGCGCGAGCAGCCGGCGGCGATGGCATGCTCCAGTCCGAACAGCAGACTATTGAGATCGATGGGAATGATTTCCGTGGTATCGAGCGTGGCCCGGTTGCGTGCGTCGGCGAACCAGCGCGACCCGAAGTCCCAGCCGCTTTCGGCGGCCGCGCGAATGTTGCGGTACAGGTGAAGCGGTTGGGCGCGGCGGTCCCGTGCCAGATCCGCGTCTTCGCGGTACGACTCATCGCGCGGCGTATCGTTGTCGTCCCAAAACCTATTGAGGAGCGAGCCGTCGGCGAGCGCCACCACGCGGCGCCGCGCCGCGCCGCGGGCGAGACCTTCCGCACCGCGCATCCAGAACGCGTACTCACGCCGCAGCTGCGGCAGAAATCGAGCGAAGGCCGCAGGCGGGTCCCCCGGGTCCAGGAGGCTCACCATCGCGAAAAAGAAAGGTGGCTGCGAACGGCTCAAATAATAAGTGCGGGCGCCGTTCGGTATATGACCGACCGTGTCGATCAAATAGGCGAAGTCGCGCACCATATCGTCCGCCAGGTCCTGGCGGCCGCTTTGCACCAGGCCCAGCATGGTGAAATACGAATCCCAGTAATACATTTCGCGAAATCGTCCGCCCGGCACCACGTAGGGGCGCGGCAAGCTCAGCAGGGAGGAATACGGCGGCGCGTCGGTGGTGGTGCGGGTCAGCGCGTCCCAGAGCCGGTCGATATGCAGGACGATGGGCTCGACGGGTCCGGCCGCCGCCTCTCCCGCTGCCGTGATTTCGGTCGGCACCGAGAAATGCGCGTACACGAAGTCGCGCAATGCGTCCTGCGTGCGCGGCCGTTGCCGCCGGTACTCGGCCAGAATTCGAGCCGGCGGCTCCGTGGGCAGCGCGTCCGGGAACGTTTTTCCGTCGGCAAAGATATGCTGCGTCTGGACCGCTGTGAATAATTCCTGAAACAACTCCTGCGGCGAGCGCGTAGCCCCGGGTTCCGTATCCCGGGCGTGGACCGCCGTTGGCGGCAGCAGCATGCAGACCAACGCTCCCATCGCGACACAGCGCCCGAGACGGCCGCTTCCTGCGCGACGCTCACCCATCGTGGATTCCTCCGGTCACTTTGCGAATCACTCGGCCCGACGGCAGCCTCGAGATCGTGACGGTGACCGTCCTGCCGCGAAAGGCGAGGTGTGTCAGTTTAACGTAGGTGAGCTGCTGCGGCAGGCTCGGCGGGAACCTCGCCGCCAGGCCGCTCTCTGCGATGCGCAGGCCGCTCAAACCGAACACGAAGCTCTGAATGAATCCGCCGGAACTGGCGAGCAAATACACACTGTCGTTTTGCGGCGTTTCACTGCGCACGTTGAATGGCGGTTTCAGGAACGGATCGCTCGTGCTCCCGCGGCCGCCGACGAAGTCGCTGAAGTACTGCGTGTGGCCGGCAGCGGCCGCCTGGATCGCGAGCATCACCAGCACCATTTGATTGGCGCGTCCGCGTATGGGCTCGATGGCCTCGAGGGAATGCTGCAGGAGGCCTTGCCGGGCGTCCGCAGCGGTGTCGAAGTCCAGCGCGGGAATGCTGAGCATGGGAACCGAGGTGGCCATCCAGGATGTGGTTTTGTCATGGGCGGTGGAGGGATCGAAATCGAAATATTTGCCGTCCGCCGCCGTCGTGGGAAGATAGAGTCCCTCCGCAACCTCATGCCATCGCGGCGCGGGCGTGAGCCCAAGCGCGGTGGCCGCGGCGATCGCCGCCTCGAGACTTCGGTGCGCGACCACGTTCGTATAGATCTCGTTGTTGACGTGCGTGTAATCCTCCTCGGGAGAGGTCACGTCCAAAATCTCGAAACGCCGGGCCGCCGCAGCGTACGCCGCTCGACTCACCCAATAGTCCGCCACCGCCTTGATGACCGGAAAGGCCCGCTCCCGCAGCCACGTTCGGTCGCCGCTGGCAAGATAGTACTGCCATTGCGCCAGGGCAACCGCGCCGTTCACGTGAATTTCGCGGTCGGCATTCTCCACCGCGAATTTCGGCGTCACGTCCTCGCCGCTCCAGGGGTCGGCCTCCCACGGATACATGGCGCCGGCAAGGCCGCGAGTCTTGGCGCGGGCGAGAGCCTGGGGCAACGTGCGCTGACGGAACGCGATCAGCGATCTGGCACGCTGCGGATGGAGCAACAACAGCGCGGGGAACACCCACAAGTCGTTGTCCCAGAAGACGTGGCCAAAATAGTTGCCGCTGAATCCGCACGCGGCAGCCGGCCAACTCGTATCCGGAGCGGAGTTCTCGAGCAGATAGAAGAGGTCGGAATGGATGGTGCGCTGCAGTTCCGGACTACCGCCGACGAGGATGTCCCGGTGCCACAGCGCATGCCATGCCGCTTCGTGCGCGGCGCGCACCGCGCCGAATCCGGTGCGGCGGGCGCGCGTGGCGGCGGCCGCGTTGCGCG
>JALYHU010000139.1 GCA_030776345.1 Pseudomonadota bacterium | reverse complement strand
ACCAGTGATGTCGCCGCGCTCGTTTCTTCGATGAGCTGGAAATCCTGGCTGCTGGCGACCGCCTTGATGATTCTGCAGTGGATTGCCCTCGGAATTCGCGGCGGCGTTGGGCTCGCGCGCATATAGGCCGTGAAGCTCGAACATCCGAGGGACTAAAGCATCATTCTAGACGCCGAACGCTCCTCATAGGGAGCCGAGTCAGCCATCCGAAATACCCCTACCGCCAAAACCTACATGCTAACGAGGGGGTTTACTCTCTAAATGTGTGATTTGTGGGACCGCCGATTGCAAGGTTGCCGAGCTGAAATACGATTCGCCGTCCACTCCGTCTACCGCCGGTCATCGGTCGAGCGGCTTATCTAGCGATGGATCGGTATATTCCTTTATCTCTTCGTCAGGCGGCACTTTGCCGTCTCGCACCTGATAATCACGACGCTGCAGCCACGGATTGCGTAAGAAAACGTATGCATCGTACGCGTTATTGATCAGCCCGTCGGTGTCGAGCAGTCCGGCGCGTTTGTCAAGACCATTGAGGGCCGAGAGACCGAGGTCTAGTTTGGTATTGAAGATGTATGGTTTGGGGGTGCTGAAGTGATCCGCCGCTTTTGCCGGCGCTTCGCGCAAGGTGGATGGTCCAAGAATCGGCAACACGAGATGAGGACCGGGGACTTCCCAAGCGTCTGGCCGAAGTCTTCATCATGCTTTTCAAATCCCAATGCGTTGCCGGGTCGAACAGACCGCCGACACCGAGTATAGATGGTTACGCATGGAGATCTCTGAACCCGGGTAGGTATGTCGCGTCAAACGGGCTAAATGCCCTAGGGTGCTACTCGAGCGAACACAGCGATCATAGCGCTGCGCATTTTTACCCTTGATATTCGATTTTTGGAGATGACGCTACAATGTATCCATATTGACACAAAGGCCGGATTTCCGGACATCCGCCAGCTACGAGCGTATGTTGTCCTTGGAGTATGATCTCGATGCCCCACCTTCTGCTCGTCGACGACGACGACGAAATTCTGTCCTTGCTGACGAGCTTCTTTCACAAGCACTCGCACACTGTTTCGGTTGCTCAGAGTGGCGCGGCGATGTTCTCTGCTCTCGAGAAGCAGCCGATCGATCTCGTGATACTTGACATCATGCTGCGAGAGGAGGATGGGTTTAGCTTGTGCCGTCAGCTGCGCGCGCAATCGCAGGTGCCGATCATCATGCTCACTGCCATGGCGGACCATACGGATCGCGTGGTCGGCCTCGAACTGGGAGCCGACGACTATCTGACGAAACCGTTCGATCAGCGCGAACTGCTGGCTCGAGTCAAAGCGGTGCTGCGACGGACCGCCGAGAAGGCCGCGGCAGTGACTCGCAGTGAAATTCGGCCCGTACTGCACTTCGCCGGATGGCGTCTCGACGTAGCCCGGCGCGAACTGCGCTCGGCCGACAATACGCTGGTGCTGCTCTCCGGAGGCGAGTTCGACCTGCTGCTGGCTTTCGCAGAGCATCCACAACGGGTTCTCACGCGGGATCGGTTGATCGATTTGGCGCGCGGATCCTTGCATGCGGCGTATGACAGAAGCATCGACGTACAGGTGAGCCGCCTGCGTTACAAGCTCGAGGAAGATCCGAAGAACCCCGAGCTGATCCGCACGGTTCGCAACGGCGGCTACATGTTCGCACCCGTGGTGACCCGCGGATGAAGTTCTCGTGGCCGGCAGACACCATTGCGCGCCGGTTCGCAGTGACGGAGGTGCTCGCCGTGGCGGTGACGCTCGCGCTGGTCGGTCTGTTCAAGACCTTCGGCGGCGTGTGGTCGAATGAAGCATTGGAGCAATCGAGCCTGCTGAACGAAGCCGCCGACATCATCCGTATGATTGACGCGGCGCCGCCAACGACGCGGCAGGCGCTTGCGGCGGCGGCGGGAACTGCTGTGTTTCATGTCGGATGGTACGCGGCAGGATCCCGTGCGGCGGCGTCACTCGAGGCCGCGCCGCGCAGCGATGACGAGAATGCCCAGAAGAGGATCAGTGCCCACGTACAACGAGCGGCTGTCGTTCTCAGGCCGGACCGCGCAGGGTCTGTGCCGCCAGGAATCGACTACGATCGCAGTGCATCGGTCGTACCCTACATGTTGGCCGTGCAATTGCGCGATGGAAGCTGGCTCGTCTTTAGCGTAATGCAGCGGACTTGGGGGATGCCATGGGCTGATCGATGGTTGGTTTGGCTGTGTTTTCTGGCGGTATCAATAACTGTTGTCACGGTTTTCGCGGCGCGCCAGTTCTCCAAGCCGATTGAACGACTCGCGGCGGCGGTGCGCCAGTTCGGACTCAACCCGCAAGCCCCGCCCATCGCTGAAACCGGGCCGACAGAGCTGCAGGAGGTGGTCAAGACCTTCAACGCCATGCAGGCACAGATTCAAAGATTTGTGGCCTATCGGACCATGATGCTGGCGGCCATTTCACATGATTTGCGGACGCCGTTGACGCGCATGCGTTTGCGGGGCGAATTCATCGAAGACCAGGAGCAGCAGGCGCGCTTGTTCAGAGATGTGGATGAGATGCAGACCATGGTCGATGAAGCTCTGGCTTTCTTTCGAGACGATGCGACTGCCGAAGAGCCGACCAGTTTCGATCTCCGGCACGTTCTTCTCATCATTGCGGATGATTACGCGGACCAAGGCATTGATATTGGCTATGCCGGGCCTGCACACGCCGTGTATCGAGGCCGGCCGTTCGCCCTGAAGCGCGCCTTTGGCAACCTGATCGACAACGCCGTCAAGTATGGGAAGACCCCGGATATCGAGCTGTCCCGTGAAAAGACGGCATTGATCGTGGTCATTAGGGACCGGGGACCTGGCATACCTCCAGATGCCCTTGAGAACGTATTCCGGCCTTACTATCGGGTCGATAAATCGCGCAATCGCGCCACGGGCGGTGTCGGCTTAGGATTAACGGCGGCTCAAGCCATCGTTCAGGGACATGGCGGCGATATCATTCTAAAGAATAGGCCGGAGGGCGGCCTGGAAGCCCGCGTCGTATTGCCGGTGGCTGCACATGACGGCGAATACCTCAAAGTGTAAATATACACCCGTGCAGAGCGTGCAGTTGCGGAGCAATATTAGAACAGGTGAGAGCCGGTTCCGTCCGATAGCATTCGGACGGGTGGTCCTAATCTTTGATTTTCGTCACGGCGACGATGACCAGGAAGTCATTGGCGAGAATATCCACGGATGAGCTCATCGAGCCACGGAAATGATTCCCGGCATGCACTCCTCAATCCATCTCCGTACAAAAGTAGGGAGTGTTGGGTCGCTTTGTACAGCTTTGCCAATGACGTGATCTGCGGCGGACCGGCCGTCGCACCCTCCGGAACCAGCGAACTCGTGGCTTGGCTGGATTAGAGACGAGGAATGAATACGGCGACGCGTGGATTCAC
>JALYHU010000138.1 GCA_030776345.1 Pseudomonadota bacterium | reverse complement strand
TCGAGCTCGAGCCTGTCATCGAAGCGGCGCACCGCGATTTCCGGGGGCGCACCCAGGTCGGCGGGCACCATGCCCTCGCGGTAGGCGTTGAAGCGATAGGCCGCCCATTTCCCGGACGGCGCGAAATTGAACTCGTAATAACTTGCCCCGCCCGGCGCCTTGATGAAGGCCTCGAAGCAGGTGTGCCGCCACAAGCCGTCCACGCGTTCAGCGCCCTGCGCCGGCGGAATACGCACGCGCGAGAAGTCCGCTCGCAGCCTATAGCGACATACGACGCGCCCGGAATCTACCGCCTGCGCGTAAGCGTCGATGCCGCGTGTCGCGTCGCCGGGCGTCGAGCTGTGGCCGACGAGCGCAGTCCATCCGGATTCGGCTGAGTCCATCAGGCACATTCTAGGCTACGTCATGGGCCTAGGTGTGTGATGCTCGTGGGTATGTGACGCGCGCAGGTATGTGATGCGCGTGGGCCGGTCAATGCGATTGGGCCACCGGATCTGCATTCGATGCCGGCTTGCTCGACGCTCCGTGGTTTTCCCGGCGCAGGCCTGGTGGACGTTGCCTGGGCCGCGGCGAACCGCATCGTAGCAGGCATCCCTATCCGCGTGAGCGCGGCAGCGAACTTCCCGCGGCTCTCTATGCCATAAAGCTGCAACGACAGCCCATTCGAAGGGATGCCAACGCCCAGCGCCAGTCTAAACCAACGGCCGCACATCGGCAGCCACCGGCTGGATCTTGTTCGTCACCTCTCGAGCACGTTCAACATAACCTTCCATCGCCGTTACGGCTCTGTATTATTGCGCCGCGCCAACCAAGACGTCGTCAGTGCAATTCTTACAATGCGCCGGCGGTTCTGGGGTCACAATATCCGCTCGAGCACCGTCCCACGAGAAACAGAGGTTCCTTATGCTCCTTGCCCTATCGACATGGCCTGAAATCGAATCGTGGCTTCGACGCAGTAAAACCGTGGTCATTCCCATCGGCTCCAATGAGCAACACGGGCCAACCGGGTTGCTCGGCACGGACTGGCTGTGTCCCGAAATCATTGCGCACGAGGCGCACCGCCGCGGCGGCGACATTCTGGTGGCGCCGACGTTCAACATCGGGATGGCACAACACCATTTGGGTTTCCCGGGGACGATCTCGCTTCGCCCGTCGACATTCCAGGCAGCCATCTGCGATTGGGTAGAGTCCCTCAGCAGGCACGGCTTCGAGCGCATCTATCTCTTCAACGGCCATGGCGGCAATATCGCATCGATCGAGGCCGCCTTTTCCGAAGCCTATGCGAAATACTCATTTGCGGCGGCGGCATGTCCTTTCATGTTGAAGCTGCGCAGTTGGTGGCAACTGCCCCGAGTGGGAGCGCTGGCCGAGGAGTTATTTCCCTCCGGCCACGGTTCGCACGCCACCCCTTCGGAGATTGCCATCACCCAGAGTGCGTATCCCGCCAGCATCAAGAACGCACTCTGCGCGCCGCCGATCGCGCCCACCGGCCCCATTCGCGACGCCCTGGATTACCGCGCGCGCTTCCCCGACGGGCGGATCGGCTCCAACCCCTCGCTCGCGTCTCCCGAGAAGGGAGCACGCTTGATCGCGGCTAGTGCAGCCGCGCTTCTCGAAGAAATCGCGGAGTTCACACGCGAGCCGTTTCCCGGGTTGGGTTCTACCACGGTGCGGCCGTAGCGATTGCGGCGGCGGCGCGACCCTATATTTTCTGTAGCCCGAAGCGCCGCACCTTCGCCAGCAAATCCCGGTTGCCGGGAAGCGACCCGCTCAAGCCCGCCGCGTAACGAGCGACCTCGTGCATTTTTTCCCGTGCCAGCGCTCTGTCTTGTTGATTGAGCAGACATTGCGGTGTATCGGTGTGAAATCCCATGCCATACAGAATGTATTGATAACTCGCCGCCGAAAACACCTCTTCGCGATGAGAAAAGTCCTCATGCCAAGGGCAATGATGAGCCCAATACTCGAGATTCTCTTGCAAGCCTTGCGGGACCGACTCGTCTCGCCTGTTGTCGAGCCAGAATCGCGAATCCGTGCGCCGAGTCAGCACGTAATGCAGCTTGAGGAAATCGACAATCCGCTCCCAGCGGTAGCGAAAGGTCTCGTTGAACAGCTGCGCCGCACGCTGCATGCCATCGCGGCAACCCGGAAGCAAATTGGCGATCGATCTCGCCGACAGTTCGATCATCACGATGGCCGAGGCTTCCAGTGGCTCCAGGAAGCCGGCGGATAGCCCCACCGCGACGCAATTTCGTCGCCAGTACTCGTCCCTATAGCCGGCGTTGATGTTGATCTTCCGAAAGCTCAACGCCGACGAAAGGTCGCCTTTCGCCGCAAGATGACGCTGCAATTCCTCCAGTGCGGCATCGTCCGAGATATAGCCGCTCGAAAATGCATAGCCGACGCCGCGGCGAGAGCTAAGCCCGATGTCCCACACCCAGCCGCACGACAGCGCCGTGGACTTGGTCATCGAGTCGATGGGCGCGTCGTCTCTCGCATACGGCACTTGAACGGCCCAAGCTCGATCGATGAACAGCACGTCCGCTTTTTCGAGAAACGGCACACCGAAGTGCCGGCCGATCAAGAGCGCCGAAAAACCGCTGCAATCGATGAACAAGTCGGCGCCCAAATGCTCGCCCGATTTCATCGCCAAGTGCGAGATGTCGCCCGACTCATCGGAATGCACACTCACGATCTCGTCGTACACGTGGTGAACGCCAAGTTTGCCGACGCAATGCTTTTGCAAGAACGGCGCGAGTTTGACCGCATCGAGATGGTAAGCGTAGTTGGCAAGGCCGGTGAACTCGGGTGTGGTGATGAGTTTGGGCGCCAGCGCGTTCTCGCACAGGCGCGGCTGGAAGCACAGGCTATCCGCGAAGCTCGAAGAGCGCGCGCTCTCGGACCAATAGGGAGCCAAATTGCGCTCCTCGTAGCCGGCCGGCAGCGTGAATGGATGGTAGTAGACATCCGCGTCGCCGCCGTCCACCCATTTTGCGAACTGCGTTCCTTGCTTGAATGACGCGTCGCACTCGCGCAAAAAATCGCTTTCGCTGACGCCGATCTGCTTCAACGTAGCGCGAATCGTCGGCCAAGTGCCTTCGCCGACGCCGATCGGCGGTTGCGCGCGTGACTCGATCAACGTGATCGAAACACCTTCTTCACCGCGCTGCGGAAACCGCGCCGCCAGCACGCCCGCCGTGATCCATCCCGCCGTGCCGCCGCCGACGATGAGTATGCTGCGAATGGCCTGCGATTCAGCCCTGCGCCGCATCGCCCGCCCCGCCGCCGCCCACCCCGCCGCGGCTCGCCGGCGTCACCCCCGAGAGTCTGCGATTCTTGCGGTCGACGAGCCCCGAGACGTGGGCAAGGGATGCCATTTGAAAATACATCCACTCGAGATACTCGCGATCGCGCAACTCTGCCAGCTGCGCCCCCGCCAGCGCCTTGAGCCCGTCAGCGGCGATCCAGTACAGGCCCTGCAGCTGGGTGTCGCTGGCATCGACGAACTCGATTTCGACGCGCACCGGCTCCAGGAGATTGAGTTCTGCCAGTTTGCCCGCGAAGGCGTGCGCTTCGCGTGAGCCGGCGACCAGCGCCTTCATCATCGAACTCACGCTGTGCAGAAATGGCGACGGCTGGCCATCATCTTGGAATAATCGCTCCCCGTGCTGCGGGGATACATGCGGGCTGCTCAAGTCGAGCGCCAAGTCGAGCGAGGGCTCCGTACCCGTTGCCGGATTGCCGGGTCGAGAAATGAGGGCGAAGGGCCGGCGCTGGATCTGCAGCGGCACGTAGGCGACGTCCCATTCTCCCTCGGAGAAGAAGAGGTTCTCGCCAGTCGCGAAACCGAGCAGCGCTGCCGGTTCGAACTGTCCCGTCTCGGGGCTTTTGACAAAGAAGATTGGGTAGTGAGCCAGAAGCCTCGGAAATTCGCGGGGAATGACGCCGACAATGCTGATGGAAGCGTGTTCGCCACGTGCACCCGCCACCGCGACGCGAAGCGCGCGGTGGGTTTGACCGTCCAATGCCACTATATTGGTCACGCTTCCCTCCTAAAAACATCTGCGAGGAGTCGCCCGCAGGAACCTTACCGATGCGCGCCGGGCCGCGCGTACGCTGGCGGCGACGCTGCCGGCGGCCGCGCTATAATCACGCCATGACGCCGCGATGGTCCTACGATGCCTCGCCCTGAGCCCGCCGCGCAGTGGCATGACGTCGATGCCGACCTGTTCGAACGAACGATAAAACCCCGCGGCCGTCCGGCCATCCTGCCCGGCCTCGCGCGGACCTGGCCGGCCACCGCCGCCGGCCGTCAATCGCCGTACACCTTGAGCGCCTATCTTAAGACCTTCTACAGCGGTCACCCAGTTCCCTCGTTCGAGGCACCTCCGTCCATCGGGGGCCGGTTCTTCTACAACGAATCGATGGATGGCTTCAATTTCGAATCCAAGCGGGCCTCGCTCAACGACGTACTGGACCGTCTGTGCGGTTGGACGGGGAACGCCGGCGCCCCTGCCCTGTATGCGGGTTCCGTTTCGCTGCCTCTTTATCTGCCCGGTTTTTCCGCCAGCAACAATGCGCGAAGCTTGGTGACCGCCGAGTCGGTGCTGGAGTCCATCTGGATCGGCAACCGCACCTGCATTGCTGCGCATTTCGACAACACTGAAAACCTGGCATGCGTGGTCGCGGGCCGGCGCCGCTTTACCATGTTCCCCCCCGACCAGATTCGCAATCTGTATGTGGGGCCCTTGGACCTCACCCCAGCCGGCCAGCCCGTGAGCCTGGTCGACATTCGCTGTCCAGACCTCACGCGTTTCCCCCGCTTTGCCGCGGCCCTCGAGGTCGCAGAGGTCGCCGAACTCGAGCCGGGCGATGCCGTCTACATTCCCGCCTTGTGGTGGCACCATGTCGAGGCGCTCGATGATTTCAATGTGCTGGTGAACTATTGGTGGCGCGACGTTCCCGATTACTTCGATTCCCCCTCGAACAGTCTCCTGCACTGCCTGCTCACGATCAAGAGCCTGCCGCTCGAGCAACGGCGCCGCTGGCAGGTCTTATTCGACTACTTGATTTTCCAATCCGAGGAACCGGCGCTCGAGCATCTACCGCCGGCAACACGCGGTCTGTTCGGCGATTTGACGCCGGCCAAGGCGGAGCGCATCCGCTCCATGCTGCTGAAAATCCTGTCCCGCAAGACGCCCTGACTGCGCGCGAATCCCAAGCGCGCCGCCCGGCGGCCGGCTTCGGGACGCTCGCCATCACAGCGCAGCGCCCCGAAACTGACAGCGCGCGACTAAAGCGCCGCGCGGAAGCCCACTTGATAGCGCGCAAAGCCCTCCGATGCCGAATAGAATTGTTCGCTGTAGCGCCCATGCTGGCGCTGCGATGCCGACGTCAAATTGATGGCGTCGAAAAAGACGCCGAAATGCCGGCTGAAATCATAGCTCGCACTCATATCGAGCTGCCCGTAAGGCAGCGTATACACCGGCTCGTTCGCCTGATCCGTTTGGCTCAGTGCGGCCAAGAACTCGCCGCGGTGACTGTACGCGATCCGGGTCTGGAAGCCCCATTTCTCGAAGAACCCGACCACGTTGTAGGACCGGCTCAAGCCCGGCAGCGCGAACTGCGAACCGATGGCTACAGAATTCCACTGGGCGCCGCCCATCGGAATGGACCAGTTGGCTTGCACGCCGAAGCCGCTGTCGCCGAACATCTGTTGCACCGAGAATTCGAAGCCATGGATCTGCGTTTTATTGGCATTGGAGGGCGCCGTGATGTCCCAAATGACCAGAGGATCGCCGGGCTGCCCGGTGAACGTCAGGGTGCCGGGATTGTCCGCCAGCATTTGCGCGAAAATGGTCTGGGCCGAAACCGCTTTGCCGGCCGCTACCAGCTCCGCCTGCGCCTTGGTAGCTGCCGCACCCGTATACGGATCGGTGATGCCGAACAGCGGCCCCTGGGTCGTGGTCTGCGTCAGAAAGTTGGTCACGTGCTTCATGAACCAATTGACGGACACATAACTGTCTTTGGCGTAATACCATTCGGCCGCCACGTCGAAGTTATTGGACTCGTAAGGAAGCAATCCCGGGTTGCCCGCGGTCGCCGTGCGTGACCCGGGCTTCGGTGAGCTGGTCACCGAAGTCGTTCCGATCATGGACAGGAGATCCGAACGGCTGATGGTCTTGCTGTACGAGGCGCGCAGCAGCACATCCGGCAGTACCTGCAGATTCGTATCGAGGCTCGGCAGGAATTCGTGATAGGCAGAGCGCACATCGCTGTACGTGGCATCGGCAGCGTAGTTGGTCGAAAACTCGGTGGGGTTATTCCATTGAATCGAGGTCGGCACCTTTTGCAGGCTTCGTGCGGTGACGGCACTGTGCTCGTAACGCAAGCCGGCCAATGCCCTGAACCTCATGCCGTCGAACTCGGTATCGAAATCCATCTGTGCGAAGGGCGCCGGGGTGTCTTCCTTGATGTGATCGTCATTGGTGGGCGATCGTGCCTGCTGGAAAGTGTAGGGCGGGAAATTGCCATCTCCCGGCGCTCCGCCCGCCTGCGTCGCCGCGATGGCGGCGCCCAAGGGGAAGCTATAAAAATACGGCACAGCGATGCCGCAGCCGCCGCCGGAGAAGGACTTGAGGATGCTGCAGGTCGGTACCTTGGTGAATGCGCTTGACGGAATCATGCCCACATAGGCTGGGTTGTAGTAGCCCCAGGCGAAATTACCGCTGTTGAAGGATTCCGCCCGCGTGGTCATGCGCTTCAAATCGATGCCGGCCGTGATGAACTTCAGGCCGCTCTCCGGGCTGTTCTTCCAGGTGGCATCGAGTTTCAATTCATCGATCCCGGTCTTGAATACATTGTTGTTGGCTTGGCCGAACAACGGATCGATCGTCGAGGTGCCCAAGTTGCCGGTGTTGTACGGAGACACATAGGTCCAAGACGTGGTCGGAATCTGCGTACTACCGAGCGAAAAATACTTATTTATCGATAGCTGCGGATTTTGGCCCACGATGCCGAAATCATTGTTGCCCGCAGCGCCGCCGCCCGAGTCCGACGTGGAATGGTGACCATCGAATTCCACCGTGAGGTTATCGCTTGCCTGCCATTTGAGATTGAGGCCTGCCGACCCTATCTGGTTTAGAAATTCGTCCGCGGCGGAGAAATACGACAAGTCGCTGCCGGTGTCCACCAAGTTCGTGACGGTGCCGTGCGAATTGATGGTGGCGCTCGTGGGATTCGTGCCGTAATCGAACCAGGCACCGAAGGTATGGCGATTGACGTTGTCCCTGTAGAACGCATACGTGTAGTCGGCCGTGGCCACCAACGAATCCACAGGCTTGAATTGCAGCACCGCCTGGCCGTTGACGCGGGTGCGCTCGTGATCGACCACACCCCAGTTCTCGTTGCGCGGCGCCCAGTTGTGGCCGCCCGGATTCGTATTGCTGCTGGTCACCCGCGGATCGCCCGCGGCGAACTGGTCCTCGAGCCAGCCGTCGATGTTCGCAAGCTGCTCCTGGCTGTTGCGCTTCGAGTAGGAGCCGTTCATCAGGAAACCCACCCGATCGTCGAAGAAGGTATCGCTGAACAGCCCCGAGAATTCCGGCGTGACCGCGTTGCCCACTTTACTCGACGTATCGTCGGTTCCCTTGACTTGGAACGTCGCGTGCATCGAATGAAAGTCGAACGGCCGCGCCGTGGTGATGTTGATGGTCGAACCGATGCCGCCGCTGGGCACGTCGGCCCGGCCGGTCTTGTAGACCGAGATGCCCGAGATGCCGTCCGCGGAGATATTTTCGAAGTCGAAGGACCGGGTGGCATTTTGGCCCGACGTGACGCTGCCGGGCATGGAGCGGCCGTTCAGCGTCACGAAATTGAACTCCGGCCCAAATCCGCGAACGGTCACGCGCGAACCTTCGTTGTTGATGCGGTCAATCGTAACGCCCGGGATCCGTTGGATCGATTCGGCCAGGTTCGTGTCCGGAAACTTGCCGATGTCTTCGGCCGTGATCGCGTCGACCACGCCCGGCGACTCCCGCTTGATCGTCTCGGAGGTCACCAACGACTGACGTAATCCGGTTACCACCACCTCGTCGAGCTGCTCCGTGCGTGCAGAGTCGGCGGGATCGGCAGCCGCAGCACCCGAGCAATACATCACGATCAGCACGGCGAGCGGCTTCATCGGAAATTGCGGAAGTGGTTGATGCGCCTTCTTGCAGGCGCGCGCTGGCATCGCTTTCTTCAAGTTACTCTCCCCTCCCGGTTGCCGGGAAGCCATCGTTATCCTGCCGTGCCGACGTCGTGCGTCGATTCTTTTGCGACCGGTTTCTGAAACCGGTTGCAGATTTATAGTGCCCAACGCTTTTGTGAAATGCAAGGGGACTTCACCCGCAAACTCGATTAATTTTGGCACAAATCAAACGGTTCTTGACAGCACCCGCCCTGCACACGCAGCATTCGTGAAACCGGTTGCAAAAACTCGGCAGAAAAATCGCGGGAGCGGCATTGGCGTATGAACGGCGGAATCGAGCGGCATGCCGCGACCCTGCATCACCGCGTCGCGTTCGTGGATCCAGGACCCACGGCTGGAGGCGGATGGATGGTGAGCTATTCGTTCAAAATGTTGGGTTTCGCCCTCACCGTGGCCATGGGCGGCTTTCTGGTGGGGTTCGACGCCACCGTCATCTCCGGTGCCGTGCCATTCATCCGCGACTATTTTGACCTGGGCGGCGCCGCCGGCAGTCTCAAATTGGGCTGGGCCGTGAGCAGTTTGGGCTGGGGCGCCATGGCGGGCAATCTCGGCGCCGGTATGCTCAGCAACCGCTGGGGGCGCAGACCCGTGCTATTGCTGACCGCGGTGTTGTTTCTCGCCTCATCGCTCAGCGCGGCACTTGCGACGAACTTCAGCTTTTTCATTGCAGCACGCATCCTCGGGGGCCTGAGCGTCGGCGCGGCGATTCTCACCGCCCCCTTGTACATCGCGGAGATTGCGCCGGCCCGCAGCCGCGGGCGTCTCGTGTCGTTGAATCAGTTGATGATCGTCATCGGCATCTCGGTTTCGTTCTTCTCCAATTATGTCCTTCTGTCGTTGGGCGCCAACAGCTGGCGCTGGATGCTGGGCGTGCAGAGCATCCCGGCCGCGCTGTTTTTTTTGTTGCTATGCCGTATCCCTGAAAGTCCGCGCTGGCTCGTGAGCAAGGGGCGCGCCGCCGCCGCGCGGCGCGTACTCGACGCGGTTCATGGCCAGAGCACCGCTCACCTCGAATTCGAGCGGGTTCAGGCAAGCCTCGCCCACCAGTCGCGGCGCATCGGCATCCGTGATCTGCTGGCGGGACGCATGCGGCGCATGATGATGTTCGGATTCGGCATCGCATTCTTCCAACAGGCTACCGGCATCAACGCTGTTTTCTACTACCTGCCGACGATTTTCGCTCAGGCGGGCGGCGGACTCTCTACTTCTTTTGCGCAGTCGGTGCTGGTTGGCCTCGTCAACGTAGGCATGACGTTCGTGGCGATCTGGCTGATCGATAAGCTGGGGCGACGGCCGCTGCTGTGTTTCGGCGTTGCGGGCATGGCGCTCTCGCTGCTCGCCATCAGCTGGGCCTTCCATTCGGGCCAGGGTTCGCTGGGCGGCGGCATGCCCGCCGGCCACGAACGCATCGTGCTCATCGCCATCCTTACCTACGTAGCGTCCTTCGCGGTCTCGCTGGGTCCGGTCATGTGGGTACTGCTCTCCGAGATCTTCCCCAACGAAGAGCGCGCCACCGCGATTTCAGTAGTCGGGTTTTGGAACTCGCTGGTGAGTGCCAGTGTCACGCTGCTCTTCCCGGCGGCGGTCGCCCACGTGGGCCCAGACGGCACGTTTCTCGTCTATGCCGTGCTCGCAGCGGCGGGATTCGCGTTCCTCTTGGCGGCGGCGCCGGAAACTCGCGGCCAGACGCTCGAGGATTTGGAACGCGTGCTGACACGGCCTCGGCGGGGAGGCAAGGCGTGAAATCGCCGTTCCCTCCCCCAACTCCGGGCAAAAGTGGGCCGCGGCCGCGCCAATCGGCTACCTTGCGCATGGTGGCACGGGAAGCGGGCGTATCCGCCAGCACCGTGTCGCGCATCATCAACGGTACGGTCAACGTCAGCGACGGACTGAAGCGCTCCGTGGATGCGGCTATCGCGAAGTTCGGCTTTCGGCCAAATGCGGCGGCGCGCGGCCTGGCGCTCGGCAAAACCTCGACCATAGGCGTCGTGGCTCAGGCCATCGACAGCCCATTTTACGGCGAGGGATTGCGCGGGATCGAGGCAGGGTTGAGGGAGCGCGGCTACGCGCCGCTCATCATGAGCGGAAACTGGCGCAACGAGGACGAGGATCGCTGCGTGCAGGAACTCGTCGCGCGGGGCGTCGATGGGATCATCGTTTTTGCCGGACGCTTGAGCGATGCGAAGCTAAAGAGCTACGCCAAGAGCGTGCCCGTCGTCATCACCGGTCGCCGCCTGCGCGCACCGCGCTTGTTCAGCCTGCAAATCGACGATGCGCAGGGTTCGATGCTTGCCGTGCAACACCTGGTCGGTCTCGGCCATCGCCAGATCGCCTTCATCACCGGCTCCGAAAATCACCCGGACGCGATTGAACGCCTGCGCGGCTACAAGCAGGCGCTTGCGGATGCCGAAATCGGCTTCAATCCCAAGCTCGTCGCCGTTGGCGACTGGCGCGAGGAAGGCGGCCTACGGGCGACGCTGGAACTGCTCGAATCGAAATTGAAATTCACGGCTTTATTTTGCGTCAACGACCAAACGGCCTATGGCGCATGTCTGGCGCTGTACCGGAAGGGATTGTCCGTTCCGCACGACGTATCCCTGATTGGATTCGATGATCTGCCCTCGTCGGCCTACAGGCTGCCGCCGCTCACGAGCGTGCGGCAATCGATCGGCGAACTCGGCGAGCGCTCGGCGCAGGCTGTTCTCGAACTCATCGCCGGGCGCCGACCGCGCATCGCCGCGCCCCACGTCGAACTCGTGGTCCGGGAGTCGACCGACAGGCGCCCGGTCGCATCTACTTCGTAAGAGCATGCCCGCACCCATGACCGATCTGAAATCGATCCACGCGCTTTCCCATCGCTTCCCGAAAAGTTTTGTCTGGGGCGTGGCCAGCAGCGCTTTTCAAATCGAAGGCGCCGCGGCCGCCGATGGGAAAGGGGCTTCCATCTGGGATGACTTCTGCCGCATTCCGGGTGTCATCGCCGACGGATCGGACGGTCAGACGGCCTGTGATCACTACCATCGCCTCGATGCAGATCTGGACTTGATTGCGGCGCTCGGCGTCAAGGCTTATCGCTTCTCCATCTCGTGGCCGCGCGTTCAGCCCTCAGGCTCCGGGGCTTTTCTCCGAACCGGTATCGATTTCTACAATCGTCTCGTGGATGGATTGCTCCTGCGCGGCATCCAGCCCTTTGCCACCCTGTACCATTGGGATCTGCCGGCCGAACTGCAGCACAAGTATGGCGGTTGGGCCGATCGCGACACGGCTGTTCGTTTCGCCGAGTACGCGGCATTCGTCGCCCACGCGCTGGGTGACCGCGTACGCTCCTTTGCGACTCACAACGAACCGTGGGTCACGGCGAAACTGGGCTATGAACTCGGCGTTTTTGCACCGGGCGTGAAGAATCGCGCCATGGCGATGCAAGCCGCGCATCATTGCCTGTTGAGCCATGGCCTCGCGGCGCAGGCAATCCGCAGTGCGCACGGGAATCTCGACGTCGGCATCGTTCTCAATCTGTCGCCGGTTTATGCGGCCAGCACCTCCTCGGCCGATCAGCAGGCTGCCGCACGCGAGGATGGCCTATTGGTGCGCTGGTACGCGGATGCACTGCTGGACGGCGCGTATCCCACCGACGTCCTCGAGTATCTCGGCACCGATGCGCCGCGCGTGCTCGGCGGCGATGCGCGTTTGATCGCCCAGCGGCTCGATTTTCTCGGCGTCAACTACTACCACCCGGTCATTTCCAGCGCAGCGCGACCCTTTGCTCACGCCCGCGAAGGCGTCCCGGTCACCGACATGGGCTGGGAAGTGGCACCGCAGAGTTTCACGGATCTGCTCCTGCGGCTCGATCGCGATTACGACTTGCCGCCACTGTTCATCACGGAGAACGGCGCCGCCTACCGGGATACGGTGGTCGACGGTGACATCGCGGATGAGGAGCGCCGCGCCTACATCGAATCGCACGTGCGCGCCGTCGCTGACGCAGCCGACCGAGGCGTCGATGTGCGCGGCTACTTCCTGTGGTCGTTTCTCGATAACTTCGAATGGTCATCGGGTTACAGCAAGCGCTTCGGTATCTACTACGTCGACTTCACAACGCAGGCGCGTATCTTGAAACGCAGCGGCCACTGGTTCAAGAATTTGGCGGCCGCATTCCAGCGCGCCTCCGTCGGTGCAGCGCCTCGAGAAGGACGTCTGTAGTAAGAGGATTCCACATGGGTTTGCGTTCAGTCTTCGGGGTCGCCGTTTTTCTTGTCGCGCGCCAGATGGCCGCCGTGGCGGCGGCACCTGAACCGCCACGGCCCTGGATGAATGTTTCGCTCACCCCGGATCAGCGCGCCGATCTGGTCATTGCACAACTCACATTGGATGAAAAGATCCAACTGGTGCACGGAATTGGCTGGGGGCCCTTGCGTGCGGGAGAGCCCGTGCCGCCGGACAACAATGGCGGCGCGGGAGAAATCGTGGGTATAGCACGCCTGGGCATCCCCTCGGTGCAGCAAGCCGATTCGGCCGTGGGTGTGCGCATGGCCGCTCCGCAAAGCCGCTATGCGACGCTGCTGCCTTCCGTGTTGGGCGCTGCCTCCTCCTGGGATCTTGAAGCCGCCCATTTGTACGGTGATGTCATCGGCCGCGAGTTGCGTGCGCAAGGCTACAACCAGTCGATCGGCGGAGGCGTCAATCTGGCGCGCGACCCGCGCAACGGCCGTCTATTCGAATACGCGGGGGAAGATCCGTTGCTGGCCGGCACGATGGTCGGGCATCTGATTCGCGGTGTGCAGGATAACCACATCATGGGGGACATCAAGCACTACGCCCTGAACGATCAAGAGACGGGCCGCACCGTCGTCGATGTGCGCATCACGCACAAGGCTGCTCGCGAAAGCGACCTTCTCGCTTTTGAACTGGGCATTCGGATCGGGCAACCGGCGTCCGTGATGTGCAGCTATAACAAGGTGCTTGGGGATTGGGCGTGCGAGAACGAGTGGCTCCTGAAGCACGTGCTGAAGGGCTCGTGGAAATTCCCCGGCTTCGTGGTATCGGATTGGGAGGGCACGCACTCCACGGAAAAAGCCGTGATGGCGGGACTCGATGTGCAGATGCCGGGCGAAGAGTTCTTGGGTCAGCCGCTCGAGGAGGCGGTCGGCGCCGGGCGCATCCCGGTAGGGCGCTTGGACGATATGGTGCATCGAGTTCTGCGGTCCATGTTCGACGCCGGCGTGGTGGATCAGCCGCCGATGCTGCGGCGGGTCGTCGATCCCTTCAAGGGCTTGGAGGACGCCCAGCACATCGCGGAGGCTAGCATCGTCCTGTTGAAGAATGACGGAATCCTGCCCCTCGATGCCGCCGCGGAACGGTCCATCGCGGTGATCGGCGCACACGCCGACGTGGGAATCCTCTCCGGCGGAGGCTCCGCGCAGGTCGATGCACCGGGGGGCAATGCCATCGACCCCGCAGTGCCCACCCAATGGGCTAAGCCCGTTTATTTCCCGTCCGCGCCGCTGCGGTACATTCGGGAACACGCCCGCAATGCCCGCGTACAGTTCGATTCAGGCGCAGATCCCGCTTCCGCCGCCGCGCTCGCGAGATCGGCCGACATGGCCATCGTGTTTGCCGATCAATACATGCGCGAAGGGCGGGATGCAGCCACGCTGTCGCTGCCGGGGAACCAAAACGCGCTCATTGCGACCGTTGCGGCCGCGAATCCACGGACCGTCGTCGTGCTCATTACGGGCAACCCGGTAACCATGCCTTGGATCGGCCAAGTCGCCGGCGTCATGGAAGCCTGGTATCCCGGAATCGGCGGCGGCCAGGCCATCGGCAATCTTCTGTTCGGCACCGTCGTGCCGTCCGGAAAACTGCCGATCTCGTTTGCCAAGAGCGAAGCCGACCTGCCCCACCGTGAAGTTTTCGGCGCAGCGCCGCCCGGAGCCGAAGGGCACTCGCTCGACGACGACCCAGGGCGGCAGACCTTCCCCGCGGACTACGAAGAAGGCGCGCGCGTCGGCTACAAATGGTTCGACTCCGAAGGCAAGGAGCCGCTGTTTCCATTTGGCTACGGACTGTCGTATACCACGTTCGGCTACCGAGACTTGAGCGTGGACCCGGTGGCCAAAACGGCCACGTTCACTCTGACAAATACGGGCTCGCGCAGCGGAACGGAGATAGCGCAACTCTACGTCGCGTTGCCGGCCAAGAGCGGAGAGCGCTTTCGCCGCCTGGCCGGCTGGCAACGGGTTGCGCTGGACGCCGGCCAGCACAAGGTTGTTACGGTTACGCTCGAGCCTCTGGCGCTCGCGGTCTTCGACGACCATAGGGATGCGTGGACGTGGCTGCACGGTCGATATGAAGTGTTCGTCGGCGGATCATCGCGTAGCCTGCCGTTGCGCGCTGCGGCGGCCCTGTATTAGACACATCGCTGCTCGCAAGCGTCGCGAGCGGTCTCGCATTGAACAGGTTTCCGGCTGTCGCTGTCGTGATTGATGCACGCTGCGAACAATTTGGTGGCGTGCATTTTGAATGCTCTCGACGGTTGAAGGAATTGCCGGCCAACCGAAGCGCGTCGTTCATGACCCCCCGGGTAGAAAGTTGAGCCAAAACGCGAAGACCCTGCATTAGCAGGGTCTTCGGCTTTCAAACATCGAGGAGCCCGGATGCTCCGATTAGAAGTGCTGGAACGGTCGTCTCGACCTCACCCGCCACGTCACCTCGATCGCACCGGATTCAAGGCAGCAGATCAATGCGCCGCCGTCGTGAACGGAGTCAATACCGTCGGACTGAACCATCCGTTGTACGCTCTCAGGGAGACATAGTACGTGGTGTTCGGTGCCAGCCCCGTGAAGGTGTGACTCGTGATGGGCGACGTGGCACCGGATCCACCGGCGGTACCGGCAATCGCGGTGCCCGCATAGAAATTGGCCGCGCTCGCGTACAGCCCGAAGTAGATGCCGTGGCTATTGACACCATCCCACACCCGCTGAATTCCCTCGCTCTGCACCGTGAAGTTGACCGTCGCTGAAGTACCCGTCACGGCGATGGACGTCACCAACGGAGCGCTCGGATCATGCAACACCGGTGTGGCAGATACCTGCGTGGAGGCGCTCGTCCCCTTCGGGTTGATCTCGACGAGCGTTACCGTGGCCGATGTACCGTTCGTCAGTCCACTGATGTATCCGGAGGAAGCGTTCGGTGCAAAGGTCATTGGCCCGTGACTTACGCCCCCCTGCACCGCGGTGATCTGATAGGCGGTCTCGACAGGATTGGATGGGGCGGCCTTCCAGGCTATTTGGATGTTGCCGTTTCCACCGAGTGTGGACGTGATGAGCGGTTTGCCGGGGACTCCGACCGGAACCGTCGGGAGCGGTAGGTTTTGCGCCGTGAGCGTGCCGATGCTCACCGCTGTCGGGTTCCAGCCGTCGACACCTTGGAGATATACCGTCGGGCTCAACGCGGCCGCTTCCGCGGCAGTGAGCGCGACGTTGGATTTGGGTGAAACCGATTCGCGCTGGGAGATCGCAAAGGGCACCCAGGTGCCTGCGGTTGCGCCCGGATACAGCGTGCCGAATTCCCGATAGGTCGAGGTGGGCAGGTTGTTGGTCCCGCCCTGCGCGACCGGCAGCGGGATGAACTCGATCCAGCCCGGCGACACGACTTGCGAACCCATCTTGGTATTGAGGAAATAAGTCGTTGAATAAGCGCCCCACGGGCGGCCCAGCCAGACGTTGTTCAAATACGGATCGTCGAAGAGAAGCTGCGAGTTGGTGATGACGAAGCCGTCATCCTCCGTCGTCGCGGTCCTCTTTTGGGCGGTGATGGTGGCCTCGCCATTCAGGCCGGTGTGTATCTTGGTCTTGAGCAAGCACCCGTCGAACACGGTCTTGCCGCTGCCGAAGATGTAGTCCACATAGCCTTCGATGTAGGAGTTCTTGTAGTAACTGCGCAGTCCGGGGCCATTGGAGTAGAGCGTATCCTGGCCTCCCAAAATCATGACCGCTCGAAACACCGATCGGTCCCCTTCCGTCATCAGCGCGACCGCCTGACCGTTATTCTCGAAGTTCGGAGCTTCGTAGTTGGCGGTGTTCTGAATGGTGAGGTTCGTGGCATAGAAGTTATCGCCCTTCACGTCCACCGTGTAGGTGCCGGAGGTGCTGAACGCCTTGCCGGTTGCCGGATTGATGCGCGGAATGGGCACTCCGTGGGCATCGTTGCCGTTGTACACGGAGTCGTTGTGAGTGATGACCACCTTCGATGCGTCCGTGCCCGTTCCCATCAGAACGACGTTGGACTGAGTGATCACGAGCTTTTCATGATAGGTGCCGGGGGCAACGGTCACCGTACCGCCCGTCGCCGGCAATGCGGCGAATGCAGCCGTGAGCGTCGGGTAAGTCCCGCCGCTGCCCACCGAGAAGACGGTCGGGACCATGCGGACGTCGGACGAGGGAGGACTGGTTCCCTGGGGTGAATTGGCGGCGATATTGAAGCTAGTGAGTTGCCCGGCGGTCAGACCGGTAATGGTAGCCGTACAAACACCGTTCGAGCATGCGGCCGCGGGCGTCAAGTAGACCGGCGAGGGCCCGCCCGAGATCACGTAGTATTTTATCGAGGAGTCCACCTGGCCCGAACTGTTCAAGGACGGGCTCCAGGTCACCGTCACGCTGGTAGGCGAAGTCGCAAAGACAACGAAGTTCTGCGGAGGAAGAATGCCCGGCGGGGGTGTTGCCCCACCGACGCTGCTGGGCGGAACACCGCTGCCGGTGCTGCCGCAGGGGGTATAGAAAGTCCCTGGTTTCATCCAGAACCCGGTGTTGCAGGGATAGTCGTTGCCCCAGGGCAGCCACCAGGAATCGAGTATGCCTTTCTGATAGGCGATCATGTGGTCCCGGGTGAACGGGATATTGAATACATCCAGCCGGCTGAAGCCGGGAACCGGTGCGGTGGGCGTCCCATAGCTTTGGTGGCTAGTGATATCCAATCCGGTGCCCGTAACTAATTCAGAGGGCGGGAAGAAGTTCAAAGGCGCCGGATTGGTGGTCGGGGTGCCCGCGGGGAAACCCGAGGAGGGATACCCGCCGTCAAGCACGGACTCCTGCCAGTCGTAATAGTAAAAGGCGAATCCTTCATGACCCGTGAACTTGTCGATGCGCACCTTGCCGTCCGGAGTGAACGTGTAGTACACCCAGTCCCATGCGCCAAGCGGCGTCGTGACCCTGGGATCCCAGGGAGTTTCCCAGTAACTGCTGCCCACCGTGGATGTCGAAAGGCTATCCATGCGACCGAAGGTCCATTGGTTCTGATACCGTCCGATCGAGAAGAGAGTGCCGTTATTGCAGCATCCACCGGGCAGGGATCCATCGAGCATGGACAGCGCGATGCCATGTTCCGGACGGCTGACATTCCATTCATTCTGATAGACCAGCAGGATGGTAAATCCCTTTTTGGGATCGATGGCCGTGCTGAATTGTCCGAGGGTTATCCACGTGTCCGTCCAATTGATGGACGCCGACCTGACACCGAACTCCAGCGAATTGACGTGGGTATTCACGTTCAAAAAGCTCCCCAGGCTGGGGTCGAGTCTGTTGACGATCGGATTCCCTTGACCCGCACTGCTGTAGATATACGTGCCGAGCTGAGATGCGCCGGCCTCCGTGTACGAGACGCGCGCGGCCTTGGCTTGGGACAGGCACTGCGCCTGCGATGCACACGTGCTGGACTGAGCGAGAGCCGAGTGCTGCGAAATCGCGGCTCCTAGAGCGAGCGCTAACGCCGCTACGGCGAGTCGATAATTCATAAATTTTTCCGTTCCTGATTTTGTGCTTGAGTGGCGCGTCGCCGTGCCGGCTTACTCGATTTCGAGGACGTTTCGCTGGCCGCGGATTTTCAGTAGTTCGTCCAGCGCATCGGTGGCATCCGTGGTGACCAACGCAGTCCGATCCAAAACCGACATTGCGGGGTCGCCCCGGTAGTCCACGTTGGGCTGGGTGGTATCCATGGAATGGGAGAAGCAGCACACGCCGGCGCTGTTCGCCACGCCTTCCGGAAAGTAATACGGCTCGTAGTAAGTGGCGAAACCCACTTTGCGGCCGCTGATATTTTGGCTCAGGTAATTCATGTAGGGTTGCAGCGCGTCGCCGTTGTAGAACTGGTTCATTTCGAAATGGACAAGAAATGGCGCCGCGAGCCAGGTCTGGAAGAAGGAATTGTTGGCCGGAGTGGCACCTTGTGCGGTGACGTTCGGATCGTCGGGATTCATGACCACGATGAGGCCGCCGCTGTTCGCGGTCGACCAGCCCGGCGTTGCTGCAAATTGCGCAACCGTCGGCGGCAGGTCCTTACCCTTCATCTTGAAGACGATGCCTTGGAGCACGGGCGCGTGGAAGGTCGGCCCGAACTGGTTCATCACCTGGAGGCACGCCTGCAATATAGCCATGGGCTGCGACTTATCGGCAGGGTCGGTGCCGCCCTTGATGTCCACGATCACCACATAGCCATGAACCGCGGCGTCCGAGCGGCCCTGAAGAATGAGCATCAGATCGTAGAAGTCCAGGAACCGCTGCGGATTGCCGGACGAGTC
>JALYHU010000137.1 GCA_030776345.1 Pseudomonadota bacterium | reverse complement strand
AGGAGCATGGCGACGATCCTGCCTGGGATGGCATCGAAGCCAATGCGCTATACGATCTCCTCGAACGCGAAGTGATTCCGGAATTCTACAGCCGTAACGAGGCCGGCATTCCCACGGCGTGGACCGGGCGGATGCGCGAGAGCATGGCGCGCTTGACACCGCGCTACTCGGCCAGCCGTGCCGTGCAAGACTACACGGAGCAGCACTATCTTCCCGCGGCGCTTGCATTGCGTTCGCGGATTGCCGACAACGGAGCCGTTGGCAAACGTATAGTCGATTGGCGGCACGAGGTGGAAAAGCATTGGGACGCGCTGAGTTTTGGCGCCGTGAAGGTCGAGACGCACGGGGATTATCACGAATTCGAGGTTCGGGTTCGTCTCAATAACCTCAATCCCGATGCCGTGCGTGTCGAGCTGTGTGCAGATAGCGTGAGCGGCGCCGGCGGCGCGTACCGACAAACGATGAGTCCGATCGGACCAAGAGCCGGCGCGCAGGAGGATAGCGTCTACCGCGCGAATGCGCCGGCGGCCCGTCCGGCTGCGGACTATACGGCACGAGCGACGCCCTATTTCGGCGGCGTTTCCGTCCCTTTAGAAGCCTCCCAAATTCTATGGCAGCGGTGACCAGCGGGAACACGCGTACGCCGGAGCACGCGGAGCTCAAAGGCGGCGACGGCCCCTATGATCGCATTGAGGCGCGCAGCGGCTTGCCATTTCCTCTGGGAGTTCACGAATCCGGGGGAGGTGCGAATTTTGCCTTGTTCAGTCGCAATGCCACGCGCGTTCGGCTCGAGTTATTCGATCACGCCTCCGACGCACAGCCGGCCAAAGCAGTTGATTTTGATCCAATAGGCAACCGTACCGGTGATGTGTGGCACGCTTGGGTCGAAGGAATTCACTCCGGCCAACTGTATGCCTACCGAGTGGATGGTCCCTACCAGCCTACCGAAGGACATCGTTTTAATTTCAGCAAGCTGCTCTTGGATCCCTGCGCGAGCGCGATTTCACCATTGGCTAATTGGGATCAGAGCTTGGCGCGCGGCTATGATGCATCCGCGCCGCAGCGCGACTTGGTGCGTTCGGATCTTGATGATGCCGGAGAGATGCCGAAATGCGAGTTTATTTGCGAACCCTTCGCTTGGTGCGGCGACCGTCCGCTTCGACACCCGTGGTCGAAGACCGTCATTTACGAAATGCATGTTCGCGGCTTCACGATCCATCCCAATTCCGGCGTGCAACACCCTGGCCTCTACCGTGGTTTGATCGAAAAGATCCCTTACTTGCAAGAACTGGGCGTGACGGCGGTGGAACTGATGCCGGTATACGAATTCAATGAGCGTCTGCTGTCCGGCGTCGATCCCCAAACAGGCAAGCCACTCACCAATTACTGGGGCTACGACCCTGTAATCTTTTTCGCGCCGAAAGCCTCCTATGCTGGTGCGGGCAGATTGGGATACCAGATATTGGAGTTCAAGGAAATGGTCCGCGCACTGCATCAGGCCGGTATCGAAGTGATCCTGGATGTCGTGTTCAATCACACGGCCGAGGGTGACGAGTTAGGACCCACTTTAAGCTTCCGTGGGATGGACAACGCGATTTTCTACATGCTCAAACCCGAAAAACGTTACTACGAGAATTACACGGGGACGGGCAACACGATCAATGCCAATCATGCGGTGGTGCGTGAACACATCGTCGCCGCACTGCGCTACTGGCGCATCGAGATGCATGTCGATGGATTCCGTTTTGATCTGGCCTCCGCTCTCGGCCGCGATGGCGCCGGCCAGTTGCTGGCCAACGCGCCGCTTCTCGAACAGATTGCTGAGGACCCCATCTTAAGAGACGTAAAGATTATCGCGGAGGCCTGGGACGCGGCCGGCACGTACGAGGTGGGGCGCTTTTCAGAACGACGTTGGGCGGAATGGAACGGCCGGTACCGGGATGACATACGGCGTTTCTGGCGTGGCGACGAGGGAATGGTGGGTCTCTTGGCGAGCCGCGTCGGCGGAAGTGCTGATATTTACAGCCAGTCGGGCAAGGGTCCCGAGAGCAGCGTCAACTTCATCACCTGTCACGACGGTTTCACTTTGAATGATCTCGTGAGCTATCGCGACAAGCACAACCTCGCCAATGGAGAAAACAACAATGACGGCAACAATTATAACTGCAGCGACAACTATGGGGCTGAAGGCGAGACCACGGACGCCGGCATTGAAGCCGTGCGCAAGCGCCAGATCAAGAACTTCCTGCTGACGCTGCTGATCTCCCGTGGGGTGCCGATGCTGCTA
>JALYHU010000136.1 GCA_030776345.1 Pseudomonadota bacterium | reverse complement strand
AGCGAAGGCCTTGGCAACGAGGGTTCCAATTCGTGCATGAGCGGCGTCGAGTGCCTCCGGAGAGGCATGGGACCCACTCAAGTAGGCCGCAACCAGTATTGGCGGTCGCTGTGTCGGCCAAATGATGGCGTTGTCATTTACGGCACCATTGTCTCCGGTACCCGTTTTATCGCCTGCCGTCCAAGCCGGAGGCAGACCGGCGCGTAAGCGGTGAAGCCCAGTTTGGCAGTTCTTCATCCATGACAACAGCAGGTCGCGGGACGCCCCGGCCAATTCATCGCCGACGAGCATTCTTTGCATGGTGGCAATCATGGCGTTCGGTGTGGTTGTGTCGCGCGGATCACCGCTTATGTTGGTGTTGAGGGCGAGCTCCACCCTATCCAATCGCGTCGTGTGATCGCCGATTGTTTGCAAATATCGTGTCAGCGCAGAGGGTCCCCCGATGAATTTCAACAACGCATTCGCGGCTGTATTGTCGCTCGTCTCGACGGCGGCTTTGCATAGCTCTGTTATCGTTAGCGACCCTTCGGCAACATGTTGTTTGGTTACGGGTGAATTCGGCAGCAAGTCCTTCGGCCCATACGACAAATGGCGCTCGAGAATTCCGCCGCCGCGATCGTGCTGCGCTAAAACAGCGGCGGCGAGCATCCATTTGAACGTCGAGCACATGGCAAAGCGCTCGTCGCTGCGATGTGAGAGTCGAGCGCCGTTTCTGGTATCGAGAGCCGCGACGCCGAGACGGCCTCCCAACTTCGCTTCAATATCATCGAATTGTGGGAACCGCATGTCCGATTGTGCCGATTGGCGTACCTGCGCGACGGCAAGGACCAGAGTGCATGCGCTTCTCAAAACAAAATGCCGACGCGATCCATTCGGCGGGCTATCCATCAGCGACGCTATATGTGTTCTAACTGTCCTGACTTCCTGTGCGAACGCCGCATGGCTTCTTGGGTGCGTGCGACTGCTCAACGGCGACATCGATAGACAGCTTCTCGCCGCCAGAGCCGAGCTCGGAGGGGTGTTCATACGCACGCAAAGCAGCGCCCGCAGGCCTCGCCTGCGGTCCGGAACTTGATCCTTGCTGCTGCGTACTCCGCCGCGAATAACTCATAGTAGGGATGTGTCCTGCTGTCGCCACTGTCAGAAGTCCGCGCCTCTCTTTATGCTACCTCTGCGATCAGACTGGGTCGACAAATCCGATCAATAATCTTGGTTCCCATGAATGGGCGAATCAATCCCGTCACCGAGCGAGCGCTGCAGCGTGCCGACTACCGCGAACCGCGATCACACTTCGTTCTTTGCCAAGCGTCGCGACATGCGCAGCGCGGCCTCTCGGCCCTGATAGTAGCCCTGCACCACGCCTCGCGGCACGAAGCCTAAAGTTTCATAGAACGCGCGCGCCTGATCATTCTGCGTGCGCAGTTCGAGGTTGATGCTGAACACGCCGGCTTCGATGGCCGTGAGCGTCAGCCAATCCATGAGCTGGCGCCCCAATCCTTGCCGTCGATACCCCGGCGCCACCGCCAGCAAATTGAGATGCGCGACGTCCTCTCCGAAATGCATGATGGCAAATCCCGCGATGCGCGGGGCACCAACGCGCGCTCGGCGCGCGACCACGACCGAGGACTCCGCTGCGCAAATGAAATGCTGCACGCGTGCCGGAGTCCATGACCAGGGCAAGCCTTGCTCGATCAGGTCACGCGACATCTCGGCGATTTCACGCGCGTCTCCCGCATGGGCAAGGGCCAGGGTGGAGAGCTCAGACATGGTTCAAGGCGCCTCGGTTTTGATCGGGGGCGTGGGCCGCCCCGGCAGCCCGTTGGGCGTCGCCGGCAGAAGTTTGAGCAGTTCCTCCACGCCGCGCTCCAATTGGGGGTCGTGACCGTGCAGCACCTCGACCGGATCCTGTTCCACCGCGACGTCAGGGTCCACGCCATGACCTTCGATGATCCAATGGCCGGCCGCATCCGCCGTCCCGAATTCAGGCACGAACACGGTTCCGCCGTCGAGCAGCGGCCCGCGTTCCGTGATGCCGACCACACCGCCCCACGTGCGCTTGCCCACCAGGGGGCCGATTTTCCATTGCCTGAAGGCATTGGAGAAAATATCGCCGTCGGACGCCGTGTCCTCGTTGATGAGCGCCACTTTCGGGCCGGGCTGCACCACGCGCGGATACGTGTCGGCCATTTCGTGGTTGCGAGCGAATCCGGTCCCGCGCAGCGTGAGCGCCAGCCGCTCGATCAGCATCTCGGAGATGTTTCCGCCGCCGTTGTCACGCACATCCACCACCAACCCTTCCTTGCGGACTTGCGGGTACCACCACTTGATGAATTCGCGGATGCCGGCCTCGCCCATGTCGGGAATGTGGATGTAGCCGAGACGTCCGTGGCTCAACGAATCGACGCGCGCACGGTTGGCAGCCGCCCATTGCAAATACAGGAGCGCGGTTTCGCTGGCAATCGGTTGATACCTGATGACGCGCGGCGACTTTCCGTCCGGCGCAGCGGATACGCGCCATTCAACGGGCTGGCCGGCCGGCGCTTGCAGCAACTCATAGGGATCGGTGCCGGCCTTGAGTTCGCGCCCGTTGATGGCAAGCACGTAGTCGCCGACGTGCACGTCCACGCCCACCTCGGTGAGCGGCGAGCGGTAATGATCTTCCTCGTTTTGACCGGCTAAAATCTTGGCGATCCGATAACGGCCTGAGGCGGCATCGAGTTCGAATCGCGCACCCGGCAGTGCGACGAAAGGGCGCTTCGGCAACCCCAAGTCGCCGCCTTCGATGTACGCGTGCTGAACCACGAGTTCGGAAATCATCTCGGCGATCACGTAGTTGAGATCCGCGCGATGCCCGACGTGGTCAACCAGCGGCTCATATTTACGGCGCAATTGCTGCCAGTCGTAGCCATGCATGTTCGAGACGTAAAAAAAGTCGCGGTAGCGGCGCCACACCTCGGCGAAGATTTCGTGCCATTCTTCGGCCGGTACGCGTGTGGTCAGAAGGCCTGCCAACGACACGGTCTTGGTATCGTCGCTCTTTCCGATTTCGTAGTATTTGAGCTCCTTGGAGGAGAGTTGCGCGAGCACGTGTTTGCCGTCGGCGGTCAGCGACCACTCCGTGACATCGTCGACGACGGTCTTGACCTCGCGCTCCTTGATGGAATAGGCCACCACGCTGGGTTTGATGGGCGCTTCTCGCCCGTAATAGAACGGACCGTTGTGCTGATAAATCAAGTTGTCGTCACTGACGTGCAAGTCGCTCAGATCGTCGGCTTCGACGGGCACGCGGATCGAGCGCTCGATGATTCCGCCGAAATCGATCTTGAGCGGCACCTTGCTCTTTTCTTTACCCTTTCCCTTCCCCTTGTCGGCTTCCTTGTCCTTGTCCGCATCGGCTTCTTTTTTTTCGTCCCCGGGCTCGTCGTCGCGAACGCCGAAGGGATTCTTGACCCCTTTATGCAGCGCCACCGCAAAGATGCCGATTTGCCGGTCGGTCGCGAAGTTGAATTCAACGGTGCTGATCAACGGCTGGTACTGACGGGCGCTCAAGAAGTACAACAGCTCGCCGTTGGGAGCCCAGGCCGGCGATTGTGCATTGAAGTTTTCCGGCGTCACACGCCGCGATTTGCCATCGGCCGCCGACCAGATGTAGACGCCCGAAAATCCGTTGGCGCCGTTCAACGAATAGCTCAAGTATTGTCCGTCCGGCGACCAGCGGTAATCGAGTGCCGGCTCTGCCGGGTCCTTCGCCACGGCGACGCGATGTTTGGTCGCGATGTCGATTACGTAGAGCCGGCCGGTTTGATCGGCAAGCGCGATCCGTTTGTCGTCGGCGGACCAGCGCGGGGAGGCATAGCGCGCTTTGGAGTCGAACGTCAACGGTTGAGCCGGCGCTGCGCCGTCCTGCGCCGATATGTACAACTCTTCCTCGCCGCTGCGATCCGAAACGTAGGCCAAGCGTTTCCCATCGCTCGACCAGGCCACTTCGCGATCATGGGCATTCGAGGACTGGGTGAGATTGCGGCTCACTCCATGTTCCACCGGTACCGAGAACACGTCGCCGCGGGCGACGATCGCAACGCGCTCGCCGCCGGGACTGATGGCGAAGCTTTCGATGTTGTCGGCCGCGTTCACGGCCTGCGAACGATTGACGGTGGCGTCGGCGGGCACCGAAATCGCAAGCGCCCGATCAGCGCCATTGCGCGTGTCGTAGATATGCAATTCGCCGTCCAACTCATAGACGATCTGGCTGTCATCGGCGCTGGGCCAGCGCACGTCCCAGTCCTTGTAATGAGTGATCTGCTGCGTCTGACGAGACTCTATGTCATAGCGATAGAGATTGAAAACGCCGCTACGATCCGAGTTGAAATAAATGGCATTGCCGATCCACATCGGATCGCGATCCGTGCGCGGGTCGTTGGTCACCTGAATCAGCGCAGGGTGCGCCAGATCGAAGATGTAAAGATCGTTTGCCCAACCGCCCTGGTAACGTTTTTCGCTGCGAAAGTCCCGCCATAGGGGGGAGTAGGCGATTCGTTTTCCGTCCGGGGAGAAGTGTCCCGCGCCCGAGACCGGCATCGGCAGCGCAGTGGCCGCCCCGCCCCCCAGGGGCACCGTGTACAACTTCGAATCCGTCAACATGTAGCCGTCGCGCGCCGATCTGAACAGCACGCGCGCGCCGTCGGGTGTCCAACCGTAGACTTGGTTGTCGAAGCCCCAGCGGTCCGCCAGCGGACCCGGGGCCGGATAAAATGTGAGCTGTTTGGGCGCGCCGCCGGCGGCGGGCATTACGTACACTTGTTCGTCCCCGCCATATTGCCCGGTGAACGCGATGTGCTGTCCGTCGGGTGAGAACTTGCCGAACAGTTCCAGCCCGGGATGAGACGTGAGCCGCACCGCCGCTCCGCCTAGAGTGCTCACGGTCCATAGATCTCCCGCGTAGCTGAACACGATGCGGTCGTGCCAGACATCGGGAAACCGCAGCAGCTTGGTGGCGGCCGCAGCTTGCGCGCACGACAGCCAAACGCACGCGGCCGCGGCAAGCGCGGCGCAACGGATGAGACGAGCGCGTCTAGAAATGGCGTGTGCTCGTCAGCGGCTTCGATACCGGTCCGTCGCGGACACGAGTTCGTGGATGTTTCCGGGTTCGAACGCCGAATGACCCGCATCGGGCACCATGCGAAAATCCGCTTCGGGCCACACGCGATGCAGATCCCAAGCGCTGGTCGCGGGGCATACGACGTCGTAGCGTCCTTGCACGATCGTGGTCGGAATGTTGCGAATGCGGTCCACATCATCGAGCAGTTGCGTCTCGCTTCGCAGGAAGCCGCGGTTCACGAAGTAATGGCATTCGATGCGTGCCACGGCCAGAGCGAATTGATCCTCGCTCCATTTGCGGATGTTGTCCGGGTTGCTGTGCAGGAAGCTGGTCGATGCCTCCCAAACCGACCAGGCGCGCGCGGCCGCCAGCGCCGTCCGATGATCGGTCCCCGTCAGACGCTGATAGTAGGCATTCAAGTAATCGTCGCGCTCATCGAGGGGGATCACATCGCGGTATGCCTCCCAATAGTCCGGGAAGATTTCCGAAGCGCCGTGCTGATAGAGCCACCGAATTTCGGAATAGCGCAGCAGGAAAATGCCGCGCAGAACGATCTCTGTGACCCGCTCCGGGTGGGCCTCCGAATAAGCGAGGCCGAGGGTGCTCCCCCATGACCCCCCGAATACGAGCCAGCGCTCGATGCCCAGGTGTTTGCGCAGCCGTTCGATGTCGGCCACCAGATGCCAGGTCGTGTTTTCTACCAAGCTGGCGCTGGGGCGGCTGCGGCC
>JALYHU010000135.1 GCA_030776345.1 Pseudomonadota bacterium | reverse complement strand
GGGCAGGTGCGGCCCAACCGGGTGCGGCACAGCGGGGTGTGCACCCGCGGGGTTTGGAAGCGCGGGGTTGGCCCCCCCCGGGTGAGGCGCGGCGGGATGCGGTACCGCGGCGAGGAGCGCGCGGGTGTAGGGATGGACCGGGGCCGCGAACAGGTCGTCGCGCTCCGCCACTTCCACCAGCCGCCCGCCATAGATAACCAGGACCCGATGGCTCAGATGGCGAACGACGGCGAGATTGTGGCTGATGAACAGCATGGCCGTACCGAGGTCGCGCTGCAAGTCGACCAACAAATTGACGATCTGACCCTGGATGGACACGTCCAGAGAACTCACCGGTTCATCGCAAACCAACAGTTTCGGCCGCAGCATCATGGCCCGTGCGATGCCGATTCGCTGACATTGACCGCCGCTGAACTCATGGGGATAGCGGTGCACCAAGCCCGCCGACAGCCCCACTCTTTCAAGCATTTCAGCGATCCGTGCCGCACGCGTGCGCTTCGGCAGCGCGGGCTCGTGGATGTTCAACGGCTCGGCCAGTGTATCGCCCACGGACATGCGCGGATTCAAGCTCGCCAAGGGATCCTGGAACACGATTTGCAGATCGCGGCGCCGCCGGCGCAGAGCCGCGGTTCCGAGCGACAGGAGATTCTCGCCCCGGAACGACACCGATCCGGAACTCACCGGTATCAAACGCAGGAGGGCCCGCGCCAGGGTCGATTTTCCCGAACCCGATTCGCCCACCAGCCCCAGAGTCTCACCCTGCCGCAAATCGAACGTCACGCCCTGAAGCACCGGGAATGCGCCGAACTGCACGCCCAGATTCTGCACCTCGAGCAGCGGTGTGTCGCCCATGCCCGGAGCGGCGCCCATGCCGGCAACGGCGCTCATACCGGGAACGAAAGGCCGGAGGACGGATAATGACATGCAACGCGATGGGTTCCCTCTCGAGTCTCGGTGAGCAGCGGACGTTGCGTTAGGCATCGTTGGCCCGCGCGTGGACATCGCGGCGCGAATGCACATCCGCATTCATCGCTCGAGGGGCTCGGCGGCTGCCCGGGCAGACTGGGCATTCGATCGAGTCGCGGACCGAGCAGATCGGGAATGCATTTGAGCAGCTCGGCCGTATACGGATGTTCGGCGCGCTGCAGGACGTCGACCGTGGTACCGGACTCGACCACTCTGCCGCCGTACATCACAATGATTCGGTCCGCAATCCCCGCTACCACCCCCAAATCGTGGCTGATGAGCACCACGGCCATGTGCAATTCCTCGCGCATGGCGCGCAATATATCGAGGATTTGAGCTTGCACGGTGACGTCGAGCGCCGTCGTGGGTTCATCCGCAATCAGCAGGGCCGGCTCGCACAGCAAGCTCATGCCGATCATCACGCGCTGGCGCATGCCGCCGGACAGCTCGTGCGGATATTGACGCATGCGGCGTTGCGGGTCGGGAATCCGTACGCGCTCCAACATGCGTGCCGCGGCCCCCTCCGCCTCGCGCCACGACATGTGCGCATGGGTTACCAGAACTTCGGCCAGCTGCACGCCGATCCGAAGGTGCGGCGTCAGCGAAGTCATCGGGTCCTGAAAAATCATGGTCAGTTTCGAGCCGCGTATCCGATTGAGTTCCGCACGGGCCGAACCCAATATCTCCCGTCCCTCGAAGCGCACGCTGCCCTCGACGTCGGCGCCCGTCAGAAGTCCCATCGCGGCCATGAAGATCTGAGTCTTTCCGGATCCGGATTCGCCGACGATGCCCACGCATTCTGCCGCACGGACGGTCAACGATGCCTCACGAACCGCCGCGATGGCCCCGCCCTTGCGCGGGAAACGCACGCTCAGGTCCTCGATCGCCAACACAGGCTCATCGATCGGAGCAGCGGCGATCAAGATCTAGCGCTCCGCGACATCGAGGGCATCGCGCAGTCCATCGCCCAGTATGTTCAAGCACAACAGCAGCACCGCCAACACGCTTCCCGGAACCAATAGTATCCAGGGCGCCGCCTCCATTTCCCCCGCCCCTTCCGCGATCAATGTCCCGAGGCTTGCATGCGGCTCCTGCACACCGAGGCCGAGAAAGCTCAGGAAACTTTCGAACAAAACGATCTGCGGCACGGTCAAGGTGGCGTAGACGATGACGGGACCCAACAGATTCGGCACCACGTGTTTGACGATGATGCGGCCGGAATTCGCTCCGGAGGCCACCGCCGCCTCGATGTATTCGCGCTGCCGGATGCTCAGCGTGAGACCGCGAACGATGCGCGCCATGGTCAGCCAGCCGACCGCGCCGATGGTAACGAACAGCAAATACTGTCCGCGGCCGAAAATCACGGTCAGGACTATGACGAAGAATATCAGCGGCAACCCGCTCAGGACTTCGATGAAACGCATCATCACGTGATCCGTGCGCCCGCCCGCATAGCCCGCGACGGCGCCGTAGCTGATGCCCACTCCCAAGCTGATGGCGCTTGCTACCAAAGCCACCGTCAAGGAAGCCCGGGTTCCTTCGAGGGTGCGCACGAACAAATCTCGCCCGAGCCGGTCGGTGCCCAGCCAATGCGCGCCCGCCAGCTCAGGCCCGGAGGCGACCTGCGTCCAATCGAGCGACTGGATGTCGTTCGGGTTGAGCCATGGCCCGACCAGCGCGATGGCTATCACCAACAAGATGACGGCGAGCGCGCATACGGCAAGCGGGTTCGAGCGCAGCCGCTGCACGGCGCTCAACGGCTGATCGGCGCTCAACGGCTGAACCTGATGCGCGGGTCGAGCCATACATAGAGCAGGTCGACGACCAACCCCATGCCGATCAGCAAAGCGGAATAGATGATTACCATCCCCATCACCAGCGTGTAATCGCGATTGAGCGCGCCTTGGACCAGGTAGCGGCCGATGCCGGGCAGACCGGCGATGGACTCCACCACCAAGGAGCCCGTCATGATGGAGGCGACGGCCGGGGCGAGATACCCAGCCACGGGCAGCAGCGCCGGCCGCAGTGCATGCCGCCGTATGACCAGGTGGAGCGGCAGGCCTTTGGCCAATGCCGTGCGGATGAAATGACTGCGCAGTACCTCCAGCATACTACCCCGCGTCATACGCGCGATGATGCTGAGGGGCGGCAGGCAAAGCGCAACGACGGGGAGCACGAGGTGAGAGATCGACCGGGGTTCCCATCCGGCAACCGGCAACCAATGCAGGTAGATGCCGAAAATCAGCCCGAGAAACGGGAGGACCACGAAGGAAGGAATGGCGATTCCGGCCATGGCCAGCGACATGGTGGCGTAGTCGGCGGGTGAATTGTGGCGCAGCGCTGCGAACACTCCTGCCGGCACCCCCACGCCCACCGCAAGAAGAAGCGCGATGGTGCCGATCTGCAGGGTCACCGGGAAACCCTGGGCGATGAGTTCGTTGACGGTGAAGTCTTTGTATTTGAACGACGGCCCGAAATCGCCTTTCGCGAGGGAACCCACGTAGCGGCCGTATTGCGCCCAGATCGGCAGATCCAGACCGTAGGCGCTTTGCAAATTGGCGAGGATCTCGGGCGGCAACGTCTGCTCTTGATCGAAGGGTCCCCCGGGAGCGGCATGCATGAGGAAAAACGCGGCCGTTATGATGGCTAACAGTGTGGGTACCGCGCCTGCCAAGCGCTTGATAAAATAAACCATGTCGAGATCAGTCTATAGGGTCGGGGGTTGACCGCAAGGTGGACAAGCGAAGCAGCCATCCTTAAACTACCGCGCCAAATGATTAGGGTTATACGCGCCTCGACGTACGCCGTGTAACGTACGACGCACGACGCGCCTACACACCCACTTGTTACCAGCTATCGAGGTTTCATGGACTCCACCCGCCCGATCCGCGCTTTGATGCGCGGCCTTGACGCACTCAGCGTACTGAATTTGCGAGACGGCGCCACCGTTTCGGAAGTGGCTCACGAAATACGGCTGCCGCGCACCACCGTCTATCGTATTCTCGAAACCTTGTGCGATGCCGGCTTCGTCTTTCGCGATGCCGCCGATGACCGGTACCGCTTGACCATTCTGGTGCGCGGCTTGAGCAACGGCTTCGACGACGAGAGTTGGGTTACGCAGATCGCCAAGCCCCTCATTCACGAGCTGTGCCGCGACCTCGTCTGGCCCGTCTCGGTGGCCACCTTATCCGGCACCTCGATGATGGTGCGCGAAGCCACGGATCGTGAATCACCGCTTGCGGTGGAGCGTTGTTCCGCAGGATTTCGCACGCCGTTGTTGGGCAGCGCAGCGGGCCGCGCGTACCTCGCGTTCTGTCCGCCCTCCCAGCGCGAGAGTCTCATCGATGTGCTGGCGCGATCGAACAAGGAGGAAGACAAACCTGCCCATGGGGAGCGTGCGGAATTGCAGCGCATGTTGGCCGACATTCAGGCCCAGGGCTATGCCACCGCGACGCGCACCCGGCGCCTGGTGGACGAAGTGAATGTCAGCGTGCCGGTGACTTCCAACGGCGGCGTGTTGGCCGTGCTTACCGTCCGCTTCCTGCCGTCGGCCATATCGCTCAAGGCAGGCCTCGAACGTTTCTTGCCCAAGCTGCGCCAATGCGCGGCCAGGATCAGTGAATTGTTGACGGAGCAACAGTCAGCGGTCGCGGCCGCGGCGGCTTCGTAATGCAGCGCGCAGCGCTTAACGGAGGGAGTTAATGCAGAAAATCATGGTTTGCATCAAGCGCGTCGTGGATTACAACGTGCGTGTTCGCGTCAAACCCGACGGCAGCGGTGTGATGCTCGACGGCGTGAAGATGAGCGTCAACCCGTTCGACGAAATCGCTCTCGAGGAAGCGCTGCGCATCAAGGAGCGGAGCGGCAACATCGAGGTGGTCGCCGTCAGCATCGGCGTGGCCGACACCCAGCAGCAGCTGCGCACCGCGTTGGCCATGGGCGCGGATCGCGCGATTTTGGTCCAAACCGACAAGCCCGTGGAACCGTTGACGGCGGCGCAAACTTTTCTGGCCTTGGCGAAGAAGGAAAATCCCGACCTCATTCTGCTCGGCAAGCAGGCCATCGATGACGACGCGAACCAAACCGGGCAAATGTTGGCTGCCCTGTGGGAGCGGCCGCAGGCGACGTACGCGTCCAAGGTGGAGATTCAGGGCGACAAGGTCGCGGTAACGCGGGAGATCGATGCGGGGCTGGAAACGATCGAGGTGGATCTGCCCGCCGTCATCACGGTCGACCTGCGTCTGAACGAACCGCGCTACGTGAAGTTGCCCGACATCATGAAGGCCAAGAAGAAACCGTTGGAAGTGACCTCGCTCGACGCCCTGGGGATCAGCGCCGCGCAGTTCATCAAAACGGTGAAAACCGAACCGCCCGCGCAGCGTCAGAAAGGGGTGATGGTGAAGGATGTTGCCGAACTCGTGGGCGTTCTCAAGAAGAAGGGTTTGATCTAATGTACCAGGTACTCATCATCGGCGAGCACGACGGCAAGGCGCTGAATCCTGCGACGGCCAAGTGCGTCACCTGCGCCAACACCATCCCGGATGCCGAGATCACTCTCGCCGTGTTCGGTGCCGATACCGGGGCGGTTGCCGCTCAAGCGGCCGCCATTGCCGGCGTCAAGGCGGTGGTGCGCGTGGATCGAGCCGAGAACGAACATCCGCTTGCCGCGATTTTCGCGCCGCAAGTCGCAGCACTGGCGGGCGGCTATAGCCATATCTTCGGTCCCTCGAC
>JALYHU010000134.1 GCA_030776345.1 Pseudomonadota bacterium | reverse complement strand
GCGGCTGGCGCGGCAGCGGCTGTCGTGCCTAAGGGGCTCGGCGCCTCTATTGATGACATCGGAAACCGCTGGGTAGCGGCAGGTAAGAAAGCTCAGTGGGCCGGTTCGATCATGACCTACGCAATCACGGTGCCGCTGGCCGCAGCGCTGTATGTCGGCATGCGCGCGAGTAACCAGTTGCAAACCTCGTTGGCCGCTCTTCACCAGGCATACAACGAAAATGGTGCGGGCGCTACCGACATGGCTGCCCGCCAGCGCGCATGGGCGCGTGACAGTTCCGACCTAGAGAAGATTATTCTCAAGCTCTCCAACGCATACGGAATTGCCCAGCCGGAAGTCGCGGGTATCGCCGCGGAATTAGCCCGAGCCGGTGACCGCTCTACGTCGTTGGCTACAGACCTGGACACCGTGACACGCATGATGCGTACCTACGGAGTGCAGACGACTGTCGCGACGCAGATCGTGAGCCAGTCACGCGCGGCGTGGGGCGCCTCGGCTGCGGCCACGCGCGACAACACCAATGCGCTGTCGGTGTTTCAGGAAGTTAGTCGCGGTAGTTTCGACCAGTTGGCGCAAGGCGTTAATAAGGTGAGCCAGCCCGCCCGCGCAATGGGTCTTACCTACAAGGAAACCGCTGCGTACGTCGCGCTGCTTTTGCAGCAAGTCAATTCAACGGGTGGTAGCACCCTCGGTAATACATTGACCACGGTGTTCTCCCGCCTGTTTGCAGTTGTACCGAAAGCGTCAAAACTCCTGAAAGAATATGGACTAAACGTCAATTCGGTTGCATACGAAAATGGCAACGCGGCCCAGAAACTACAACTAATAGCCGACAAGTGGAGCGGGTTGTCTCGCGCGCAGCAAGCCACCTTAGCTATTGCGCTGGCAGGACAGCGCCAGTTCCGAGGATTGCTGCCCATCCTGAATGACATGTCCGACAAGAACTCGCAATACAATAAGACATTGCAAGAGACCGCTAGCCATACTGCCAATGCTGCATTTGCCAATCGTCAATTGGCGTTCGCGATGCAAACACCCTCTGCACAATTTGCCGTCATCAAGACCAACCTGGAAAACCTCGCAATTGGTATTGCGCGCGACCTAACACCCGCGCTTTTGTATGTCGGTCGCTTGTTCGAGGCGGGCGTGCATTGGTTTACCAATCTGCCAAAGGGGGTCCAGCAGTTCGCATTGATAGCGCTGGCGGTTGCAGCAGTTGCGGGTCCCGTCATGAAACTGGGCGGCGTGTTTGTCATCCTGGGCGGCACCATATTCAAGGCTGCCTCGTCCATGATCTCGGCCCTCCCACTGCTCTTCGGTCCTATCGGGGTAATCGCGATCATCCTGGGCGTTGTGCTCACCGCTGTCGTCCTGTTCCACGGTCGCGTCCTGACAGTGTTTCAGGACCTCGCACAAGGCATCGGCTTCATCGTCCATGCGATCTATCAGTTGTTCCAGTGGATCAACCCGTTCGCGCGCCACTCCCCCTCGCTGGTCGAGAACGTGAGTTCCGGCGTGGACGCCATGCTGGCCGACTTCACTCGCCTCGGTGCTGGCGTCTCTCCGATCATGACGAGTATCGGTAAGACGATTGAAGACACGGGGGCGGCGGCATCGAGCATGAGCGGAGGCTTCTCATCGACCTCCCTATCCAATGCGCACAGCGAAATCCTCAAGGGCGTCAAGGCTGGCGCGGTTCCGGTTTCCGCCATCGGCACATTCGATTCGGGCGTGGCGCAACTCGACAAGCTGGCCGCTGCCATGAAGCTCGTCGGTGCGGCCTACGACGCGCAGAGTGAGAAGGTCAAGAAACTCAAGAAAGACGTGACCGACTCCAACGACGCATTGCAGAATGCGACGCTCGCGCTCAAGGCGCTACAGGACCAGAAGAACGACCTGACGAACAAGGCGAGCACCCTGGGTTCGTCCACGGCTCTCTATTCGCAGGCGGCGAGCCTCAAAGACATGGGGCGTCAGATTGCGGCCTCGGGTAACGATGCGCTCGCGCGCCGCTACGCAGAGCAGGCCGCGCAGTTGCAGAGCCAGGGGGACCAGGCCGCGCAGATCAACACGAACCTCACGTCGGTCAATGCGCAGATCGACGCGCAGACTGCTGTTGTGGCCACGCTTACCGCGACGCACGATGCGCTCACTCAGTCCTACACCGACGAAAACCAGAAGCTCGCGGACCTCTCTTCGGGGTATGCCGAAATGAAAGCGCAGTACAGCCAACTGAACACGAACCTTTTGCAGATGGGTACCTCGGCACACCAAGCGACTGTCGCGCTCAAGCAAGCCGCCGCCGCCGCTGCGGGTCTGGGCGCTGGCGGTCCTGCCGGTGCTGGCAACGCGCCCGCGCTTGACTTGAAGAGTGAGCAAGGCAACTTGAGCGACTGGCTCAAGAATTTCAAGGACCAGACCAAGCTCCCGCAGTTGCCCAACTTTGGTGAGTTCTTTGCCGAAATGAAAAAGTCCTACGACAAGGGTTGGGCACAGTTCGGGAAGATGTCGCTCCCGGCGAAGATTTTCAGTGAGCCCATCATCTTGGCCCTGGCTGTCGCCGTGCCGCTCATGCTCTTGAAGATGAGCAGTCTGCTCGGCGGTCTGTTCACGAAGCTGCGCGGCTTGGTCGGGCTCGGGGCCAAGAGCGTCGGTGACGACATCGCCAAGGCCCTCGGTGGCCATCCGGGCGCGGGTAAGAACATCGGCAATCTTGGCAAGGCCGGGAAGGTCGCAGGGGTTGCCGAGGGTGCCGCTGGCGACGCTGCCGCACTCGCGGGCGGTGCCGAGGGTGCTGTCGTCGCGGGTGAGGGTGCCGCCGCGTCGGGAGGTCTTGCATCCATCGCGGCAGCATCTGGACCTCTTCTACTCGTGGCTGCCGCAGTAAGTGCCATTTCTGTCGGCATCGGCCATCTCGACGGCGACGTGGGCCGCTACAAAAAGGCGCAGGAGTGGATTCACGACTTCACTCAGTTCAAGGATGCGCAGGGTCCGATCACGGACGCTCTGAATGCTGACGGTGGCGCGATTGGTGCGACCACCGAGAAGATGATTTCCATGTCACTACAGAGCAGTGGGCTCGCGGACAAGGCATCCAAGCTGGGTGTCAACCTGGGGCAACTGACTGTGGGCGTGACCGGCAGCAACGACCAGTTCAACACGATGATCGCGACCTTGCAGCACACTGGAAAGCTAACGCCCGACCTGGCCCTCGGCCTCAACGACTTGCGCAACAAGTACCTCGCGTCAGCGCAGTCGGTTGCCGCCGCAAAGAAAAAGCAGGACGAACTCAACGCCTCCCTTGCGTATGCAGCGGCAGTGACCAATGGCCAGATGACGGTGACCGACTTGCTCAGCGGCAAGTACGACAACCTGAACACCAAGAGCCAGACCCTCGCCCAAACACAGTTGGCATTCAACAGTGACCTTCTGCAAGTCACCGCGAGCGTCCGCGCACACGGCAGCATTCTGGACGGCGACAGTGCCGCTGCGACATCAAACCGTAATGCGATCATGCAGACCGCCGAGGCGGCGTTGCGCCATTCGCAGAATGTGTACCAGTCCGAGGTCGGCACGCTCGGCGCCACGCGCGCGATGCAGGACGCCCTTGGCGTACAGGCCCGTAGCCGCCAGGCATTCATGGACGTGGCGGGTGCGGCTGGACTGAGTGCCCAGCAGGCCGGGGCTATCTACGACAAGTTGGTCAACCTGAACGGGGTCAAGAACCCGAACAAGACCGTGACGGTAAACAATGGCCAAGCGCTCCAAGCCCTCTCGGACGTGAACCGCGCTCTCAATGGAGTAATTGTTTCAGCGGGCGTAGTCACGCAGTATATCAACGGTATAGGTGTTGCGGGAGCCCGAGTGGGAATGAAATTTGCCACCTACTCGGCTGCGGGTGGCGAGATTCGCGGGCCTGGCACGGCAACCTCGGACAGCATCCCCGCCATGCTCTCCAACGGAGAGTTCGTCATCAACGCTGCGGCCTACGCGAAGAACCGTGCGGCGGTGCAGGCATTGAACGAGGGCCGTACGGATGCCGCCCTGCATGCGCTGAGCAACGCATTCGGTCACGGCGCGCACAAGCTGGCCGCTGGCGGCGAGGTCGGGCGCAACCCGTTCATGCAGATTTTCGCCAACACGGTCGCGCCCTCGTTGGTCAACACGATGAACCGCGCCAACAAGATGAACGCCGGGATGTCGATGTCCAACGTCAACATCAACTCGAACAACACGACCACTAACAACATCACGGTCAACGTCCCGCCCGCGCCGCAGCATGGCGCGAGCGCCGAGGATGTCGCTCGCGCGCTCGGGCGCCAACTGACACGCTCCGGGGTGAGCTAGGTGGCGATTTCCCAGGACTGGCAATTTGACCTCAACGGCGTGACCTGGGGCCGTGGAGTGACGCCGACCGGATTCTCGGCTGGCACCACCATCGCTGTCACGGAACTGACCGGGCTCGACCACCCGGACGTGAACTCGTTGGTGTCGGTGCGCTCCAATCAGCACGGCGCATTCATTTCCGCCCGTTACCACGCGCATCGTGTCTGGGTACTCCAAGCACGCATGAACACGTCGGCAGCTAACTTTGCCGCCGATATCTATGCGCTCAAGGGGCTGTTCACGTCGGTGGCCAGTGGTGTCACCGTGCCGTTCTCGTTCAAAATGCCCAACGTGGTGCAACAGGTGAGCAATGTCAACCCTGCCGGTGTCAAGTATCCGGTGCGCACCATCGAGACAGCGGTCGGGTGGGTTGACTTCACCGCTACGTTGCTCGCGGGCGACCCGCGCATCTACTCGTACGCGCTGAACACGTCGCCGGTCGAGACCGTTGCCGGTGGTGCATTCTCACTTACCAATGCTGGCAACTTCCCAGCGCCGACCCTGATTACATTCACTGGTCCGCTGACCAACCCGGTGCTCACCGACTCCACGACCGGCATCAACTGGGGTGCCACTATCGTCCTGGGCACAGGTGATACGTTGGTCGTGAATTCGCTTTTGAATACCGTCACGTACACCACGGGTGGCGTGTCGAGCACCAAGTTTTCCACAATGAATGCAACGTCGGATTGGCTCACCTTGCAACCTGGCGCGAATTCACTAGCTCTTACTGCGGCATCGGGTACAGGAAACGTAGTCGTTTCCTGGAACGATACGTGGCTCTAGGAGACCTGACATGGCTTACGCCAGTTTGCGTTATAACCTCATAGCCGACCCGCGTGGCCTCGGTGGCGGCGGATCATGGTTTGGCAATGGAGCAACCATCTCGGTTGACACAACTCATTTGCCCCCAGGTGCAACTACGACATACAAGTTTGTCGGCGCGAACACAGTTGCCGCTCCCTACACGGGGTACATTGCAGTAACGCCGGGGTTGCCCTACACCTTGTCAAACTGGACCACCATCCCCACTGGCCTAAGCCAGAACTTGCTTCTTTTCACCTTTTATTACAACAGTTCTTTTGTAAACATTGCACAAAGTTTCGGCCCATACATAACTGCCGGAACAACGATTGCTAATCAGCGACAGTCCATGACCTCGACTGCGCCCGCTGGCGCGGCTTGGGCGCTAGTGGGGTACTTTTTTCCGTCTGGTAACCCGACCCCCTCGGATGTCATATGGGCTGGCAATTGGATGTTCGAGCAGTCGGCGGTGCTCGGGACATACTTTGATGGCAGTATGGCGTGGACTTCGCTAGACCAATACGGCTGGACTGCGACAGCTAATAGTTCGCCCAGCTATGACGCAGTGCTCTACAGCGCCGTACCGCAACCCACAGATTTTTACGGTGGCCAAGAGCCGTTCACCTACTACTTCGTCATCTACGACTCCCTGACCGGCAATGCATTGGGCACGCTGCAATCCTTCTCGCAGGTGCAATTAACCCTCGGGCTAAACGGTGTGGACAATCTGCAATTCACCGTGCAGACCAAGGACCCGAACTGCACCATAGCCATGTTGTCTACCTTGTCGCGAGAGATTGGCGTCTTTCGCTCCAATGGCCCCGGCACCACTCCGGTGCCGTTGTTCGTCGGACCCATCGTGCATGTCACGCCCTCGTTCAAGAACCGCACCGTGCAGATTCAGTGCAACTCGGTGTGGTGGTACATGCAGAAGCGCACGAACGAACTGACATACGATTTCTCCAACAGTGGGCTCGGCACCGAGCTTGGCACTATCGCATGGCAAGTGCTCAATGATGCATTGGGCAAAGTGCCAGGCGGCAACATCCGTCTGAGCAAGTCGCCGTCCTACCCGACCAACACGGGCTTCTCGGTGACCCCGAACCCGAACCCGTACCTGCTCTACTCCAGCGACAGCGTGGGCACCTACATCGAGAAGCTGGGCGAGGGCTACCCCGCAGGTTTCGACTTCATGATCGAGTACGCCCGCGACGCCACACAGGGCATCCTCCGCTACTTCAACATCTACTGCCCCTTCAAGGGAGTGGCAGTGGATCAACCGATGACCGAACGTAACGGCATCTCCGAATTCACCTACGACGAATCGGCAACTGACATCATCGGGCGCGTCACGGAAATCGGCGGCATCCCCAACGCCAGCGGGACCGTGCCGGTGATTCTGCGCGCCAACAGTTCCGCCCTCACGAACGGCCTCATCCCCATGGTGGAGTCGATCATCAACCGCTCTGACGTGCAGGACCCCGCCCCGACAATCGGTGACGCCATCGCGGGGGTCTACGGTGGCCCGAACGTGACGCTCAACTTCCGTGGCGCCTACAACGCTGGCACGACCTACGCCGCATATGATTCGGTCAGCTACAACAACAACCAATACTGGGCCAAGTCGGCAGTGTCGGGCACGACGCCCGCCTCGGGCGGTACCTTCTGGGGCCTGCTCCCCAGCCCGCTCGGGTTACAAGCGCTTGGTGACTTGTTCCTGCACACCTGGCCGACGCGCACCTACACCGTCACATACACGCCCAACCAGTCGCTCCCCTTCATGTTCTGCAAGCCTGGCGACAACGTGAACCTCACGCTCGCCGCTGACAACTTTGTCATCAACGCGCAGAAGCGCATGGTGCAGGCCGTCATTCACCTTGACCAACAGGGTGAGTACATCGTCATGTCCTTCAACGAGAAGGCGGGGGCGAAGTAGATGGCCGTGCAGGGACGCCGCGTCACGTATGACCCGACCGCCATTCTCATCATGCAGATGGGCGACATACGCCAGCGCGTCGCTGACCTCGAATCCACCCGTACTCGCGACATTCAGACGGCGGTGTCGCAGGCCACGGCATCTGGACTAACCCCGGCGAATCATTCGATCACGGACCTACAGGTTGTGGTCAACGGCCTGACTGGCGCTAGCCTGTCTCTCGGCCTGGCGCTGCAAGGCACGCTGTCCACGCCGTATGGCTTCGTCATGAACTCAACCGGCCTGTTCCTCACCGCACCGTCCAGCTTCGCGTACAACTCCACCGTGACCGACCCGGACCCCGGCGTGAACCGTGACGCCAAGTTCGGCAATAGCGGTATCGCCGTCAAGGGTGGGACGAAGACCGACACGCTCAACGTCACGGGCGCGACCACGCTCGTTGGTTCGGCTGGCGTCACGATCACGTCGAGCGCGAGCTTCTCGACCTCGGCCATCACCCTGAGCCAGCCGCTCACCATCGGTTCGAGCGTCGTGTTCAGTTCGTCCAGCATCACCTTCACTGGCCGTCCCATCATGGGCTCAGCGGTCGCGTTCGACACCATCACGGGTGGTGCTGGCGCTGGCACCGGAAATATCGCGGCGGGCACGGTGCAGGGATACAACGTCATGGCCGCGAGCCTGCCGTTCTCGGTCCTGACTGGCACCGCAGTCACACAGATCACCGCACTGACAGTCCAAGACACCCCGTTCTCTTTGCTGCGCCGTGTGACGCCCTCAGGGACGGCAGTCGATGCCAACGGCAATCCGATTGACGGCATGGTGATCTACCCCGGCAGCGGCGCCACGCGCGTGGCCGACACTCTTGCCTATGCCGGGGAAGCGATCAGCACCATCGGCATGACCACAACAAGCACATATTGGTATGTGAATGGTCCCAATTACACCGGCCTCGTTCCCGGCAACTACACATTGACGTTCTACCTACGTACCACGTCAACGCCGACCACCACCGGCACAGCAGTCTCACTCCTGTATATCAATCCGATCATTGGCAGCGGCATCATCATTGGCGGTACTGGTGGTGGGGTCCAGATCACCGACTCAATGTTGACAAACAGCTATCAAGGTTTCACCGTGCCGTTCACGGTGACCTCGACAACCAATGCGCTGTACGCCGCCATGACGAACTACACCCTGCCAGGCACGTACGAAGTGCGCCTTTCGCACATCTACGTTCAGCCCTCGGCGGGCGTAGTCACGTCCAACGCAGTTGACGCCTACTTCGCCAGTGCGAGCATCACGTCAGCAAAGATCGCCACCCTCGCGGCGGGAAAGATCGTCGCAGGCACGATCACGTCCGACAACATCTTCCTCGGCACGGGGGGCCACATCTACGCGGGCACGAGCACCATGTCACCGACTGGCATGACAGCGCGCATAGAAATGAATGCGGCTGGGTTCTACGGCTACGACGGCACGCAGAACACGTTCGCGCTCATCAACACCGGCCTCACCATGACGGGCACGATCAACGCCACGGGCGGCACAATCACGGGCTCGCTGACGGTGACCGGCACGCTGAGCGGCGGCACGATCTCGGGTGCCACGATCACGGGTGGAACACTCACTGGCACGCTGACCAACTCAGCCACGATCAACGGCGGCACCATCGTGGGCGCCTTGATCGAAACCAACGTAACGAGCACTGTCAGCCGCTCGGTTATGGACTCCACCTTCGGTGTTTATGTCAGCCGTGAGGCAACCACCAACTACGTCCTTAACCCGACCGGCGCTTATTCCACACCAGCGGCTAACGGATATGGATACCCGACCTTATGGAAATCAGGGCGCGGGGTAGTCGCAGGCGTGGGCACCACATATATCCTTTCGTTCCCGTTCGAGTTTTACGGGACAACCACTCGACCCATTCCTCCGACCCGATCCTTTGTGGCCGCGCAGTACCAATTGAACAAGGCCGGTATTACTGCCATCGCACCGGGAACAACAAGCGCCATATTGGTGATTGGTGCATTCACATTTACCTGTAGCGGAATGGCGAACCTCGCCGTTGGCGATTATGTTGTCATAGGCGCAAACGCCGCCGCTAAAATCCTCAGCATTGCAGCCGGTGTGGCTACGGTTGATATTGCCTGGACCGTTGCGTCGGCCAGTGGCACCGTTGTATCGCAATATGACGTTGACATTATTGTGCCAATGGCAAATCTCGCGGCGAGTACGACATACACGGTTACCATAAATCTCGCTGGCTCAGCAAGGCAATCGTCATATCCTGGCGCTCAGTCGTATTACGACGCGAGCCGTTTGGCCGTGCAGGAAACGTCGGGCGCATTGCGTTTGCATTCATACAGCGGTTACAGCACTCGCTATACAGCGGCACCAAACACCTGGGCCAAGGTCACATTCACATTCACCACCGAGGCGAACTGGGCTGGCCCGTCACAATTGGTGCTCTCTGGTGCTCGCAGCGCGAGCGGGTCGATCAACGTAAGCTCCGGCGACTACATGATGTACGCCAATCTGCAAGTGGAGGCCAAGGCGTACGCCACCGACTATACGGACGGCGACCTCGGAACGGCGTACTCGTGGTCAGGCACGGCGGGGCAGTCAAGCTCGGCGCGTGCCGTACAGCAAGTGATCCAACTGCCTCATCTGGGGGCGCCGCAAGTGCGCGGCGTCATCAAGACGGACGGCCTCAATTTTCCATTGAACAACTTGTCGGTTATCCCTGACTCGGTGACCGGAACGGCTTCGCAGGGTGGGCTAGACATTGCCGGTCGCGGAGTGCAAACAACACTCTGGACGTACACCATCCCAACCTGGGGTCCTCTCGCGGGTGCGGGACCGTTCACTGTGGCTTCGCCGCCAAATCAGGTCACAATTTATACCGGGCGTCTCTATCGCATAACTTGGTCATCCAACGGCGGTCACACCACGCTCGCACCCGGTGGCAATGTTGACTACGTTATGCAGTTGCATTTCGTCTACTGGGACGCGAGCGGGGTAACCCACGACATCACTCACGGTGTTGGCTGGTTCCAGCAAGTCAACGTAGCCAATGGAGGATCGAAGGTGTTCGTGCAGGACTACAGTTGGTTCTTCACACCGACAGTTGATATGTACGGTTGCTCTGTCTATTTCTCTATCGGATCGGGCGTCGCCGGGTACAACGTAAACGGCACAAACAACACAGTAGTTTCAGTGACCGACATGGGTGTAAGCCGCTAAACAGGAGGAAAAATGTCTCTAGTCAATACGACCCAATGTGATGGGTGTGGCGAGTCCTTGGCCAGCCCCAACCCGAACGACGCTTGTGTCGTGGTCAACCTCGTCACCGGCCTGGTCACCGCGCGCCACTTCGGCATGACGTGTAGCCAGAAATGCGGCGACCAAGTGGCTTCGTTCCTTGACGCCTTGGTGCAACGCCGTGGTGTGGTGCCGGGAGCGTCGCAACCGGCTAAGGTAGAAGCTGCGCCCGTGGTTGAAATCCCAGCCCCGGTCGCACCAACAGAAGGTTCAGTCGCACCCCAGGAAGGGTAAAGATGTCCCAGCCGCTCCCAGGTAGTCAGTTCGAGGCAAACGTGGACGAGGTTATCGCAGACCTTCGTGCAGAAATCGGACAACTTTCCAGCCAGGTTGCCATTTGTCGTAGCCAGCTTCGTGATGCTGAGCGCAAGGTGAACAGCCTCACCGCACAGTTAGAAGAGGCGAAATCCATTGCACACGATGCACACAGTTTGGCCGAGCAGGCCGTGGCAGCGCATCAGCCTGCCGCAACACCCGTGGTCATCGACGCGATCAGCAGCGAATAACGTGTGGAATCACGTCATCACCACAGCCAACGAACCGGCACGCCGTTTTCGTTTGATTTGGCTCTTCGTCGCGTTCTGCATATCAGGCGTGTTTCTGATAATCGGTGCAGGCAACGCGGTTGGTGGTGGCGGAATCACTGCCGGTTCATCATTTTCCTTGCTCGATAACATCGAACCTGGCGGGCAACGCACCCATGGATTTATCCTCATGGCCCTGGCGTTGTTCCTCGTGTGGGGAATGCCCGACTTCCGGCGTATTACACGGGTCGCCTTAATCATGGTGATGTTCTACGCGGTCCTTGTCGCGTTGTTGATATTCGGCTCCTGGGTAGTAAACAAGATAACCTGGGGAGGGCCATGGTGGTACCTGTTCGTCGCCTCCCTATCGGCGGGGCTCTTGGTACTGTCCCCGCCACTTGGTAGCGATGGACACATGTATCGAGGCGATGACGGGAGCTAGGTGTGATGGTCGCACTATTGGCTCACCTGACAGACGGAACCGGAATCGTTGCCCCGCAGACCATCACACAAGTAATCATCACCACGGTCGGCGTGGTGCTGGCCGCTGGGCTCACTGCGTTCGCTGCGTCCTTTCGCCGCGAACGCTCGCCTATGTCTACCGCCGAATCGACAGCATTTGCCACGGCGACAGCAACCGATATCCGCAAGGAACGTGACGCGGCTATCCGCGAGCGCAACATATTGCGTACGATGGTTGCCGATCTGCGCAATGTAATCTGGCGATTGGGGTACGACCCCGATGTGGAGTTGGCCAAGGGGAAGGGCAAGCATGACCGCAGCACACCGTAGTTGGCGTAGCGCTTCTGCCATTCTGGCAAAGCGCATTCAATTGCAACCCTCCCTGCGCGTCCTGATACTCGTAGTGGTGCTGGCCGTCGCCCTTATTGGGGCAAGCGTGGTCTATGCCGTTGAACTCGGCAACTCCACTCACAAGCTCGCCGTGCAGAACAAGCAAGCGCAGATCACCGGACATGCGCAGCGCCTTGCCGACGACGCTGCCGCTGCCGCGCGCGAGGATAACAAGGTGGACACGCTGGCGTGCTTCCTCGTGGCGCAACAGCCCGACTCGGCGGCGCCGATCGTCGCCAAGTTCCGCAAGGCGTACTCGTGCCCTGCCTTTGGTCACGACCCGAACCTGGCCCTGTATCCGAAGGTCAAGGGTGTGCCAACGGCGCCACTTCCCCCAACGGGTACATACGGAAGTGCAACCAATCCGGGTGCCAATGGCCGCGTGACGATTGTGACCCCTACACCGACACCTGGACCGACACGGACGATAACCAAGACGGTTCCGGTTCCGACCCGTACAATTACCCATGTGGTAACACCTACGCCTGCACCGACGCCTGGACCTCTCGGCACTGTGTGTGATCTGTCCCCCGCCGTGTGCAAACTCCTGAACGGAAAGTGATGCAATGAGCATCGCCAGCGGCTTGACCCCTACACAGCTTGCCAACTCCAAGGCAATCGTGGCGACGGTACGAGCGCGCGGCCTGCCACTGCGCGCGGCGGTATGCACATTGGAATGTGCCATGGTGGAGTCGGGCATCCGTGTCTACGCCAACTACAACATCGCTGAGTCTTTCAACTACCCGCACGAGGCTGTCGGTTCAGACCACGCCTCGGTGGGCATCGAGCAGCAGCAGGTTCCCTCATGGGGAAGCACCCATGACTGCATGGACCCGGTGCAGTCGGCACTCAAGTTTCTGTACGGCGCAGGCGATAACCCCGGCCTATTGACCCTGCCCAATTACCGATTCAGTTATGTCGGGTACTCGAATGCCAGCCGTTACGACCAGATTCCTACGGGCTCGGCGGTGCAAGCCGTACAGGTTTCGGCGTATCCTGACCGTTATCAGCAAATGGAACCGCAGGCCACCGCGCTCGCGCAAGAACTATGGACCGCAGCACCATCACCAACAGCACCATCCACGGAGGATGACGACATGTCGTTTGAACTGATTCAGCATGACCCGGACGGCATCTTCGCATGGAATGCTGCGGGCGCGTGGTGGCATGTGCCCACAATGCCGTGGGTCTACGTGGCACTCAACTCACCGGCATGTACCCCAAAGCGGGTCCGTCCGGTCGGCACCGCCGAATTCGATGTACTCAAGTCCGTCTCAGCCTCAGCCCGCTAGGAGAAACGAAATGTCCTTCAAGTCCCCCAGTGCCGGAAGTCTCTTCGGGGATCAGCCGGTGCTCACCGTTGCATACGTCTCAGGCGTTCTCGTCTCAGCCGTGACTGCGCTGTCCGCTCACGGTGTCTTCAACGGCACGGTGGCTTCCAGCATCGACAAGAACGTCATTCCGTACGTGGCGGGTGCGCTTGTGGTCCTCGCCGGTCACTTCGCTAAGCGCTGGGTTTCCCCGGTGAGCAAGCTCGTCGCTACTGCCGAAAAGGACCTCGGCATCACGCCCGCCGAGTTCGAGTTCCTCAAGCAAATGGTCTACGGCCCGACCAAGCCGAGCGCGTTCCCGGCGAGCGCCACCCCTGACCCGGCGCTCCCGGCAGTCCCCACCGACCTTCCGCGCCTGCCGGAACCGGCCAACGCGGCCTCTAGTGCCCCTGTAGGGCTTCCCCCGCTACCGGAGGTACCTGCACCGGCCCAGGACGCACCGGCAGCCACACCGCTCGTACAGGGCACTCAGGCGCCGGTTCAGACGCCTCCTGCGGTACCCTCTCCATAGCGGCACTTGGCGGTTCCGCTCAGCGACCCACTGGTAACCCCGGTGGGTCGCTGGTTTTTGCGGGTAGTACGTGAGAAGGTGGATACTTACAAGGCACGACCTTGGATCAAGGGAGTTCACATGCCAATGTCAGGCGTCGGCAACGGTAAGGTTGCCAGCCCCTCGGGCGGTGCAGGTACCGACCAGGGCAAGTCCGTCGCGCTCGGGAGCACGGTGGTTGCGAAGCCCACAGGCGGCGCAGGCACGGACCAGAGCAAGGACATCGCGCTCGGGCGCGCACCAATCGCGAAGCCCAGCGCACCCGTAACCATGAAGTCGGGGTCCCTCGTGGCCAAGCCGGTAGGCGGGGCAGGCACGGACCAGAAGAATGGCCTCGTTGCGAAGCCCTCAGGCGGCGCAGGCACGGACGCCACCCAGGTTGTGCATACCGAACCCGGTAAGCGCACAGGCAAGTCGTACGACCGTCGCGATTACCTGCCAGACCCATCGAGCGTCCCGACCAAGATCGGGCGCGTTTAGGAGTAGCCATGTCTGCCAAGAACACCCCCCCATGGGCCGCTGACACGTCCAAGGAAGCTGTGCATGCGCGCGTTGGCGTCGGTGGCCATTCCACCCCTCCGGTCAAGCCGGGTGCGCCGGTAGGCGGCGACTCTCGCAAACCGGCATCGAGCGAATCTGAGATCAAGGCTCGTACCGGCTCGAACCGCTAGTCATGGACTACTACGCGCGCTGGCTCGTCCGTTCAAGCGCGGCCCTCACCTGGGCAGTAGGCGACGCTATCGCGGAGAGCGCGAAAGAGTTGTACTACCATCTGACCGAGGACGACGAAGAGGAAGATGACAATGACCCCGACGACGGGGAGCGCGAGTCGATCATCCCGGACACGCACTATGACACGATTCCGACTCGCAACCGCAAGCACCTGGCCGTCGTTCACCAAATTGACCACAACCTAGCGGTAGGAGAGTAGCCATGTATATCGGTATCGGAACCCTGCTCGTCATCATCCTGATTATCGTTCTGCTCTTCGGGCGCGGGCGCTGGTAGACCTAGACAGACCTAGACACGAGCGCCCCCTACACATACAAATGTAGGGGGCGCATTAGTTTTTGTATTCTCAAACGTCAGTCGTCGTCGTCTTCCTCGTAAGCTGCGCGGTAGTCGTCTTCCTCGCGCAGCATTAGCTCGTCAATCTCGCACGCCGCACACAGACCGGCAGCATTGCATTCCTTTATGCGGCGCCCGCAGGCGTCGCAATGCTTACTCGTCACGATGCGGAGTAGGAAACAGGAAGGTGTTCTGCCAGAATATCCACGTACGCTACCTGTCCCTCGGGGAGTTCTAAACGCGTCGCGGAATGGCACCGCGTGCATGCAATTGTATTGGTACCGACCCATGTCATGCGACCGCCACACGAGCCGGGATCGTGAATGAGGCAGAAGGGCTCTACTAATCCGCTGTGCCCTAGTTCGCTCATGCGCCGACTCTACCCCCGCTTCTCGATCTTGATACCGGGTGCGCCATCAGTGTAGGACAGCGTGTTACGTAGCTCTGCTTTCTCTTCCTCGGTGAACTTGCCCGCACCCTTGCGGTTCACTTCCTTGTCGAGCGCGGTCTTGCCCACCTTCATGTACGGCATGGCTTCGTCGCCCAGGATGCGGTGGACCCCGATGGGATCGTATGCGCCGGTCTTCGGCAGCGTGACCTTGATGTCGTAGTCGCCAGCCTCGACCTCGTACAAGTGTGCTTCCTTCATCTTGGCCAGCACTACTTCGTTGATCTCACCAGCCAGTTCCTTGGCGCACTTCTCCGCGTACTTCGCTTCGGCCAGCTTCGCGGCCAGGTCTGGTAGGTCCATGGTCGGCGCCCAGCCAGCTTCTATCGCTTTCTGCCATGCCCCGCATACCGATTTACGGATGCAGTAGCCGCACTCGGCGTTGAGCTTCTCGCGCGGGTCATCGTCATCGAGAATCTGCTGGGCTACGTCGGCCAGGTACGCCTCGAAGCGGTCCATATCGGCCTGCGTCACGATGATCCCGACATCCTGCGGGTCCTGGCGCAGCATCACGAACACCACGGGGATGTCCCCGGTGACGCCGTACTTGCGGCGCACCGCGCACGCATAGAGAAACGGCTGTGTCGCCTTGCGCATGTCGTCAGGACTCATGCGCCCGTACTGCGACTTGTAGTCGATGATCGAATAGCCGTACGTCGGGTGCTTGTCCAGACGGTCCATGATGTACGTGATGCCGATTTCGGTGCCGTCAGGAGTGGTGATCGTGAATTCCTCACGGACCTCCTGGCTAATGATCTCGGGCGGCTCCGGGTGCTCATCGAGGTAACCAGCCAAGAGCCTCTCGCCAACGTATAGGTAGCCAACCTCGTCCTTGTCATCCATCCACCCGAGGTACTTGGCGCAGACATGGTGCCAGATGACACAAAGCTCGTCCCAGTTGTACGCCACTTCACCTTCGCCAGTGAGCTTGTGAAACCACTCAAGTGCGGCGTGCAGTGCGCTGCCGAAGTCACCGGGCTTGCTCGATGTCTTCACTGCCATTTCGGCGAGCATGCGTTTCGGGCAGCCCTCGTAGGATTTGATGCGCGTCGCGCTGAGCGTGCGGATATGCATTACTCGCCTTTCGTCCAGTCGTGCTTGTCGTCCCAGTTCGAGTCACCCTGGAAGTGCATGATGCCGAACGCATTGAAAACCACGGCGGCGAGATGGTCCTCTTCGGGATGCTCGCCCGAGCGGTACTGCTCAAGGTGGCGCATCAACGAGGCAAGGAATCGCGAGGCCGGGATGCCCTTCGTCCAGTTGTGCTCGTCGTACTTCTCGGCACCGCGCGCATACAATTCCGCGACGCGCTTGAGCGGTTCAGGTGGAACCAGATCGTAGCGCGGCTTGCCTGTCTGTGTATCGCGCTTCGCACCGGCAGCGAAATCCTCGCGCGCGCCGCTGTCGAGCGTGACGAATTCGTCGCTCATGACAGTTCCTCCGCTATGTCGCGGTGAAAGAACAACGGCTTGCCGAGAGCGGTGGCCAGGGCTACCTCGACAGCACAGCCCTTGCTCTTCTCCCAGCCCGGTAGCAGGTACACGCCATCGGCCTCGCGCGCGATGTACGTCAGGTCCGCGATGAGCGCCTCGGCCAG
>JALYHU010000133.1 GCA_030776345.1 Pseudomonadota bacterium | reverse complement strand
AAATTCTGCGACTCGCAGGTAGCGCTTCAGCGCCTCTCGCGCTAGATCACTCTTGGAGATTCCCAGCGCGGCACTTTGGCGTTCAAGGGCCTTGTCCAAGTCATCCGGCACACGCAGCGTCAAAGTGGTCATGTATTACAATGTACTACGACCAAGGCGAGAGTGCAAATGGGCGCGTTGGACCGTGCCTCTTATGCCGCTCTTCTAACGGAATCCAATGCCGGTTAGCTGACGTTCGTCGACGGCAACAGAGGGTCGTGACTTGCCGGATGCCGACGATTGCTGGAAATTGGAGAGCGAATTGGCGCGGTCGGCCACTTGCTGACATTGAGCCGCCTGAAGTGAGCGACGCCTAGCGGCCAGTGCAGATTTGGCTCCGTTTTATCGCGCGCTTTCGTCCATAATCTGCGGCGCAAGTTCGGACGGCGGACGATGCACGGCTCGACGAATAGAAGTCAGTTACAACAAGGATCAATCCAATGAAACTCAAGAATCTAATGATTGCCGGCTTGATGGTAGTGGCGGCAATCGGTGCAGGTGGCGCGGCGCAGGCCGAGGACGCGCGCCTGTTTGTTCGTCACGAGGTCGCGGACTATGGAATTTGGAGAAAGGCATTTGATGCCTTTGCACCGACGGCCAAGAAGTCGGGGGCCATCAATGGCGCCGTGTACCAATCCGCGGATAACGCCAATGACGTGACCGTTACTCACGACTTCCATAGTGTGGAAAAGGCCAAGGCCTTCGCTGCGTCGCCCGAGCTGAAGGCAGCAATGGAGAAGGCGGGCGTGAAGGGCGCACCGCAGATCTGGATCGCGACGAAAAGCATGAAGTAGTTCATTGCGATAGACGGGGCGGCTGGAGGAGCCGAAGCGTCGCCGACGCCAGGCCCCGCGGGTCTTTCGCGGACTTGGATTTCCTATCGGTCCGCAAGACGGCGGATGTTGACTTAGGGAGCGGCACAATGAATGACAAATCGCTAAGGGTTTTGGCTTCGATCGGACTGGGCGTGGGTGGGGCGCTGGGTATGGCGGGGACGTTCGCCCCGTCGGCGTCGCTGCGGGGGTTGGCGTGGGGCATCGACGGCATCGCGCTGGTGATGGCTTGTCCGTTGCTCACGCTCCGCTTCTTCAGAATAGGACAGGAGATCGTGGCGGCGGGCTTTCTGGTCTTCGCCATCGGCGAAAGCCTCCTCGTTTCCGGCACGGCCATGGATCTGGCGCAGAGTGCCCCGTCTTTCGGCGGCGGTGTCGGCCTGTGGGCGGCGGGGCTTGCATTGATCAGCGTCCCGCGTGTTTTCCCGCTGGTTGTGCGGCTGTTCGGACTTGCGGCGGCGCTGCTGTTCGCGGCGACGGCCTGGCGCATCTTCGCAGGCGCGCAGATTACGGCCTTGTCCCACCCGCTTCCTTTCTTCGCTTATCCCGTCCTGGCCGGGACGTTCGTGGGGTGGATTGTGACGATATTGCGGGACCGTGCCGCCGTGGCTCGTCCGTCCGTGTGAAGCCATGAAGGCAGAGTTATGTAGCGTCTCTCGCGGGTGGATGCCGACGTCAAGGGGCTTTTGCGCGGCAAAACCGCCGCGGACAGAGCGAAACCAGAAGCTGCGGGGGCTGATAGAGGAATTTGACTGTCAAAATGGTGCGCCCGGCGCGATTCGAACGCGCGACCTTTCGCTTCGGAGGCGAATACTCTATCCAGCTGAGCTACGGGCGCATGTGCGGGGCGCGATACTACTCGGCGCGACCGACGTGCGTCCAGCTTCCCGGGTGGCGCAGCGCAAATGCGCCAGTTCCCGCCAATAAGCCCTCATTCCAGTAACCTCGCGCGGCTCCCGGGGGCGATGGCAAGCGAATAACAGGCGGGTCGAAGTTCGGTCACGGCCGCCGCTCACTTCGGATACAGAATCATCTGCGTGCAGCGAAACAGGGCGATCGTCTTGCGGGTTTGCTGATGGGTGACCACGGCATCCCAGACTTGCGTGTTCCTGCCCAAATGCATCGCTTTTGCGAAGCATGCGATGGTGCCTTCCCGCGCCGTCCCGAGGTGATTGGACTTGAGTTCAACGGTCGTGAATCCCGTGGCGCCCTGCGGCAGATTGGCGAAACAACCATAGCCGCAAGCCGTGTCGGCGAGCGTGACGATGCTGCCGGCGTGCAGAAAGCCGTTGGCTGCCATGAGTTCCGTTCGTATGGGGAGTTCGGCGTCGATTTGCGCTGCGTCCAAGCGAGTGATCAAAATGCCGAGAAACCCGGGCAGCTTCCCGACGCCGCGTTCGTTGAGAGCTTCCAGGGTTACCACGTATGCCTCAAGAGGCCGAAAGGGAGTCGAAGTCTTCCGGCACACCGTCGAAAAAATCGACGACCCCGCTCTCCAGCGAATACTCGGCGCCCACCACCAGCAAGCCGTCGTTGCGAATGAGTTGCTCGATGATTTCCGATCCATGCCGTAGATGATTTACGGAAGCGCGGATGTTGGCGCGCACCGCCCGGTGGACCAGCTCGTCCAAGTTGTACTTGAGGTCGGTTGCCAGAAGGCCTTCTACCGAAGGGCGTATCAACTCGACTATCGAATGTAAATTATGGGATTGGTTTTCCTTGGGGCGCTGCAGCTGTTCCAGGGTCGCGCCGATGGCGCCGCATTGTGAATGTCCCAATACGACTACCAATCGGGTGCCGAATTGTTCGGCGGCGAATTCGACGCTGCCAACCTGCGACGGCGCGACGATATTGCCGGCCACGCGAATGACGAACAAGTCTCCCAATCCTTGATCGAAGACGATTTCCACCGGCACCCGCGAATCCGAACAGCCCAGGATGGCTGCGAAAGGCGCCTGACCGGCGGCCAGTTCGATGCGGCGCCCCCGGCTGGGGAGCGTGTCATGGCTCCTGACATCGGCCACGAACCTGCGATTCCCGTCGCGCAGCAAGGCGAGAGACTCTCGAGCCGAAATCACCGGAAGTCCACTCGTCTAATTGTCATCGGGTGCCGCACAGCGGGTATCGAGCGCAAGCCCCCGTGAGCCGGCACGAATTGCCGCGGCCGACCAAAAAAATATTCGACGTGGGCAGCCGCATCCGCGGGACGGTACTCGATATGGCGCACGTATCTACGCGGTACGCTTGGCCGAGCCATCGCGGTGCCCAAGCAAGCGGGCCGGCAGGAACAGTACTGCTTTGACGAGTGCAAACACGGCTTCGAACGTGACCGACACCAGACGAAACGGAAGCGAAATCAACCACAACAAGGGCCACAAGACGATCGCCACGACGGCGAGCGGCCAGCACAACACGAGCAGCAGGCACCACCCGACGATGAACAGCAGCGTTTTCACGAGCGCCATCTTAATGGATTCCTGCCGGGGTGCAGGGCGAAATTTCATGCCCGCGGACGACGCAGGTCCTGGTACCAGAGACCGGCCGAAAATGCGAACCACCAAAAGGCCGCGAACCACAATCCGCCTCCTTGCAGATAGATTCCCGACGCGAGAACCGCGAGGGTGGCCACTACGCAGGCGAGCGTTATGGAGACCACCGCGTGTCGTGCAAGGTCGGCCGCAAAATATCGTTGCACGAGGAAAGTATAGCTTGCCGCGCCCAGCCCCGAGGACGAGGCGAGAAGGAGTGCGGATCCGGCCATACCCGGCAGCCTTCCTACGAGGCGACTCGCATAAAAGCTCAGCGCGACGCTCAGCATGCTCAGAGATGAACCGATCGCGACGAACAGCAGCTTTCGCCACAGCGGCTGCGCTGCCCTCAGCGTAACAGCGACCATGGAGGAATGCAGCGCACCGTAGACCCCAAAGGACGCGACGGCTCCCAGTGTTGTACTCCAGCGATGCGTCGCCGCAAGCACGGTCACTACACAGGCGAGCAAGATGAAATGCGCCGTGTAATGGAGAATGCCCATAGCCTGCTTACCGGTCGCCCGCACCATTGTCACTGTCCCCAGCCGTTCCCCTTCACACATCCGGCGTCTGCTATTCCGCGAAGGGCCACGGATCGCTATACTGCCGCCTTTTTGCGGCTTTATCATCGATTATCAGCGAGTTACACGTGTCCAAACCCGAATCTTCAGATACTCATTTCTTCAATTCCTTCAGTTTGGTACTCGGTGTCCTCATTTTCTTCGCCATCGTGCTCTTCGCGGTGGCGCGGGCGGTGGGTGAAAATACGCAAAGCGCGAACGTACTTTTGGACCCGTTGCAGATCAAGGCCGTTAAACAGAATATCGCGCCGTACGCGCGCGAGGCCGTCGCCGGTCAAGACAATAGCGCCCTGGCGGCATTGGCTGCGCCGCAACGCGGGCCCGGGGCGGACGTTCCGGGCACCGGCGAAGAGGCATTCACGAAAGTCTGTTCCGCGTGCCACGGGACAGGTGTGAACGGGGCGCCGAAGGTGGGCGACCATGCCGCGTGGGGACCGCGTATCGCGCAAGGGAAAGACGCGCTTTACACCCATGCGCTCGCCGGCAAGGGGAATATGCCGGCGCGCGGCGGCACGACTTGGCCCGATGCGACGGTTCGCATGGCCGTGGATTACATGATCTCGCTCACCAAGTAGGGCGATCCAGCGCCCGGAGAGTCACGGCCTCGGATACGTCGATAGCGCAGATATTCGCGCTATCGCGCAAGTCCGCGCAGGTGCGCGCCAGCTTCAGCACGCGGTGAAACGCCCGCGCCGATAGGCCGAGTCTGGCGATTGCGGTCCGCATCAGCACTCGCGACTGTCGGTCCAGTGGGCAGACGCGGACCACCTCGGAGGGCGTCAACCGTGCGTTCAGTTTTCCCTGCCGCGTGCTCTGTAACCCTCGTGCGGCGGCGACTCGCGCGGCAACCGACCCCGAGGTCTCTGCCGCAGGGGGCGTTTCGCCGAGAAGATGTTCCACCGGTAGCGCGGCGAGCTCGACATGCATGTCGATTCTGTCGATCAGCGGCCCCGACAGTCGGTTGCGGTAGCGGGCAACTTGTTCGCCGGTGCAGCGGCAACGTCCGCGCGGGTCCCCTGCATAACCGCATGGGCACGGGTTCATGGCAGCCACCAATTGAAACCGCGCGGGGAATTCATAGGAGCGTTTCGCCCGCGATAGCATCACCACCCCGCTCTCGAGCGGCTCGCGCAGTGCCTCCAGGGCATTTCTCGCAAATTCGGGCAACTCGTCCAGGAACAGGACACCTAGGTGCGCCAGCGACAGTTCGCCCGGCCGCAAAGCCCCACCGCCGATCAACGCCGCGACCGAAGCGGTATGCTGAGGACTGCGAAACGGCCGGCATCGGCCCAGCCCGGGTCTGCGCCCGGCGGCCGACTCCAGGCTGGCAACCTGCAGCGCTTCGCTCTTTCGCAACGGCGGCAGCAACCCCGGCAGGCGCTGCGCGAGCAAAGTCTTGCCGGCTCCCGGAGGGCCAATCATCAACAATCCGTGTCCGCCGGCCGCAGCGATCTCCAAAGCGCGCTTGGCGGCGAATTGCCCACGCACATCAGCAAGGTCGGGCTGCGGCCGGAATGCAGACGCTAGGGACTCGAGAGGCGAAGCATTCGGCAGCGGAGCGCCGCCGCTGAGGGCATTACAGACTTCGATGAGGTGGCGCGCAAGCTTGATCCTCGGACCGGCGACCAAGCTTGCCTCCAATGCATTCGCCGCCGGCAAAATCAGCTCGGTCCCAACCCGGGAGCCGGCCACTAGTGCGGGTAAAAGTTTCGGCGTTTCACGCAATTCGCCACTCAGAGACAGCTCCCCATAAAACTCCCGCTGTCTTAGAGCGTCTCGCGGGAGCTGATCGCTTGCCGCCAGTATGCCCATCGCAATCGGCAGATCGAAGCGGCCGCCTTCTTTCGGCAGATCGGCCGGAGCCAGATTGACGGTGATGCGCCCGCTTGGAAAACTGAACCCCGCGGTCAGCAGCGCGGATCGCACGCGCTCCCGGCTCTCCCGAACTACGGCCTCGGGGAGTCCAACCATGAAAAACGCGGGCAGCCCTGGTCCGACGTGGACTTCGACCCTCACCAGCGGGGCCGCGAGGCCGGCCGGAGCGCGACTGAGCACGGTGCTGACCTGCCTGGCGTTCACGCGGCCACCGCCAATTCAGACCTGAGCTATTGGGGGCCCAGTCGCCCTTCCAGCTCTTTGACTCGTGCTTCCAGTGTGGCCAGCGCCGCCTGGGCCCGCGCCAACACCGCCGACTGAACGTCGAACTCATGCCGGCTCACCAGATCCAGCTTGCTGAGTTGCGCCTGCAGTACAGCTTTGAAATTTCCCTCCAAATCGCGACCGAAGCTGCGCACCGACTCCGGAACCGAGTCGGCAAGTCGCCGGGCAAGCTCATCCAGACTGTTAGAATTAAAAAAGCTACTCATTTGATATATCTCCAGCGGGTATTCGCACCCGGATAACGCATCGGGCAGGCCTCTATGCACCGCCACGGTGCAAATACATGCCAGGCGACGAGCAAATCGCGGTACCGGCGTGGGAACCGCTCTGGCATGGAATCTGCATCATCAAGACCAATAGTACGCGCAAGTCGAATTGGAGGCTGCTCGATTAAACGACCTAAGCGGGGATAAATGCATGAAGCTAATCACCGCAGTGATCAAGCCGTTCAAAGTGGATGAGGTACGTCAGGCGGTGGCGGATATCGGCATTCAAGGGGTGACGGTTACCGAGGTTCACGGCTACGGGCGCGAGCCTGGGCATGCAGAGATTTACCGCGGCAGTGAATTCAGCGTCGAGTTCCTGCCCAAGGCGAAGATCGAACTCGCTGTCGACGATTCGATAGCCGAGCAGGTAATGGAGGCGGTTTGCAACGTGGCGAGGACCGGTAAGTCAGGCGATGGCAAGATTTGGGTCCTCGATCTCGAACAAGCGCTGCGCGTCAGGACCGGAGAAACCGGCCCGGACGCCATCTAGGCGAATTCGGAGACAAAATTGATGTACGTGCCCCGCACAGCGAAGATTCTCGCGAGGACTTCAGAGGCCTCGCCCGGAATCGAGCGAGGCCAGAACCTCTGACGTTTTAGGAGCATCTCGCGCCGGCAAGCCAGCCAACTCCCCCGTCGGTGCGATATCCCGGCGGCGCGGGTTCCTTCAAGAACCCGCGCCGTTTTTTATATTCGCGCGCCCGACGCAAGACGCTATGCGTTTATACATTAGAAAACCCTAATACTCCATGCTGCGGCGCGGCAAACCGTAGCCGAAGCCGCTGCTAGACTGGTATGTTATCGATCACAGGAGCTTGCCCGCATGAAAATGCTCGTTGCCATCATCAAACCCTTCAAACTCGACGACGTGCGATCGGCACTGGCGGAGGTGGGTGTCCAGGGCATTACCGTGACCGAAGTCAAAGGCTTTGGACGTCAAAAAGGCCACACTGAACTCTATCGAGGAGCCGAGTACGTGGTCGATTTCCTGCCCAAGGTGAAATTGGAATTGGCGGTGGATGACGATCAGGTCGATCGAGTGGTCGAGGCAATCATTGAAACGGCACGCACGGGCAAGATCGGTGACGGCAAAATATTCGTGTCGGAGCTGGGCCATGCGGTGCGAATTCGCACCGGAGAGGCGGGCTCGCGCGCCTTGTAGTCTCAAGCCAAGGATATGAACATGAAACGCGTTCTCTTGTGCGCGGCACTGATCGCCTGGTCCGGCGTCGCATCGGCGGTCGTGTACAAGTGGGTGGACGCGCAAGGAAAGCTTCAGTACGGCGACCGGCCGCCCGACGGGGTGCATGCAGAAGTCGTCGAAATTCTCGGCAGTCGGGCGGCGCGTTCCACGGCGCCCGTTACTGCGCCGCCACCCGCTGCACGCTCGCAGAAGTCCAATGCCGCCCCACAAAATCCGGCCGCTCAAGACCCGAACGCCAAGCTGACGGTGGACGCCGATGTCGCGCAAACGCGCGAGAAGCAGTGCGCGGAAGCCCAGGCTCATTACAAGAAATTGATCGAAGGCCGCAAGCTGTATAAAACAGGAGCCGACGGTGAACGGCAGTATTTGACTTCCGAGGAAATCGATTCGGAAAGAGTCAACGCAAAACGCGACCTCGACGCGACCTGTAACAGTCCCACGTAGCCGGACTTTGCCGCACGGCGCACAAAGCCGTACGCTACCCGCTGTAAAAACCAACAGTTGGGTCGCGTATGCAAACGGGTTTTGTCGGACTGGGTGCCATGGGCGTGCACATGGCGCGCAATTTACATGGTGCAGGTTTTCTCAACGGCGTCTGGAACCGCACCGCCGCCAAAGCAACCGCTTTGGCGCAGGAACTGCATTGCCACGCCTTCACGAGTCTTGCGGAACTGGCCGGCAACTGCGAAGCCGTCGTCGTCTGTGTGTCCGCGGACCAGGATCTGCGTGCCGTCGTCGAGGGCCTGGATCCGGGTTTGAGCCCCAACATGATCGTCATCGATTCGTCCACGGTAGGAGCTGGAACAGCACGCGATATGCACGCTCATTTGGCTGCGTTAGGGGTGGGCTTTCTCGACTGTCCGGTGAGCGGCGGCGTCGAGGGCGCACGCAACGCTTCTCTTGCCATCATGGCGGGCGGGGATGAAAGCGTCTTCGAGCGCGCGTTGCCCATATTGGAAAAGCTCGGCAAGACCATCACGCACTTCGGTGCGAGCGGTGCCGGTCAAGCGGCCAAGGCTACCAACCAGATCATGTGCGCAGGCATCATTCAGGCCGTCGGCGAAGCGATGGCATTCGCCCATGCGGAGGGGCTGCCGCTCGAGCGGTTGATCGAGACTTTGGGCAAGGGCGCGGGTACCAGCTGGTATTTCGTCAATCGCGCTCCCTTCATGGCGAAGCACAATTTCCCGGCCGGCTTTCGCGTGCGCCTACACGACAAGGACCTGCGAATCTGTCGCGACATGGCAGCGAAGCGCGGCGCCGTGCTGCCGGTGGTGGAATCGACTTTGCACGAATACGCCAGATTGATCGAGCAAGGCTTCGGCGATGAAGACATTTCAGCCATTTACCGATTGAAGTCCGCTCTGTATCCCGAACCCCCGCCCGAGTCGCCGTGACCGGAAGGGACAAACTTCGGATCGCCACGCGCAAGAGCCCGTTGGCTCTGTGGCAAGCCGAACATGTGGCGACGCTGTTGCGTCATGCGCATGCCGGGCTCGACCTCGAACTCCTACCGATTTCGACCAAAGGCGACCGCATTCAAGATCGAAGCTTGGCCGCCATCGGCGGGAAGGGGCTGTTCATCAAGGAGCTCGAGATAGCTCTCGGAGAAGGGCGCGCCGACATCGCCGTGCATTCGATGAAGGACGTGCCGAGCGAGCTGCCGGAGGAGTTTCTGATCGGCGCGGTGCTGCCGCGCGCCGATGCGCGCGATGCGCTGCTCACCGCCAAGGCTCAACGGATTGACGATCTGCCCCGAGGAGCACGGGTGGGCACGTCCAGCTTGCGGCGTCAGGCGCAATTGCTGTCGGCGCGCCCGGACCTGCATATCGAAGCATTGCGCGGCAACGTCGACACCCGGCTGCGGCGGCTCGACAATGGCGAATTGGACGCCATCATTCTCGCGTGCGCGGGCCTGATTCGGCTGGGCTGGGAGACGCGGATCACGGCACGCTTGGACCCCCGCGCTTGCTTACCCGCGGTCGGTCAAGGAATCATCGGCATCGAGTGCCGCAAGCGCGATGCGCACACGCATTCGTTGTTGCACGCCTTGAACGACGCGGCGACCCGCGCGGCAATGGACGCGGAACGCGCTTTCGCCCGCAGGCTCGGCGGTAGTTGTCAATCGCCGATCGCCGCGTACGCGACACTCGATGGAAATAGTCTGACGCTCGACGGCCTCGTGGCGGAACCCGATGGATCGCGGCTGCTGCGCGACTCCTTGACGGGCAGCGCCTCTGATCCGCGCAGCTTGGGCGAGCGCCTCGCGGAGCGGGTGCTGGACGCGGGCGCGGGTGCGCTGCTGGAGCGGCTGCGCAGCGGCGGGGAGCCTGAGACAGGCTCACCCTGACATGCTGCCGTTGCAAGGCGTCGGCGTCCTGGTAACTCGGCCAGAGCAGCAGGCGACGTCGCTGTGCCGGCTGTTGGAGTCGAACGGAGCGCTTGCGGTTCGACTGCCCGCCATCGACATCGAGCCCGTCGGAAACGGCGACGAATTGCGGCAGCGGCTGGGGACCCCGGACGCCTTCGATCTCATCATTTTTACCAGCGCCAATGCCGTGCGATTCGGTGTGGCTCTACTCGAGCAGCGGCGCGACTTGACGCTTGCCGCCATCGGGCCGGCTACCGCGCGGGCCCTCGACCAGGCAGGGTACCGCGTCGCCGTCACGCCGGCCGGCGGCTTCGATTCAGAGAGTTTGCTGTCGCATCCCATGCTCGCGCACGTCGCCGGCCGGCGCGTATTGCTCATCAAGGGCCTGCACGGCCGAGAACTCTTGCGAGACGAGCTGACCCTGCGGGGAGCGCAGGTCATCGTCGCCGACGTCTATGGGCGCGCGCGAATCCGTCACAGCGCCGCGACGCTCGATGCGCTGGCGGCCAGGCTGTCCGCCGGCGAGATCCACATCATCACCGCCACCAGTGCGGAAATCGCAGTCAGCTTGCTCGACATGGCCACACCGCGCCTACGCCGGGAATTCGCGCGCATGCATTGGCTGGTACCCAGTGCCCGGGTTGCCGTAGCGGTGCGCGGGCGCGGGGTGGCGGCCCCGATTCTGCAAGCGAACACGGCCGACGATCAGGATTTGCTCTCGGCCATTTTGCGCTGGCGCTCGAGCTGGTAATCGAACGAATCGGAAAACAGCCGGGCGGCGTCGGCACCGCGCAGCTCGAATTCGCGCCGCAGCGCTGCGATCATGGCCGGCGGCCCGCTGGCATAAATGTCGGTGGCAGCGAGCCGCTCCAGGTCCCGCAGCACCGCCTCGTGCACCCAGCCACGCCGTCCTTGCCAAGCCGAGCTTGGCTCGGACAGGACCGCCCGGTACCGAAAGTTCGGCGCTTGCCGCGCGAGATCTTCGAGTTCCCGGTGAGCGTAGAGATCGCGCTCACCCCGCACGCCCCAATACAAGGTGATGTCCCGCTTCAACTCATTCTCGATGACATGCCTGAAGATGCTCTTGAGCGGCGCCAAGCCGGTGCCGCCGCCGATCAGCAACATGGGCGCGGGTGCGTCCATCGCCGCCGGCCGATACACGAACCGTCCGAGCGGCCCCTCGATGGAGAGCAAGGCGCCGCGCGAATCCGCGGCAAACAACGCTTCGGTAAATGCGCCACCCGCCACCCGCCGTATGTGCAGTTCGAGCAGCCGCGCGTGATGCGGCGGCGACGCAATGGAGAAGCTGCGGCGGCGTCCTCCGGGCAACATGATGTCCACGTATTGACCGGCTTCGAAGGTAAACGATTCGGCCGCAGGCAGACGCAGAAACACGCCCAACACGTCATGTGACAAGGGCTGCAAGCGTTCGATGCGGGCAGGCAAGCGCTTGATGACTGCCTGCTCGGGCGTGCTCATCTCGAAGGTCTCGAGCGCAAGATTGCTGACGGCGCGAGCCTGGCAGAGCAAGATGTACCCTTCCGCCACCTCCGCATCGGAAAGTCCGAGCGGCCGGCCGTTCGGATATCTCACCTCGCCGTCCAGCAGCCGGGCGCGGCAAGCGCCGCAGCTACCGCCCTTGCACCCTTGCGGCAGGTTGAGGCCGGCATCGAGGGCGGCATCGAGCACCGGCTGTTCCGGCGCCACGCTGAAACTTCGGTCGGAGTTGGATAAACTGACACGCACGCTCATTCCTCATCGAGCACCTTAGGAGCCTATCTGAATATTTCCCGTGGCCGCGAGCGTGACAGATAGGCTCCCCGCATGCACTCGGTCTCCATCGTCGGCTGCGGCTACACTGGGTTGCGATTGGCGCGGTGCTTGCGAACCCGTGGGCACGCCGTCCGCGGCTACGGTGCCCGCACCGCGAGTCTGGAACAAATTGCAGCGGCGGGCGCCGATCCCGCGCCGCTGAATCTTGATTTAGCGACGATGCCGCTCGACTTCTATGGGCAGGTGGTCTATTACTTGGTCCCTCCCGCGCCGCTCGGTGACCGGGATCATAGGCTCGAGCGGCTGCTCGAGCGCACCATCGGCAAGCCTCGGCGCTTCGTTTACATAAGTACCACCGGCGTTTACGGCGATCGTTGCGGCGCATCCGTCGACGAGGAAATGCCGCCGGCACCCGTGTCGGAACGAGCCGTGCGCCGGCTCGCCGCCGAAAATGTGCTGCGGCGGTGGGCCGATGCGCATGCAGTGTCCTGGTGCATTCTTCGGGTCCCGGGAATCTATGGACCGGGCCGCCTGCCGCTGGAAAGACTGCGCCGCCGGGATCCCGCCATCGATCCGTCGGACGCAGGGCCCAGCAATCGCATCCACATCGACGATCTGGTGACCGCCTGCGCCGCCGCCGGCTTCGCATCATGTGCCGACCGACGCATCTACAACGTCACGGATGGCAGCAACGACAGCTTCACGGCGTACCTGCAGCGCGTGGCGCGCATGGGAAATCTACCGCTCCCGCCTCTCGTCAGCCGAGCGGACGCGGCGAAAACCTTCTCGGCGGCAGCTTGGTCGTTCGCTGCCGAGTCTCGGCGCGTCGACAATCGGCGCATGCTGGAGGAACTCGGCATCAGGCTGGCGTTCCATGACCTCGATGCCGGCATTCGCGCGAGCTTGCGCAGCCCCTGATCCGAAATGGCCGATCAACGCGTGCTATGCTCGCCGTCCATGCGCATCGAGTTTTGGAAGATGCAGGGTCTGGGCAACGATTTCCTGGTATTCGATGCTCCTCCCGTCACGGCAGCCAGCTGCATCGATTCGGACAAGATTCGTGCTCTGGCCGATCGGCACACGGGTGTGGGCTTCGATCAAGCGCTGATGCTCGAGCCTCCTCGCGACTCGCGCAGCCGGGTGTTCTATCGGATTTTCAATTCCGACGGCAGTGAGGTGGAACAGTGCGGCAACGGCGCGCGTTGCATCGCCGCCTTGATGTATGCGCGGCGGCCGGAGTTCGGCCGCGATCTGGTCATGGACAGTGCCGGCGGGATCGTGCGGGCTCGTGTGCGGGACGATGGACTCGTGGCCGTGGACATGGGAATACCGAACTTCGAGCCGCGCTCGCTGCCCATGGACGCAGCGGCCGAATTGCCGGCGTATTCGATCGAGATCGACGGGGCCGAGATTGAATTCGGCGCGGTATCGATGGGCAACCCCCACGTCGTGCTGCGCGTACCCGACGTGAAAACCGCGCCGGTCGAACGCATTGGGCCTACCATCGAAAACCACCCGCGTTTTGCAAATCGCACCAACGTGGGCTTCATGCAAATCGTCGACCGCACCCACATACGGCTGCGGGTCTACGAGCGCGGAGCGGGAGAGACTCTGGCGTGCGGCACCGGCGCGTGTGCGGCCACCGCCGTCGGCGTCAAGAGCGGACTGCTGGGGTCGGAAGTCCGCGTAGACTTGCCGGGCGGAACGGCAATGGTGGCTTGGCCCGGGCCGGGCGGCCATCTGTGGTTAACGGGGCCGGCAATCACGGTTTTTACCGGATCGATCGATATTTAACGGGAGCTGAGAATGACAACGAGTCAGGCACGCGGTATCAAACAGGACGGCCTCAACGATTCGAGCGTTGCGGAATATCTACAGACTTACCCGGATTTCTTCGAGCGCAACGGTCCATTGCTCGCGAAGTTGCGGCTTCCGCATTTGCGCGACGCCGGAGCCACGGTCAGTCTGGTGGAGCGCCAGGTCGAAGTTTTGCGGGAACGCAACCAGTCGTTGGAGCGCAAATTGAAGGAGCTGGTGGACGTGGCGCGCGCCAACGATGCGCTTGCCGACCGGATTCATCGCTTGAGTCAGCGGCTGATCCGGGCACACGACCTCGAGCAGACGGTCAATGCGGTCGAGACTTCGTTGCGGGAGGACTTCGATGCCATGCATTCGGTTCTGGTGCTGTTTCGCGAAGAGGCGAAGGCATTGGCGGCAGCGGCGGGCCGGTTCCTGCGCGCCGACGATTTGAATAGCGTCGACATCAAGACGTTCGACTCCTTGATGCAGGCCGGCAAGCCTCGCTGCGGACAAATCCGCGACGCGCAGCGCGACTATTTGTTCGGCAAGGACTCGATCGAGATCGGCTCGGTTGCGCTGACTCCCTTGGGGCCCAAGGGCGCTTTGGGAATTCTGGCCATCGGCGCCAGCGATGCGGAACGATTTCATCCGGCGATGAGCACGGAGTTTCTCTCGCGAGTCGGCGAGCTCGTCACCTACGCGCTCATCCGGTGAAATCGAAGTTGCCCGCGGCCACCGCAGATCAGCGCGCATGGATCGAGCGCTTCGTGGCGCATCTAAGGTTCGAGCGCCGCATGAGCGCGCACACGGCGGCGGCTTACCACCGCGACTTGGTCGGCTTGTTGGCCTTCTGCGAACGCCGCGGGATCGGCGCGTGGAGCGCGCTCGACAGCGTTCAGGTGCGCGCCTTTGCCGCCGCAGGACACTGCGGCGGTCTGGCACCGCGCAGCATCCAGAGGCAGCTGTCGGCAATACGAACGTTCTACGAGTTTCTGCTGCGCGAGGGCTGCTGCCGGCTGAACCCGGCGCACGAGGTGCGTGCGCCCAAGGCGAAGAAACGACTGCCGACCACACTCGATGCGGATCAGATGGGGCGGCTCCTGGATTTCCGCGTCGACGACATGCTGTCCACGCGCGACAAAGCCATCATGGAACTGTTTTACTCGTCGGGACTTCGATTGAGCGAACTCGTGAACCTGGACCTGCCGGCCCTCGATCTTAAGGACCGCATGGTCCGCGTCGACGGCAAGGGCGGCAAGACGCGCATCCTGCCGATGGGGCGCTTTGCGGTGCTGGCGCTGCAGAAGTGGCTGGAAGAGCGCGCCACGCTGCCCCGGCGAGATGCCGCCGTATTCATCGGTCGCAGCGGCCGGCGCCTCACGCCGCGCGCCATCCAGCTGCGAGTCGACACCTGGTCGCGGCGCATGGGTTTGGGCGTGCACGTGCACCCTCACATGTTCCGGCACTCCTTTGCGACGCATCTGCTCGAATCCAGCTCGAATTTGCGCGGTGTCCAGGAACTGCTGGGCCACGCCGACATCTCCACCACGCAGATCTATACGCACTTGGACTTCCAGCACCTTGCAAACGTCTACGAGGCCGCGCATCCGCGAGCCAGGCGCCGCAGTCGCAGCGCTTGAAAGAGCAACCGTTCGCCCCAACCTGCCTCGAATGACGCACGATCCGGATCGTATTTACGGGACCACCATCCTCGCCGTCCGGCGCGATGGCCGGGTGGCCGTCGGCGGGGACGGTCAAGTCACTCTCGGACAAAGCGTCATGAAAGGCAACGCGCGGAAGGTCCGTCGGCTGTACGGCGACAAGGTCCTCGCAGGGTTCGCCGGCGGCACGGCGGACGCCTTCACGCTGTTCGAGCGATTCGAGGGCAAGCTCGAAAAATTCGGCAATTTGACCCGCGCGGCTATCGAATTAGCCAAGGATTGGCGCAGCGATCGCAGCCTGCGCAGGCTCGAAGCGCTGCTGTGCGTCGCCGACGCTTCGAGCTCCTATGTCATATCGGGCAACGGCGATGTGATAGAACCGGAGCATGACTTGATCGCCATAGGTTCCGGCGGCAGCTACGCGCAGGCCGCGGCGCTGGCCTTCATGCAGGGAACCGACCTGCCCGCGCGCGAAATCGTCGAGCGGTCGCTCAATATTGCCGCGGATATCTGCATTTACACCAATCGCAATCTGACGATCGAGGAACTCTAATACCCCATGTCGCAGATGACGCCCCGTGAGATCGTAGAGGAACTGGACAAACACATCGTCGGGCAGAAGGCGGCGAAGCGTGCCGTCGCCATTGCGCTGCGTAATCGCTGGCGGCGCCAGCACGTCGCCGAGAACTTACGCCCGGAGATCACCCCGAAGAACATCCTCATGATCGGCCCCACCGGCGTCGGCAAGACCGAGATCGCCCGGCGCTTGGCGCGTCTGGCGAAAGCTCCGTTCATCAAGGTGGAGGCCACGAAGTTCACTGAAGTCGGCTATGTTGGGAGGGAAGTTGACTCGATCGTGCGCGATTTAGTGGAGATCTCCGTCAAAATGACGCGCGAAGAGGAACTTTCCAAGGTGCGCCACCGCGCCGCCGACGCCGCGGAGGAGCGGGTGCTCGATGCGCTTTTGCCGCGGGCCCAGGCAGGCTTCACCGGAGATGCCGCCCCGCGCGATAACGATACACGTCAGCGCTTCAGGAAAATGCTTCGCGAACGGGAATTGGACGATCGCGAGATCGACATCGAAGTCCGCGCTTTGCCCGTTGGCGTGGAAATCATGGCACCGCCGGGAATGGAGGAAATGACGCAGCAGCTCCAGGGGATGTTCCAGAACCTCGGCGGCGGCCGCAGCCGGCAACGCAAGGTCAAGATCAAGGAAGCATTGAAGCTGCTGGTGGACGAAGAAGCGGCGAAAATGGTCAACGAAGAGGAACTCAAAGCCCGCGCGGTGGAGAACGCCGAACAGAACGGCATCGTGTTCATCGATGAGATCGACAAAATCGCGCGCCGGCAGGAAACGACGGGAGCCGACGTGTCTCGTGAGGGCGTGCAGCGCGATCTGTTGCCGCTGGTCGAAGGCTGTACGGTGAACACCAAGTACGGCACGGTCAAGACCGATCATGTGCTGTTCATTGCTTCGGGCGCGTTTCACATGTCCAAGCCCTCCGATCTGATACCCGAACTGCAAGGGCGCCTGCCGATCCGGGTGGAACTGGAACCTTTGGTGGTTCAGGACTTCGTGCGCATCTTGACGGAACCCGACGCTTCGCTGTGTCGCCAATATTCGGCCTTGCTGGCCACCGAAGGCGTGGAGCTGGAGTTCGAAGCCTCGGGCGTGCAGCGTCTGGCGGAAGTGGCGTTCGAGGTCAACGAGCGCACCGAAAATATCGGTGCGCGCCGCCTGCACACCGTCATGGAACGACTGCTGGAATCCGTCTCCTTCGACGCCGCCGACCGCAGCGGCTCACGCGTGCTCGTCAACCGCGACTATGTCGAAGGCAACCTCGGCGAGTTGTCCCGCGATCAGGATTTATCGCGGTATATTCTGTAAGCGCTCCAAAACACATGCCGCAGCCCGTCGAAATCAAGCTACGCACCGAATCGCGCATTCTCGAGGTGCGTTTCGATGATGGAGCCCGCTACCAGCTGCCCTTCGAGTACTTGAGGGTTTTCTCGCCCTCCGCCGAAGTCAAAGGGCACGGCGGCGGCGAGGGTATCTTGCAGACTGGCAAGGAGAATGTGCGCATAACCGCCGTCGAGCCCGTCGGCAACTACGCGTTGCGTCTGGTATTCGACGACGGCCATAACACCGGCCTTTACTCTTGGAGCCTGCTGCACGAATTGGGGCGCGACGCTGAGGCGAATTGGTCGCGTTACCTCGACCGATGCGCCGCCGCGGGGGTACGCCACGGCACGTAGGCTACAATGGGGCTACCGGAGCACCCATGAGCAACTCGAACCGCACCGATTTTGGCTTTGAACAGGTCGCCTGGACCGAAAAGGCCAAGCGCGTGCGCTCCGTATTCGAGTCGGTCGCCGGCAAATACGACATCATGAACGACTTGATGTCGTTGGGCGTGCATCGGCTGTGGAAGCATTTCACCCTCTCGCTCACCGGCCTGAAGCCCGGCCAGCGGGCGCTGGACGTCGCAGGCGGCACCGGCGACCTGGCCCTTGGAATGCTGCGCCAGGTGGGAAAACAAGGCCGCGTGGTTCTCTCGGATATCAATCCCAGCATGTTGGCGCTGGGCCGCGACCGGCTGCTCGACTTGGGTTTTGCCGCCAATGTCGACTGTTTGGTGGCGGACGCCGAGCGCTTGCCCTTCGCCGACGATTCGTTCGACTGCGTCACCATCGGCTTCGGGCTGCGCAACGTCACCGACAAAGCCGCCGCGCTGCGCGCCATGCACCGGGTATTGAAGCCGGCGGGACAATTGCTGGTACTCGAGTTTTCGACCCCTGCTGCACCGGGCCTGAAACCGCTGTACGACGCCTATTCGTTCAAGGTCCTACCTTGGCTGGGTCGCTTCGTCGCCGGAGACGCGGACAGCTATCGCTACCTGGCTGAATCCATTCGCATGCATCCCAATCAGGAGGTCATGCTCGGGATGCTGCGCACCGCCGGCTTCGGTGAGACGCGTTTTCACAATTTGAGCGGTGGCATCGTCGCCCTGCATCGCGGCTACAAGATCTGACATGCCGGCAACTCCCGCATGGCTCGCCGCCGTCGAAGGCCTGCTCAATCGCGGCATCAACGCGTCGATGGAGGCCGTGGCGCTTGCGCGCCGCCTGGATGCCACCGCGATGCGTGTCGACGTCGAGGGTTTGACCCCCATTCGCGTCAGCGTGGCGGACGGACGGCTCGCACTCATCGCCGCCGAGCGCTCCCGCGAAGGGATGGCCGCCGAACGCGTCGACGCGACCATCGAGGGATCGCCCCTCGCACTGCTGCAGTTGGCGAGAGACACCGGCGGCCGCGGCGGCGCGAATCCCGCCGCGCCGCGCGTCGCAAGAGCGGCTGTCGGCGGCGACGCAGAAATTGCAAACTCCTATCGGCAGCTGTTCGCGCTCGCGCGGCCGGATATCGAAGAAGAAGTGTCCCGCATCATCGGCGACGTGCCCGCGCGTCGCTTGTCGCTGCTCGCGCAGCAGGCCCTCACATGGGCTCGCCGGACGCGCCGAACGGCGGGCGAGAACATCGCCGAATATCTGCAGGAGGAGAGCCGCGACCTGGTGAGCAGACCGGAGCTCGAGGAATTCTTGCACGGCGTCGACTCGGTACGGGAGACCGTTGACCGGGTCGAAGCTCGGCTGTCGCGCATCGAACGACGCCTGAAGGGCTCGGCTTGATGCGTCTGCGGGTGGCCGCTCGCTTGCTCGAGATCCAGCGTGCGCTGGTGCGGCACGGTCTCGACGATTTCATTCGAGCCACGCATTTATACCGCCCGTTTCGATTCCTGTTTTACCTGTCGCCATGGACCTGGTTCCAGCGCAGCGCCGGAGCCACCCGCGGCGATCGCCTGCGGCTCGCGCTCGAGGAGCTTGGACCCATATTCATCAAGTTCGGTCAAGCGCTGTCCACCCGACGTGATTTGATACCGCTCGACATCGCCGACGAATTGGCCAAACTCCAGGATCGAGTCCCGCCCTTTGGGAGCGATGTCGCCGTCGCGGCCATCGAGTGCGCATTGGACGCCAAGCTCGACGAAATTTTCGGCAGTTTCGATACCAGCCCGCTCGCCGCTGCCTCCATCGCCCAGGTTCACGCTGCGACGTTGCGCACGGGCGAGGATGTGGTCGTCAAGATCCTGCGACCCGGCATGCACGAGGTCATCGACCTCGATCTCGAGGTCCTGGAAGCACTGGCCGCGCTGGCGGACGAGTACTGGGCAGGCGCCCGGCGGCTGCGCCCGATAGAGCTGGTGCGCGAGTATCGCAAGACCATACTGGATGAGCTGGACCTCATGCGCGAAGCGGCCAACGCGGCTCAGCTGAAGCGGAACTTCTCGGGCTCCGCTCTGCTCTACGTGCCCGACGTGTATTGGGACTATTGCCGCGGGAACGTCATGGTGATGGAACGCATTCACGGCATCATCGTCAGCCGGATCGATGAACTCCGGGCGCGCGGCACCGACATCGCCAAGCTCGCCGAAAACGGCGTCGAAATTTTTTTCACGCAAGTATTCCGGCACAATTTCTTTCATGCCGATATGCATCCCGGAAATATCTTCGTGCAAGTGGACGACCCGCAGCGGCCGCGCTACGCCGCCGTCGATTTCGGGATCGTCGGCACGCTGCAGCCGCGCGACCAGCACTACTTGGCCGAAAACTTTCTGGCATTTTTCGACCGCGACTACGGCAGAGTTGCCGCCTTGCATGTGGAATCGGGCTGGGTGCCGGCGGGAACGCGTGTCGATGAACTGGAATCGGCCGTCCGCACCGTCTGCGAACCCATTTTCAACAAGCCGTTGAAGGAGATATCCTTCGCTCAGGTTTTGCTGCGGCTGTTCGAGACCGCACGCCGCTTCGACATGCAAATCCAACCGCAATTGATTCTTCTGCAGAAAACGCTTTTCAACATCGAGGGATTGGGCCGAGAACTCTATCCCGAACTCGATCTGTGGAAGACGGCGGGTCCGATTCTGCGGTCGTGGATGCGCGAGCGCATGAGCCCGCGAGCGGTGCTGCGCCGGATGCGCACGCAGCTTCCGGACACCATCGAGGCGCTGAAGCAGGTACCGCAGCTGTTCCAAACCGCCGTGCGCGAAGCCGCCGAAGGCCGTCTCGTTCTGAAAGTCGAAAACACCGGGATCGCCCGTCTGCGTCACGAATTGCGCCGCGCCCACGAGCGCAGGGATGCGGCGCTCGCAGCCGGCGTTCTCTGGCTCTCCGGCCTGGTCTGGTTGGCTCTGGCCACCCGCTATCGCTGGTTCGGCTGGATTCAGATGGGCGCCGCCGTTGCGTTGGTGGTGCGATATCGCTACTCGCGAGTGCCGAGCGCATGAAGCGCGAGCCGGCAGCGGCAGCGCGCCGCTTCACTTCGCCTCACCATGCGGCGCCGCGCACGCACCTGCTGTCGAATGGCAATTACTCCGTGATGATTACCGCTGCCGGCTCGGGCTACAGCCGCTGGCGAGACAGCGCGGTCACGCGCTGGCGCGAAGATCCGACTTGCGACCCCTGGGGGTCCTACGTGTTCTTGCGCGATGTGACCAGCGGCCAAGTCTGGTCGGCGGGCTATCAGCCTGTCGGCTGTGAGCCGGCCCGCTACGAGGTTTCCTTCTTCGAGGATCGAGCCGAGATCACGCGCGAAGACGGCTCGATCGTCACATCGACCGAAATCCTCGTGTCCCCCGAGGACGATGCGGAAGTGCGCCGCGTCTCGATCACGAATTCCGGCAGTCGCGTGCGTAAGATCGAATTGACCACCTACGCCGAAGTGGTTCTGACGGCCCCCGACGCGGATTCCGCGCATCCCGCGTTCGCCAAACTATTCGTCCAAACCGAGTTCATCGCGGCAGCCGGTACGCTGCTGGCCACGCGGCGCACACGAGAGCCGGCTGAACTCGAGTTGTGGGCCGCTCATGTCAGCGTGCTCGAAGGCGAGGCGCTCGGCGGCCTGCAGTTCGAAACCGATCGGGCGCGTTTCCTCGGACGAGGTCGCGATGTGCGCAACGCCGTGTCCATCGTGGACGCGCGGCCGCTGTCGAACACCGTCGGCACGGTGCTCGATCCGGTGCTGTCGCTGCGGCGGCGCGTGCGCGTCGCCCCGGGGGAAACGGTGCGCGTCGCCTTTTGGACCATACTGGCGCAGAGCCGAGCCCAGGCATTGTTGCTCGCCGACAAGCATCGCGAGCCCGGGGCCTTCGACCGGGTCAAGAGCTCGGCACGGGCCCAGTCACTGGCCCAGCTTCGCGATCTGAGCGTCGATTTCGACGAAGCGCAGGAATTCCAACGCATCGCGAACGGCGTGCTGTACACCGATGCGTCGCTGCGCGCGGCGCCGTATATTCTCGCAAGCAATCTGTTGGGGCCGGCGGCTCTGTGGGCATTCGGCATATCCGGCGACTTACCCATCGTGCTCGTCAGGATCGATGATGAGAGCGATATGGGGCTCGTCGAACAATTGCTGCGTGCCCACGAGTATTGGCGCCTGAAGCGATTGTCGGTGGATCTGGTGATATGGAACGGCCAAGCGTCCTCTTGCGCTGCGGATCTGCAGCTCGCGATAGACACCGCAATCAGAACCTTCGCGGCGCGCGGCCGCCGCGCGGATGGGGCGACTCGCGGCAGCGTCTTTTCGCTGCGCGGCGAGTTGTTCCCGGCATCGAGCGGCGACTTACTGCAGACGGCGGCCCGTGCCGTTTTCATCGCCAAGCGCGGCAGTTTGCGCGACCAGCTCGCGCAATTGCCGGAGGCCGAGCCGATGCCGCGCGTTCAGCCGCAAAGCCCCCCGCCGGTTTCCCGCGGCGATGCGCCGCGCGCTATTCCGACCCTCGAATACTTCAACGGGCTGGGCGGCTTTGCCGCGGCGGGCCGCGAGTACGTCACGATACTCGAAGAGGATCAGCGCACCCCGGCGCCCTGGATCAACGTGGTCGCGAATCCGAATTTCGGCTTTCAGGTGTCCGTGGACGGTGCCGGCAGCACGTGGTCGCTGAACGCGCGCGAGAATCAACTCACGCCCTGGTCGAACGACCCCGTGAGCGATTTGCCGTCGGAAGTGATTTATCTGCGCGACGAAGCCAGCGGCGAATTATGGAGCGCGACGCCTCAACCCATCCGGCAACCGGCTGACCGCTATGTCGTTCATCACGGCTTCGGATACACCCGTTTCGAACACGCGTCGCACGGTCTGGGACTGGACCTGATGCAATTCGTTCCCTTGGCGGACCCCGTGAAGATTTCGCGGCTGAAGATCGTCAACCGCTCCGATGAAGCGCGACAGCTGTCGGTCACGCATTACCTGGACTGGGTGTTGGGAAATCAACGCGGCCGAACCGCACCTTTCATCATCACGGAAGTGGAGCCAAAAACCTCTGCGCTGCTGGCACGCAACCCGTGGCGCACAGAGTTTCAATCGCGCATTGCGTTCATGGACTCCGGGGGCAAACAGCAATCGTGGACGGCGGATCGCGCTGAATTCATCGGCAGGCACGGCTCGCTGTCGGCACCGGCGGCATTGCTGTCCCTGCACCGCTTATCGAACCGGGTCGGCGGCGGAATGGACTCCTGCGGTGCGATGCAAACCACTCTCAGCCTCGGGCCGGGAGAGGCAGCCGAGCTGGTTTTTCTGCTCGGCGAGGCCGAGTCCAAGGACGCCGCAGTGGCGCTCATCGAACGTTATCGGAGCAGCGATCTCGACGCCGTATTCAAATCGGTGACGGACTATTGGGAGCAGACGCTCGGCGCACTCCAGGTCAAGACTCCGGACCGCACCCTCGACGTACTGCTGAACGGCTGGCTGCTCTACCAGACGCTGGCATGCCGCGTGTGGGCCCGTACCGGATTTTATCAATCGAGCGGGGCCTATGGGTTTCGCGACCAGCTGCAGGACGTCATGGCGCTGTGCCTGTCCCGCCCCGTCCTTGCCCGCGAGCACATTCTGCGCGCGACCGCTCGGCAATTCGCGGCGGGCGACGTGCAGCATTGGTGGCTACCGACTTCCGGGCAAGGCGTAAAAACACGCATTTCCGACAATCGCATCTGGCTGCCGTACGTGATTTCGCATTATCTCGAGATCACGGCGGATTCGGCCATCCTCGACCAGCCGGTACCCTTCTTGGACGGCGACCCTCTGACGCCGGACCAACACGAGGTCTTCAGCTCGCCGGCAGTCACGGCGACCACCGCGTCGGTATATGAGCATTGCGTCCTGGCATTGGATTCGAGCCTTGCAATCGGTTCGCATGGGTTGCCGCTGTTCGGTACGGGCGACTGGAACGACGGCATGAATCGCGTCGGCGCTGCGGGGCGCGGCGAGAGCGTGTGGCTGGGATGGTTCCTGCATGCCGCGCTCCTCAAATTTGCCGCCGTCGCGGGTCAGCGCGGCGCATTGGACAAGGCGGCGAGCTGGCGCAAACATGCTTTCGCCATCCAGCAGGCCATCGAACGCGAAGCCTGGGACGGAGATTGGTACCGCCGAGGTTATTTCGATGATGGAACGCCGCTGGGCTCTATCTCGAGCGATGAATGCCGTATCGACGCCATCGCACAATCATGGGCCATCATTTCCGGCGGCGGCGAGCCGGCGCGGGCCGCGCGCGCGATGTCGGCCGTCAATGCTCAATTGGTCAGTCGCAGCGATGGCCTCGTAAAACTGTTCACGCCGCCGTTCGACCATTCCGCCCATGACCCCGGCTACGTCAAGGCGTATCCCCCCGGACTGCGCGAGAACGGCGGTCAATACACGCACGCCGCGATGTGGACCGCGCTCGCATTCGCGTTGATGGGCGACGGCGATCGAGCCGGTGAACTCTTGTCGCTGCTCAACCCGATCAACCATGCGAGCACTCGCGCCGGCATACATCGTTACAAGGTCGAGCCCTACGTGGTGTGTGCCGACGTCTATTCGGCGGAATCGCATGTCGGGCGGGGCGGCTGGACCTGGTACACGGGCTCGGCGGGGTGGATGTACCGGACGGCGATCGAGGGCCTGCTCGGCATCAACCTGCGCGGGTCTATTCTGGCCATCAATCCCTGTATCCCGCACTCATGGCCCGGATTCGAGGTCACGTACAAACATGGAGCATCGCGATATCATGTTGCCGTGGAGAATCCCCGCGGAGTGTGCCGCGGGATCCTGCGTGCCTCGCTCGATGATCGCGAAATTTCCCGCAGCGCTTGCGAGATCCCATTGGTCGATGACGGCAGCTATCACTACGCGCATATCACCTTGGGCTAGCTTGCTAGGGTCCGGCGCGGCGCCTCGAGCGGAACTCCGTAATCGCTTTGAGTAGCAACATGCGCGCAGCCGCGCTCGTAGGGATCATGCGCAGCAGGCGCCAGGCAAGCGCGGGCCGTGCCATCAAAAGCCCGCCGATGACGGCTCCGACGGTTCCGACCCCGCGGCCGCTCAACAGCAATTTCATCGTACGGCTGCGCGGAAATCCGCCGCCGAGGCCCCCCGCCGCGGTTCCCGGCTCCCCCCCGCCCTCGGAGCGCCGCGGCGGCTCCAGGATGAGGAGAATCTCAGCCCGGGTTGCAGCGAGCCGGGCACGTATTTGGTTTCTCGCAATCGCTCCTTCGATCATGACTCATTCCTCGGCGGACGCTAGGAGCCGTTCGAGAATCGCGCGATCCTCCTGCCACTCGCGGCGCACGGTTCCAAAGAAAGGAGCCTGGCGTTTCGCCACTTGCCGACCATAGACCGCGGCGATGATGGCAGCGAGGAGGAAAACACCGGCCATCCAGCCCACGGCGACGACCCGGTAAGGCGTGTCCCACGTCATCGCCAGAACGAGCAAGCAGCCCGACAAGATGAGGAAAAAAACGCAAACACCGAGAACGGCTGCCGCTATGATGCGCGCGCCGAACTCGCGCTGAGTTTGCTCCAGTTCCTGCCCCGCGAGGTCCACATAGGCCATTATGTGCCGCAGGAGCAGGGGCGCCACCTTTGGCAGTAACCAAAGCAGACGCATGACGTAAACCTCAGGAACGGCGCGTTGCCATGATACCCATGACCGCACCGACCAGAGCGGCAATCCCCACGGCCTGCCACGGCCTGTCGTGAACGTAATCGTCCGCAGTCGTGGCCGCCCGCTGCGCTTGGCGCTTGAGCGTGTCGGCGCTCTCCGCGAGACTGTCTTTCGCTGCATCCACCGCGCGAATGACTTTCGTGCGCACCCGTGCGACGTCTGCGTCTTTGAGGTCGGCGATTCGGGCGACCAAGTCTTCCACGTCGGCGATCAAGCTCTTGAGTTCCGCTGAGGCGACGGTTTTGATGTTGCCCGCCCCTTCGCTGAGGTCTTTACCAACCCGCTGTCCTGTGGCTCGGGCTTCGCCGGCCGTGCCTTCGAATGTTTCCATTTGTCTCTCCTTTTTGTTGAACGAGACACTAGCGGCTGCGGTAGGACGAGCCCATCGGCCGCTGCACGGGGGTTCATGTAGGATATTGCCCACATGGTAGACTGCGGAGGCGCCCGTAGGCATTTTTGATGAAGATTTTCCGAGAAGAATTGCGTAACGTCGGCCGGTGGTATCTCGTGCTGCCGCCGTTGCTGTTGGTGGGCTTCCTCGTGGGGCTTTTCTTTACGGCGGCTGCCGGGCAGTCGCGGCTGAACGCAGCGGACGAGCGAGTGCACAACTCCCAGGATCGCGAGACGGCGCTGGATGAGTTTCTCGCACTGATCACCCAGGCCGAATCCGAACAACGCGGCTATCTATTGACGGGTCTGGATTCCTACCTGCGATCCTACAGTGCCGCCGCAGCGCAAATCGGTCCGGCACTCGACGGATTGCATGCTGCGTACGGGACGGGCACAGAGCCTGTCGACGAAATGAGGCGGCTTCGAATCCTCTCCGGCAGGAAATTGGCCGAGCTCCACGAGATGCTGGTCCTCCACGGGAACGCCGGGCTGCATCCCCCCATGAACGACGCCGGGATCGACCTGGGCAGGCGAACGACCGAGGACATCCTCGCGAGCGTCGCGGTTCTGCGCCGAAAGGAGAGCGCGGAGCTGTCCGCGGCAACGGCACGGTGGCAGTCCGATTTGAGATTGTCGCGCTGGATTACGGTGGGAGGGGTGATTTTGAACATCGGGCTGGTCCTATTGGCCACCGCTCTGGTGTACGCCGACATGCGGCGACGGACGCGGCAGGCGCTCGCTCTGCGCCATCAAAAGCGCGAACTGGCCCGACAGGTTGGCGAACGTACCCAGGAACTGACGGCATTGTCCACCCATCTGCAAGGAGTCTCCGAGCTGGAGAAGTCCGCGCTGTCGCGCGAACTGCACGATGAATTGGGCGGACTGCTGGTCGCGGCCAGAATGGACCTCTCATGGCTACAACAGCGGCTCCCCACCCACGATCCGGCCATCGAGCAGCGCTTCAAGCGCATTCATGAATCGCTGAGCGCCGGAGTCGACCTCAAGCGGCGCGTCGTTGAAGAATTGCGGCCCACCCTTCTGGACAACATGGGTCTGTTTGCCGCGCTGCGCTGGCAATTCAAGGAATCCTGCCGCCGGACGGGCCTGAACTGCAGCGAGACCATTCCCGAAGTTGAAATGAAAATCAGCCCCGAGGCGGCGATCGGGGTATTTCGCGTCGCGCAGGAAGCGCTGACGAATATCCTGAAGCACGCTAACGCCAAATCAGCGGATCTGACCGTCGACATTCAGCGCGATACCTTCGTATTGCGCATTTCCGACGACGGGCGCGGCATCTTGCCGACCCGCACGCAAACGACGACTTCGCACGGACTCTCTTCCATGCGGCATAGAATCGCGGCGCTGGGCGGGACCTGGGACGTGCAGGCGGCGGCCACGGGTGGCACCGTCGTTACCGCTCGCGTCCCGCTGGCCAGCATGCTGATCGACCGTGAACGTGAGCCCGCTTACCCGGTAATGACCGGATAAACGGGCCCGGCGCGCAACCGCCCTCGAAAGCAGCTTCAGCTACGCGGCGATATGGGCGTTCCGTTGTCCCCGCCAATCACGACCTCGACCCGGCGATTCAGCTGGCGACCGCCCGAGTCCGTGTTGTTGGCGACGGGGAACGCTTTGCCATAGCCCTCCGTCCCGATGCGCGAAGCGCTGATGCCGCGGGTCAGCAGCGCGGACTTGACCGAATCGGCGCGGCGCCGTGACAACTCTTGGTTGAAGGCGTCGGATCCGGTGCTGTCGGTGAAGCCGTCGATTTGCACGCGACGGTCGGGGTGTTCGCTCAGAAACTGAGCCAGCTGATCGAGTTTCCGCGTAGCTCCCGCGTTCAGCTCAGCCTTGCCCGTGTCGAACAGCACGTCGCCCAGAGTCAACACCAAACCACGGTTCGTCGGCGTCGCCTTCAGCTGATCGATTTCCGCCTGCAGTCGAGCTGATTGCTCCGTGGCCACAGCGGTTTGCGCCTTTGCCACATTGGCCGCAGCCTCCGCGTTTTGCACCTCCCGCGAGCGGGCTGCCAGCTGGATGCGATCGCGTTCCACTTGGCCGGCCGCGACTCGGGCATCGTCAGCCTTGGCCGACGCGCGTACCTGAGCGAGGCGCGCGGTCTGCGCTGCCAGGTAAGCCGGCTGCGCAATCTCTGCGTCGCGATGGTGCATGGCCGCCGTCTCCGCGATCTCCAAGTCCTTCTTGGCGGCTTCCAGGTCCAGAGCGGAGTATTTGCTCACGTTCGGGTCGGATTCGGCCGACTGCACCGCGGCTTTGGCTGTCTCGAGGGCGGCATTGGGCTGCGGGCTCGAAGCACAGGCGCACAGCGCCAGCAACAATCCCATCGTGGTCGATAATTTTAAATTCATGGCGGACTCCCTTATTGAGTGGGTTGCGAACTGCGCATGGACTCTTGGCGCAGTGCCTGCATGCTGGCGTCGAATTCCGTCGCGGCCTTGTGCGAGCGCTGCTGCGTCGCCGTGGCTTCGGCGAGTTGCGCATCGACGTTGGCCTGCTCCGCCAACATGGTTGCAGGTTGTGCATCATGGTTGGCTGCGGCTTTCTCCGCTCGACCCAATTTGTCTCTCGCGGCGGCAAGCTCCACCGGCGCGAGTTCCGGCGCACCGGACTGTTCCGCCCGTTGCACGGAGGCTTTCGCCACCGCAATCTTTTCATTGGGAATCGGTGTGCTCGCGCACGCCGCCAATCCCAAAACGGCCGCGGCACCAATCCCGGCCCCCGTCATCAGCATTGCTCTGTGTGATTTCATTACTGTACTCCCTTAAGATTTGGCGGCGCGACCTGGAATCGATACCAACCCATGACTGCTCTCCTACATCGATCGGATAAAGCGGGCCGGCTGGATGCGCGGCCCCTTCAATATATAGCAAAGGTCGTGCCAGTGCCCGAGGGAATCCAATGCCGCCGCGCTCGCAGCGGAATCGAGAATTCTGAGCGGGACCGCCGAGAACGCGTGTAGAAATTGCCGATGGGAACGGTAGTCCTTACTTCGCCTGCAGCGATCGGCGAAGCGCGGACACGCGCGCCCTCAGTGCTTGGCAAGATGGGCCTCGCATATCTCGTGTAAGACTTCCGGCAATCTCCCGTAGTCTCTCGCCTTGTCGAGAAAATGCGTTGCGCCCAGCGCGATGGCCGCGTTCTTGTATTCCGGCAAATCGTAATTCGTCAGGACGATGATGCGGGGCTTGAGCTGCGAGGTCGCCAACGCACGCATGACTCCGAAGCCGGTACCTTGTTTCAAGTGCAAATCCAATATGATGACGTCCACCGCGTCGCGCTTGACGGCGGCCAGCGCCCCCGCTTCGGTGTCCGCGGTTCCGATCAGTTCGACCTCGGGAATCTGTCGGATGGCCTCGGTCAGCCGTTCGGTCAGCACTTTCGAGTCCTCGACGAGCAAGACGCGCAGACCCTGCACCATTACGATCGCATCCGCGGAATTGGCACGCATGTCAGGGCCGGATCATGGGCGTGCTGCAGTCGGCCGCCGAGGATGGCGCACGGATTCTTGTAAAGTGGGGATTTCACGATTCATCGCTTACTGTATGAGCCCGTTTCGAAGCGCGTAGGAGGTGATATCGGCATTCGCGCTGAAGCTCATCTTTTCCAGGATTCGACTTCGGTAAGTGCTCACCGTCTTGACGCTGAGACTCAGTTCATTGGCGATATCAGACACGCCGCGTCCCGCCGCCAGTTTGCAGAAGATCTGGAATTCTCGGGTCGACAGTCTGGCATGCAGCGGCTTGTCGGGATCCCCATCGAGGTCGGCCACCAAGATTTCCGCCAGGGCCGCGCTGACGTAGCGGCGTCCCGCCAGCACGGTCCGAACCGCTTTCATGAGTTCTTCCGGTGCGCTGTCCTTCGACAAATACCCGCTGGCACCGGCGCGCAGGACGTTGACCGCGTATTGCTGCTCCGGCAGACCGCTCATCACAAGCACACGCACGCTCGGATGGCCCGTCTGGATGTGCCGCAAGATGTCCAAACCGCTGCGGTCCGGCATGTGGATGTCGAGCAGAACGAGGTCCCAATCTTGTTGACGAAGCAGATCGAGCGTCTCGTTGCCGCTTGCAGCTTCGCCGACTGCATTGATGGTCGAATCCGCTTCGAGGAACTGCTTGAAACCAGCGCGAACGACAGCGTGATCGTCGGCGATCAAAACTCGTGACACTTTTTTTCTCCCATAGCGCGCTCAGCTACTTGCGCACTCGTGGCTTTGTGAATATCCGTTGAGCTTGTTATACAGCGTCTTGAGGCTGCAGCCCAGTGCGTCGGCTGCGCGCCGCTTATTGCCCTTGAAGTAATCGAGCGTCGCCTCGATCAACGAACGCTCCATATCGTAGATACGCGACCCCACGCGTATGTCCAGGCGCTCCCGGTCCGGGACGCCATCGCCGCTCCGAGCCGCCCCCGCACTTTGAATCAACGGCGCGAGTTCCAGCGTTTGGTCGGCCAGGATGAACGCGCGTTCGATGCAATTTTTCAATTCGCGAACGTTGCCGGGCCACGTATGTTGCTTCAAGGTCATGCGCGCGAGCGCCGAGAGCCTTTTCTGGGTGCGGTTCTGCGCATTGAGTTCGGCCAAGAAATGCTCGGCGAGCAGGTCGGCGTCGTTGCCGCGTTTGCGCAGCGGCGGTAAATCGATCGGAAAGACAGCTAGCCGGTACAGGAGATCCTCCCGCAACTGGCCGTTCTGGACGGCTTGCAGAGGACACCGGTTGGTGGACGCGATAACTCGGACGTCCGAGAGAAATTCGACGCTGGCGCCCACCCGATAGAACTTCCGAGTCTCGAGCACGCGCAGCAGACGGGTCTGCATGTCCAGCGGCATTTCGGTGACCTCATCGAGCAGCAGCGTCCCGCCCTGGGCCCGCTCGAATACGCCGGCATGCGCGCGTAACGCGCCGGTAAAACTGCCTTTTTCGTAGCCGAAGAGTTCGGCTTCTATCAGCCCGGCGGGTATTGCGCCGCAATTGACCGCGATAAAAGGGCCGCCGCGGCGGGCGCTGCGATCGTGTATGGACTGCGCGGCCAATTCCTTGCCGGATCCGCTCTCACCGGTCAACAGAACGCTGGCCTCCGTGGGGCCGACTCGCTCAATTAGCCGGAATACTTCCTGCATGGCCTCGGACTCCCCCAGCAAGGGGCTCGGCGCTGCGAAAGGTAGAATAGATTCGGAAAGATTGCTTCTGCCCATATTCATCGCTGACTTCTCCTCCTGAAGGCGCTCGTGTAATCGTTACACTGAACACGGGCTAATTTGTAACCTGTGCAGGAGGTGGTGACCAGGGTGAGACGCTGAACGTGGGCCCAGAATTTACGATATTTGATGTCGGTGTTTGTCCTACGCGGCCAAGCAAGCCGTTGAAAAACAATGGGTGCTTTCACGTGCCCGAGGGCGGTCGGCCTCATTTGTGCGGGAAACCTCAGAGCTGGCACAGCCGATGCAATCCGATAACGCGCTCTGCCGCCGTACCGAAAGCGGCCTGGGCCATACGCCGGGGCGGGCTCTACTATTGGACTGGTCTTGCGGGTCGCTCTGCCCCGCCGGCCTCGGTGCCGCAGCGCCAGCATTGCGTGAATTGCGGCTCCAGGCTCTCCCCGCAGCCCTCGCAGACCCACGGAGCGCCCGAAGGCGTCGATGCGGCTCGCGCCAACACGCTGAGGGCAAATCGTTCGTCGACGTCGTCCACATACAGCTGCGGCCATGTTTCCATCATCGGCAGATCGCCCAATGCGCCCGCCAGATATTGATTGCGCAGCTCGGATTGAATGCCGGCAGCGAGTAGCACATTGCGTGCATGGGCAACCTGCAAGAGGGACGCGGCTCGGTACACTCGCTTCAAGAAATTCAGCCTCGCGGTGCACGGTCCTGCCGCAGCGATCCGAGAAACACCCCGACGTCTTCGCCGCGCTCCAAAGTTTCGACCAGCGCGGAACCGATGATGACACCATCCACGTGCGCGGCGAAGCGTGCGACCTGTTCACTTGAACGAATACCGAATCCCGCGCAGACCGGGAGCGTCGATACGCGTTTGACCCGGTCCATGTAGGCCAAGACTTCATCAGGCACTTCTGCGGAAACCCCCTTGGTCGCGCCCGTGGTCCCGGTCATGGTGACGGCGTAAACGAAACCTTGGGTAGACCTGCACAACATGGCCAGACGTTCGGCAGGTGTGACGGGGCTGACCATCTGCACCAACGCGAGGTCCTCCTCATCGAGTGCCCCCTTGAGGTCGGCGCTTTCCTCGTACGGCAAATCCGGAACGATAAACCCCGCCACTCCTGCGGCAGCTGCTGCGTGCGGCAGTTTATCGAGTCCGAACTTCAACAAGGGATTCAGGTAACTCATCAAGACCACGGGAACACCGTGAGGTTCGTCAGCGCGTGCTCGTCGCAGCGCCTCGAGTTCCTCGAATATCCAGGGCAGCGTCACCCCGTCAGCCAAAGCGGCGAAGCTCGCGCGTTGGATGGTCGTGCCGTCAGCCATCGGGTCGCTGAAGGGCACGCCGATCTCCACCACGTCGCAAGCGTTCATGACGGCGGCGAGGTTGTCCTTGAATTGTAGGCGGCCGGGAAACCCAGCCGTGAGAAATCCAACGAGGGCAACCCGGCGTTCAGCCGCTCCCCTGGTGATCGCTGCGGATAGGGTGTCGCGCGGTTTCATTTATAACGGCAGGTCCTTCAAGACGGTGCGCTGCAGGATCGGCATGTCCTTGTCGCCGCGTCCCGAGCACCCGACCAGAATGCGCGCCCCGGGGTGCGCTTGCGCAAAGCGCCGCGCTCCGAATATCGCATGGGCGGTCTCAATGGCGGGCAGGATGCCCTCGTGCTTGGCGCACTCCACGAGCGCATCCAGCGCCTCGTCGTCCGTGGCCGATTCGTACGTCACCCGCCCGCTCTTCATCAAGTGGGCATGCTCCGGACCTACGCCCGAATAGTCGAGACCGGCAGAAACCGAATGCGTTTCTTGAACTTGGCCGAATGCATCTTGCAGAATCAGGGTGTAGCTGCCTTGCAAGACGCCGGGGCTGCCCAGGGTCAGCGAAGCCGCATTGTCCCCGAGCCCAGGCCCCCGCCCGCCGGCTTCCACGCCGAGCAGCCGTACTGCGGAGTCGGCGAGAAAGGGATGGAATAAACCGATGGCGTTCGATCCGCCGCCGACGCAGGCAACGGCGACATCGGGCAGCGCGCCGGCGAGCTCCAGCATCTGCGCACGGGCCTCGCGGCCGATCACCGCCTGCAGCTCGCGGACCAAGTAGGGATACGGATGGGGGCCCACCGCCGAGCCCAACGAATAGTAGGTACCGTTCGGGTCCGAGACCCAATCGCGCAGAGCCTCATCGATGGCCGCGCGCAATGTCTTGTCGCCGCCCGTGACGGGCACCACGGTGGCGCCCATGAGCTGCATGCGCCCGACGTTCGGCGCCTGCCGCTCGACGTCGACGGCGCCCATGTACACCACGCACGGCATCCCGAGCCTGGCAGCCGCCGCGGCGCTGGCCACCCCATGTTGTCCCGCCCCGGTTTCGGCGATGATGCGCTTCGCGCCCAAGCGCTTCGCGAGCAGCGTCTGGCCCACCGCGTTGTTGATCTTGTGCGCTCCGGTGTGCGCGAGATCTTCGCGCTTGAACCAGACTTCGGCACCCCATCGTTTGCTCAACGTGGGCGCAAACGAGAGCGCCGTCGGACGCCCCACCCAGGTCTTCAATTCATGGTTGAATTCCGCCTGGAACTGCGGACTGTGCAGCAGACGGGTGACACCCTCTTGCAGCCGATCGAGAGCCGGCACCAGCAGCTCCGGTACGAAACGCCCGCCGAATACGCCGTACCTGCCTTTGGCGTCGGGGCCCTGGTTTGCGAATTGCGCGGAGTCCGCGCGCAGCTGCGTGTTCATGAGTCGTGCTCCAAGCGTCCCGCGGCGGCGCGCGCCGCGCGGACAAATTCGTAAATCTTGTCCGGATCCTTGACGCCCGGGACGTCCTCCACACCGCTGCTCACATCCACACCGAAGGGACGTACTGCTTGGATCGCTTCGGCGACGTTTTGCGCCGACAGCCCGCCGGCGAGGATGACTTCGGTCTGGCGCGCGAGTTCCGCGGCCCTACCCCAGTCGGCCAGCTCGCCGATGCCGCTCGAGGGGCCTTCGAACAACATGCGGGCAGGTAAGGGGTTCGGCGTCTTGCGCCCAAAGCGCACCACCGGCAGCACCTTGATGTGCGCCGGAATCTTCAATTCGCGCAAATCCTCGACGTCGGTCTGAAAATAATCCGGCTTGAGAATTCGGCAGATTTCGTCGACTTTCATCTGCAGCGGATGCTGCGCCACGGCGATTCGCAGTATGCCGGGCGGCGCAAGCGCCGCGAGCTGCGCGGCCTGGCCGGGCGTGACCTGGCGGGGGCTGGGCGCAAAAACGAATCCGATCGCGTCGACCCTGGCGTGCGCGGCGGCGGCGACGGCATCGGCACTGGTCATGCCGCAAATTTTTATCCACATGGCGCCGAGTGTAGCCATTTAGGGCCGCAGTGTCCGAGTCGAGTGCAAGATTTCCTGGAGCAGCAGGGCGGGATCTTCGCAGTTCATCAAAGCAGTGCCGATCAGCGCCAAGCGGTAGCCGAGGCGGCGCATGGCGCGTGCATCGGCGGCCGTCGCCACGCCGCTTTCCGCGACGCCGGCCGCGCTCTCCGGCAACAAGGGCGCCAGCGCCGCAAACCGCGCTTGATCGACTTCCAAAGTCTGCAAGTCGCGGCTGTTGATGCCGATCAATACAGTGGGCAAGCGCGCGCGATCTGCCAGCAGCTGCCGTGCCGACTCCAGATCCGCAGCGTCGAACGCCTCCAATAGCACGAACAAATCATGGTCGGCGGCGACCTCCAAGAGTTCGACGATGCGCTCCCGGGTCAGCATGCGCAGAATGACCAGCACGCCGCCCGCCCCGGCGGCGCGCGCTTCCAGGATCTGATAGGGGTCGACCAGGAAGTCCTTGCGCATGGCGGGCACGCCGAGCGGCGCGAGCAGCCTCGCCGCCTCGCGCAAGTGCTCGAGTGAACCGTCGAAGCGCGACGGCTCCGTCAGCACGGATACGGCGGCCGCGCCGCCGCGCGCATAGGCCGCGACACGTCCGCGCCAATCATCGGCCTCGTCACCCAACCGGCCGGCCGCCGGCGAGCGCAGCTTCAATTCGGCAATGACGTCGAAGCCCGCCGGCGACAGGCGCAACGCCGCGCCGCGGGCGCTTTGCCGGGCGCGCTGTTCCAATTCGGCAAAGGGTTCGCGTTGTTTCGCATCGAACACCCGCATCGCGCTCGACCGAGCCATCTCATCCAAAAAATCAGTCATGATTTGCGCGGCTCCGATGCGAATTTCTCCAGTTGTCGCAACCATTCGTACGCCCGGCCGCTGTCCAGCACCGCGCCGGCAGCTTCGATCCCCGCTTCGATGGACGGCGCGCGGCCGGCAATGAACATCGCCAGGCCGCATTGCAGAACCAATGCCGCGCGGTGCGCGCCGCGATCGCGACCCGCGAATACCTCGCGCAAAGCCGCCAGATTCGCAACGGCATCGCCGCCAGCCAGATCGGCGGCTGCGCACGGCGCCAAACCGAATTCCCGCGGATCGATTTCATGGCGGCGTATCGCCCCGCCGGCCACATCGAACGCAAGGAAGGGGCCTATGGGCGTGGCTTCGTCCCAACCCGCGGCCCCATGTATGACCCATGCGCGCGCGGCTTCCATTCCCACCAACGTGTCCGCGATCAATTCGGCCGCGGCAGCATCGAATGCGCCGATCAAGTAAAAGCGCGGCGCTGCCGGATTGGTCAGGGGCCCGAGCATGTTGAACACCGTACGGACCCCGAGCGCAGCGCGGATCGGCGCCAGGGACTTCATGGCCGGATGGAAATAGGGGGCGAACAGAAAGGTGAAGCCGGTGGCTGCGAAGCATTCGGCCGCGCCCTGTTCATCGAGGGGCAACGTGAAGCCGAGTGCTTCGATCAGGTCGGCGCTGCCGCTGCGGCTCGAGATGGAGCGGTTGCCGTGCTTCACCACCGGCAGACCGCACGCCGCCGTGAGCAACGCGGCGCCCGTCGACAGATTGAGGCTGCCCGAGGAGTCCCCGCCCGTACCGACGATGTCGATGGCATCGGGCGACGGCGGCAGAAACGGTTTGCGGGCCAGCGCACGCATGGCTGCCGCGAAGCCGCGCACCTCGGCGGGGGTGACCCCTTTGCCGCGCAGGGCGGCCAACAGCGCACCGGCCAGCGCCGGCGCGAGGTCCGGCGCAGTCAGCTGACCCAATAGCTCGGCCGCTTGCGCCTCCGTCAAATCGCGGCGTTCGAGAAGATGATCCAACGTGTGTCGGGGCAACTGCATGGGTCAGTCGGGGTTGCAACGGCCGTGCGGCGGGGGACTGGCGGGAAGCTCGTGACGGGTGTCGAGGAAATTGCCCATGAGCAACGGGCCCTCCGGCGTCAAAACGCTCTCCGGGTGAAATTGAACCCCCTCGATCGGCCACGATCGATGCCGCACCCCCATGATCTCGCCTTCGGCCGTGCGGGCGGTGACTTCGAGCACGGCGGGAATACTCTCGGGCGCTGCAATCAGGGAATGGTAGCGCCCGGCTTGGAACTGCTGCGGCATGCCGCGGAGCAATCCCTTGCCGTCATGCACGACGGGGGACACCTTGCCGTGCATCAAACGGGCGGCGCGCACCACCTTCCCGCCGAATACCTCGACCAGCGACTGGTGACCCAGGCATACGCCGAATATCGGTATGCGGCCGGCGAACGCTTCGATCATGCGCATCGACACTCCCGCATCCCGCGGCGTGCCGGGGCCCGGCGAAATCACCAGATGGGTGTAGGGTTGCGCGAGCGCATCTTCGACGGTGATGAAATCGTTTCGATGCACCTCGACTTCCGCCCCCAATACCAGGAAGGCCTGTACCAGGTTGTAGGTGAACGAGTCGTAGTTATCGATGAGCAGGACTCTTGGACGCATACTAGAGCCCCTCTTCGGCCAGGCCGAGCGCGCGCCGCAATACGGCGCTCTTCGCCATCACTTCGTCGTATTCGGCGGCCGGGGAGCTGTCGGCAACGATGCCGCCTCCCGCTTGATAACTGTAGACATCGCCGCGGAACACGAGCGTGCGAATGGTGATGGCTTGATCCATATCGCCACGACGGCCAAAATAGCCCACCGTTCCGCCGTAAAGTTGCCGGCCCACCGGCTCGAGTTCGTCGATGATTTGCATCGCACGCACTTTCGGTGCGCCAACCAGCGTGCCGGCCGGGAAAGCGGCCGCGAACAGGTCGAAAGCGTCCTGACCCGTTCTCAAAGTGCCGTTGACGCCGCTGACGATGTGCATGATGTGGCTGTAACGCTCGATCACCCGATAGGGACTCACCTGCACCGAGCCGGCGGCGGCCACCCGGCCCAAATCGTTCCGTGCCAAATCGACCAGCATGACGTGTTCCGCGTTTTCCTTCGGATCGGCCAGCAGTTCCGCTTCCAGTTCCGCGTCGCGTACGGCATCGTCGCCGCGCGGCCGCGACCCGGCGATGGGCCGTAGCTGCGCGCGGCCGCCGTGCGATTTGACCAACGCCTCGGGCGAGGATCCCACCACGGTAATGTCGCCCAATTCGCAAAAATACATGTAGGGCGACGGATTCAGCAGCCGCAGCGCGCGGTACACCTCGAACGGCGAGAGCGTATGGCGGCCCTCGAAACGCGATGCAAGTACGAGCTGGTAAACATCGCCGGAGGCGATATATTCCTGCGCGCGCCGCACCCCCGCGGCATGCGCCGCCTCCGACAGTGACGGAGCGGCGGGCGAGAATCGGCGTCGCCCCGGGCCCGGAGCGACGATGAGGGGCACCGCGCCTCGCAGCGCCTGGACCACCTCGCGCCGCAGGCTTTGGCGTTCCGCCTCGCTGCCGTCATGCAGCAGCGCCACGCCGCGCGTCAAATGGTCGAACACCAGCAGGCTCCGGGGAGCTACATAGTGGGCGTGCGGAGTTTCCGTGGCATCGAGGCTGCGCCCGGGGACGTTCTCGAAGTAGCGTACGGCGTCGTAGGCCGTATATCCGACCAACCCGCCGGATAGCGGCACGCCGGGTATCTCCGGCATGGGTTGCGGCGCGCGCGCCAGAGCGCCGCGCAAGGCGTTCAGGAACTCCTCCTTCGACCGGGGCCGCGCGGTGCGCACTCCGCCGACATCGAGGCCCGTGGAGTCCAGCCGAACTTCGAGGCAATCGCCGAAGCCGATGAAGGAGTAGCGCGCCAATCGTTCGCCGCCTTCGACGCTTTCCAGCAAGAATCGCGGCTTGAAGGGCGCCAGCTTGAGATAGGCCGATACCGGCGTATCCAAATCGGCGGCGATATCGAAAGGTGGTTTCATGAACTCCCAACAAAACTTGAAGGCAACAAAAAACCCACGACCGCTTTGGGCGGAGATGGGTTCTGGGTATGCGTCTAAACCGGATTAAAACTTAAGCGACCAGCGCCCACTCCTCAAGGGGTGTGCGCCACCACCAGCGGGCATCGATTTCGGCGGCTCGAGAGCCGGTGACGGGGGTGAGCATGGTGGCCCAGTATCGCCGCCCGGAGCGCACAGCGTCAAGTGGGCGAACGCGCCTCAAGGGGCGGTCGCGGGGGCGGCTTCGAGGCTCTTCTTGAATTGCCGCGAGAGCTCGATGAACCGCGGCGTGAGCCCCACGTCCTCATAAACCGGATCGCCCTGGTCGTCGCGCGATATGATTTTCGGCCCAGGCTCATACGGCATGGCGGCGGCGACTTCATCCAGCCCCGAATGCAGCAAGTCGGTGATGAGTTCTTCGATTTGCCGGCCGGGAAACAGGGCCGCCAAGGCGTGCAGCCGCGCGGCGTCGTCCAACGGCAGGCGGACCGCGTATTCTCTTGCCGTCCTCACCGGAGCTGGTTGTTTCTTCCAACGATCGAGCAAGGGCTTGAATTTCACGACTACTCCGCCATACGGTCCTAGATGCCCCCATTATAGACCGGGCTGCGCGGGCGGCCGCCCGACATGCGTCACAGAGGATGAGATCTTGAATACCGAACTTGGCAGGTAGCCGCACCTTGGCTGCCCATCCCCACGTCGCGCCCGCGGCCGCGGACAACGGCCATCTGCATCGCGGCCTTCTCGACGTGTTCGCTTACAGCCGTCGGGCGCTGCTGTTGGTGTGGACCACCAACAAGACCTTGAGCGTCACCCTCGGTTTGCTCACGCTCGTCGCCGGCATCTTGCCGGCCGGCATTGCGTACGTCGGGTCTCTCATCGTCGATGCGGTAATCCACGCGGCCGATCTGCATCGGCGCAGCGGTGCGACCGTACTCGTGGATGTCGTGAGGTTCGTGGCGCTCGAGGCCCTCCTGGTCGCCGCCACGTCCTTGGCTCAGCGCGGCATTTCACTGGCGCAGGCGTTGTTGCGCGCGCAGCTTGGACAGCGTGTCAACGTCATGATTCTCGAAAAAGCCTTGACCTTGGATCTGACGCAATTCGAGGATTCGGAGTTCTACGATAAATTGACCCGCGCGCGCCGCGAAGCGTCGAGTCGGCCCTTGAGCTTGGTCATGCGCACCTTTGGCCTGCTGCAAAACGCCGTCTCGCTGCTCTCGTTCGGCGGATTGCTCGTGCGATTCTCGCCCTGGGCGGTGGTGCTCCTGATATTGGCGGGCCTGCCTGCCTTCATCGCCGAAGCGAAATTTTCCGGCGAAGCATTTCGGCTGTTCCGCTGGCGCGCGCCCGAAGCACGCATGCAGATATACCTCGAGTCGGTGCTGGCACGCGAGGACAGCGCCAAGGAAGTCAAACTGTTCGAGCTGGGACCGCGCTTGCTCGCCCGGTATCGGGAAATTTTTACTCGACTGTACCGTGAAGATCGCGATCTGACGGTGCGGCGCGATACCTGGGGCTTTGGTTTGGGACTCGTCGGAACCTGCGCTCTGTATGGCGGCTACGCCTGGATCGCAGTGGAGACCGTACGGGGCGCCATGACGGTGGGACAGATGACGATGTATTTGATGTTGTTCAGGCAGGGGCAGGCCGCCGTGAGCGCAGCCTTGACCGCGGTGAGCGGTTTGTACGAGGACAACCTCTATCTTTCCAATCTGTTCGAGTATCTCGAGCAGCCCGTGGGGCACACCGGGGGCAGCGTCGTCCAAGGGCCTCGGCCGGGCGACGGCATCCGGTTCGAAGGCGTAGAATTCGTCTATCCCGGCGCCAGCACTGCCGCCTTGTCGGACATCGATCTGCATGTCAGGCCGGGCGAGAGCCTGGCGCTGGTAGGACAGAACGGCTCCGGAAAAACCACGCTCATCAAGCTGCTGACCCGTCTGTACCGCCCGACCAAGGGAAGAATTCTGCTGGACGGTCTCGACCTGCAAGAATGGGAGGAAACGGCATTGCGGCAACGGATCGGCGTCATTTTCCAGGATTTCGCACGCTATCAAATGCTGGTCGGCGAGAACATCGGCGCAGGTGACGTGCGCGCGTTCGACGACGAACAGCGCTGGCGGAGCGCCGCACAGCAAGGCTTGGCCGCCGAATTCGTGGAACAGCTGCCCGCCGGCTATCACACACAGCTCGGCAAGTGGTTCAAGGACGGCCGTGAGTTGTCGGGCGGGCAATGGCAGAAGATCGCACTGGCGCGCGCTTTCATGCGCAATGAGGCGGACATCCTGGTGCTCGACGAACCCACCGCCTCGATCGATGCGGGAGCGGAGGCGGAAGTATTCGAACACTTCAGAGAACTGACGCGCAACCGCATTGCGATCGTCATCTCGCACCGATTCTCGACGGTGCGCATGACGGACCAGATTCTGGTTCTCGAAGAGGGCCGCATTGTCGAGCGCGGCAGCCACGTATCCTTGATGGCAACCAACGGCCGCTACGCGAATCTATTCACGCTGCAAGCGCGCGGGTATCGTTGAGGCGGTGTACGGAGTGAAGGCGATGAATGATGATGGAGCAAATGCAACGTCGCTCATGGGGCGGTTCGCGAGCCGGGCCCTGTACGCGCTCGCGCTCGCGGCCTATGGCGCAAGCGCTGCTTCGGCCGACCCGTTGGCAGCGGGGGCCTACCGCGTCGTGCTGCAGTCTCCCGGCGGCGACTTGCCATTCGAACTGGATCTCGCCCGCGAAGGAACGGCTTGGGCCGGCTATCTCGTCAATGGCAAGGAGCGGCTGAAGCTCGACGACGTCACGGTGAAGGGGTCGCATCTGGACGTCAAAATGCCGGGTTACGAGAATCGCCTCAGCGCCGACGCGGACCCCGGCAGCCGGCAGTTACGGGGCGAAGTCGTTTTGGACAAGCTGGGCGGCAAAGATCAGCACCTCCCGTTGCGAGCGCAATGGTTGGCACGGCCCTACCGCTTTTTTCGCGTGCCCTCCGGCCCTCATCCATCCGCGGATGTCGACCTGTCGGGCCGTTGGTCCGTGACCTTCGCGCAAGACGATGGCAAAACGGAGGCGGCCGTCGGCGAGTTCACTCAGGCGAAGGACGTCGTGAGCGGCACGTTTTTGACCGCGACAGGCGATCATCGCTACCTCGCCGGACAGGTGCGCGGCGACCGCCTGTATCTGTCCACTTTCGATGGCGCGCATGCGTTCCTGTACGAGGCGAAGATCGCCACGGAAGGCGTGCCGCGCAGCGGCGCCGCAACGCGGCGCCCCAGTTCTCTGGCGGGCGATTTCTGGTCGGGTACCGCCTACCACGAGCGTTGGACTGCGCAGCGGGATGCGAACGCAGCGCTTCCCGACGCGTACTCGCTCACCGCCATGCGCACCGGCAGCCAGGGATTCGAATTCGCATTTCCCGATCTCGGCGGCAACCTCGTGACCTCGAAGGATCCGAAATTCCAGCACAAGGTGACCATCATCGCGCTCGCGGGCAGCTGGTGCCCCAATTGTCATGACGAGGCGGCTTTCCTCGCACCGCTGTATCGCGATTACCGAGCGAAAGGCCTCGAGATCGTAGCGCTGATGTTCGAGCATTTCGGTGACTTCGAGCGCGCGGCAGCGGCCACGCAGCGCTTCAGGCAGCACTACGGCATCGAATACACCACGTTGATCGCCGGTATTTCGGACAAGGATGAGGCGGCCAAGAAATTGCCGATGTTGGACCGGGTTTATGCCTTCCCGACGACGGTTTTCATCGACCGGCGGGGGCGGGTACGGAAGATTCATACGGGGTATTCCGGACCTGCCACCGGCGAGCACTACACGCAATTCGTGGCTGAATTCAAGCGTACGCTCGATCAACTGTTGGCGGAAACCTGAGGGGAACCCTGCCGTGCCTTCATTCGACGTCGTCTCCGAAATCGATACCCATGAGTTGACCAATGCGGTCGATCAAGCCGTCCGCGAACTGACGCAGCGCTTCGACTTCAAGGGCACCGACGCCACGTTCGAACTCGATGACAAGACCGTCACCATGAGCGCGCCGGCCGCCTTTCAGCTGAAACAGATGCTGGAGATCCTAAAGCTGAGAATTGCCAAGCGTGGCATCGATATTGCGTGTCTGGAGGTGAAGGATCCCGTGGTGAACCTCGCAACTGCCAAGCAACTCGTGATTCTGCGGCATGGAATCGATGCCGACACCGGCAGGAAGGTGACGCGCCTGCTGAAGGACTCGAAGCTCAAGGTCCAGGCGCAGACCCAAGGGGATAAGGTTCGCGTGACCGGGAAAAAACGGGACGATCTTCAGGAAGCCATTGCGTTCCTGCGCAAGGCACAGTTCGATGTGCCGTTGCAGTTCAACAATTTCCGGGATTAGTCGAGAGCGCTTCGCGCCGAATCAATGCGCGGGCTCGAGCCCCTTGGAATAAATTACCGTGCCGTCCAGCTTCACGATGATGGCGTCGATGTCATCGATTCGATTGTAAATTTCCATGGCTTTTTCCGGACCCAGGACGAATGCGGTTTTGGATAGTCCATCGGTGCGGGTGGCGTACGGCCCGATGATCGTGGCGCTGCGCACCTTGCTCGCAGAACGCCCTGTTTTTGGATCGATGATGTGGTGATAGCGCACACCGTCCTCGTCGAAGAAACGCTCGTAGTCGCCCGAGGTAGAGATCGCAGCATCGACGAGAGGAATGCGCGTGATGACCTCGCCGGGACCTTTTCTGGGATCCCGGATCCCCACCATCCAAGGCTTTCCGAATCGATCGCCGATGATTCTGCTGTCGCCGCCGGCGGAAACGTAGGCTCTGGTGACGCCCCGCGATTTGAGGACCTCGATCCCGCGATCCACCGAGTAGCCCTTCGCAATCCCGCCCAGGTCGATGCGCACGCCTTTTTGCGAGAACTGAACGGTCCGTTTCTTCGGATCGAGGAGCACGTGCCGATAGTCCACTGCCGGCAAGGCCTTGGTGATCTGGCCCTCGCTGGGCCTGACACGCTTTCGAAAATCGTACATGTAGCCTACGCTTGCGTAGGTGATGTCGAACGCACCCTCCGTGAGTACCGAGTACTCCTTGGCGGCGACCAGCAGATCGAACAGCTCCTGGGTGATCGGCATGGGACCGTCGGCGGCCTGGGAATTGACCTGAGATACCTCGCTGGTCGGCTTATAGGTACTCATCGAATCGTCGATGTGGCGCATTTCCTGAAGCACGGCATCGATGGCCGGGTCGGCTTTCTCTTTGTCGTCTGCCCACATCTCCACCGTGATCCGGGTGCCCATGATGCCGTCCGTCACGCGCCGCACCCATTCGGCGTGCGCCGGAGCGGCCAGGCCCATCAGCAGCGTGAGACACCAGGTCCGCGATAGGGCCGCCATTTTCAACGCTGTGCCTCCCGGGGTTTCCATGAGCGTGTCCAGAGTCCTAGCGCGCGCGGCGCGCGCCCCGCCACTCGAGGACGACGAGAGCGCTGCCGATCATGCCGCCAAGATGCGCGAAGTGCGCAATGCCGGAGAAGGTACCGGTGACGCCCATGAGAAGTTCCAGCCCCGCATAAATCGTGGCGAACATCCACGCCGGCATGGGAATGGGCGGAATCAGGGGCACGACTTTGCGATAGGGAAACAGCAGTGCGTAGGCCAGGAGCAGGCCGAAGACGCCGCCCGAGGCCCCGATCGTGGGCGACGGCGGCGCACCCAGCAGTTCGGGAACGAATAGTTGGGTAAGCGCGGCGGTAATCACCGATGCGAAGTAACACGCGAGCAGCCGCCACGGCCCGACGTGGCGCTCGATCTCCGCGCCGAACATCCAGAGCCCCAGCATGTTGAACAGCAGGTGGTAAATGCTGTGGGGGTCATGCAGGAACGAGTAGCTGACGATCTGCCAGATATGAAAATACGGTAGTCCATCGATGGGCGTCAGCGGCCACAATTCCAACGGGTTCAAGGCGGCGCCGCTCACGAACTCGAGCACAAACATCATGGCGTTGGCAGCTATCAGGCATTTTACCGCAGGGGTGTTGTTCACGAGATATTCTAACCCGCGGTGAGAGCCGTGTTCCTCGCCACGCGCGGGCCCGGGGCCTGTGCGGCCGGGCGGCCTCAGCGCCCAACCTCTGCCCCGGACCGCTTGGTCTGCCTAGCCCTTGGCTTGCTTCTTTTCCCTCTTCGCCGCGCGTTTCTCCTCCAGAGTTTTGGTTGGCTTCTTCTTGTCTTCTTTCTTTCGATCCATGCCTTTGCCCATGACTCGACTCCTCGGTTGAAAAAAGTAATCAATCCCGCTTTTTGCGGGCCGGGGTTATCCGGCGGCTCAACATTTTCCGTTCAGGTCCCGCAGAATCCCGCGCGGGCTTGCCTTGCGGGACAGCCCGGCCGGCAGCCGCCCGGCGCGGCCCGATGGCCTGCTCGCCGGCTTTACTGATGCGCAATTCCCGGCCCGCCACCAGCACTTTCTGCAACATCTTGAATATCTGCTTCGGCATGCCCGCGGGCAAATCCACGAAGCTATGGTCTTCGCGAATGTCGATGCGCCCTATGTGCACGCCCTCGATTCCCGCTTCATTCGCAATCGCACCTACCACATTGCTCGGCTTGATTCCGTGGGTAGACCCGACCTCGATGCGAAAAGTTTCCATCAGGCCGGCCGCAGCCGTGGTTCGAGGTCGATGGGCTGGCTGCGCCGCGGCCGAACCGCCCGGCTCCGAATAGCGCTCCGCCGCTTGCGGCCGTTCGCTGGGACGTGCGCGGTCGGGCATGCGCGCAACGGCGCGCACGTCATGGGGCGCCGCGATTCGTCCGGGCGCGTCGCCGGCCTGCATATCGCTGCCGCGCTCGCCTTTGCCGCCCAACAGCAGCGGCGTCGAGCCCTGCGCCATACTCGCAAGGGCGGACGCAATATCGATCAGCGGCAGCCCACTTTCCACTTCCATCTGTTCCACTACCGGCCGCAACGCCTTGGCATCGGCCTGTGCGATGGTCTCGAGAACCCGTTGTTTGAACTTGGCGATACGGAGCGAATTGACCGCGTCCACCGTCGGCAGGTTCATCGGTTCGATGGCTTGCCGGGTGGCGCGTTCGATGGCGCGCAGCATGTTGCGCTCGCGCGGCGCGATGAACAGGATGGCTTCCCCGTTGCGCCCGGCACGGCCCGTCCGGCCTATTCGGTGCACATAGGATTCGGTGTCGTACGGCACGTCATAGTTGACGACATGGCCGATACGCTCGACGTCGAGGCCGCGCGCGGCAACGTCCGTGGCGACCAAGATGTCGATCTGCCCGGCTTTCAAACGTGCCACCGTGCGCTCGCGCTGGGATTGCGGGATGTCGCCGTTGAGCGGCGCGGCCGAGAAGCCGCGGGCCTCGAGCTTTTCGGCCAATTCCACGGTGGACTGCTTGGTGCGCGTAAAGACCAGCATGCCGTCGAAGGTCTCGGCCTCCAGTATCCGCGTCAATGCATCCAGCTTGTGCATGCCGCTGACGATCCAGTAGCGCTGCCGGATATTGGTGGCGGTGCTGGTCTTGCTCTTGATGGTGACTTCGACCGGCGAGCGCAAATGCTTGGCGGCAATGCGGCGGATGGGCGCGGCCATGGTTGCGGAAAACAGCGCTACTTGCCGCTGCGGCGGCGTCTGTTCGAGAATGCTCTCGACGGCGTCGACGAAACCCATCTGTAGCATTTCGTCGGCCTCATCGAGGACCAGAAGCGAGAGCCCGCCGAGTTTCAGTGTGCCGCGGTTCATATGATCGATGACACGGCCGGGCGTGCCCACGACCACGTGGACGCCGCGTCGCAAAGCGTTCAGCTGGGGTTGATAACTTTGGCCGCCATAAATGGGAAGCACATGAAAGCCCTTGATGTGGGCGGCGTAACGCAGGAATGCTTCGGACACCTGCAGCGCGAGCTCGCGCGTCGGCACCAGAACCAAGACCTGCGGTTCATGCTTCGACAAGTCGATTCGCGACAGTGCCGGCAAAGCGAATGCAGCGGTCTTGCCGGTGCCGGTTTGGGCTTGGCCGAGCATGTCGGACCCCGACAGGAGCACGGGGATGGTCGCCGCCTGGATCGGCGAGGGCGATTCATATCCGACATCCGTCAGGGCTCGTAGGACGGGTTCCGACAACGCGAGATCGCGGAAACTCGCGGGGACCGGGTTTTCACCCACGGGAACTGCACTCATATAAGACGCCTTGAAGAAGTAGCCGCAAGTCTAGCGGTTTGACGGGGTATTGCTACCATGCGCGTCCTGAAGGGCCAGCAACCCAGCTAAGCAGGTCAAGATCATGGGACGTATATTCGAAGTCAGAAAACATGCGATGTTCGCCCGTTGGAACCGGATGGCGAAACAGTTCACCCGGGTGGCGAAGGATATTGCCATCGCAGTCCATGCCGGCGGGCCCGACCCGGCGGCCAACCCCACGCTGCGGCGCATTCTACAGAACGCGCGCGCCGTGAATATGCCGAAGGATAAAACCGACGCGGCGATTCGCCGCGCCTCCGGTAAGGAAGCGGCCAACTATCAGGAAATCCTTTATGAGGGGTACGCCCCGCATGGCGTGGCGCTGTTGGTGGAGACTGCCACCGACAATCCCACCCGCACGGTGGGCAGCCTGCGTAATATTTTCACCAAGGGCGCGGGCAATCTCGGCAACACCGGCAGTGTGAGCTTTCTATTCAAGAAAATGGGCGTCTTTCGCCTGGATCCGGCGAGCGTGAAGGACCAGGACGAGCTCGAACTGGACCTCATCGATTACGGCCTGGAGGAGATGGGAGAGAGCACCGGGGAAAAGGGCGAGGCCCAGCTGGTCATCCGCTGTACGTTCCATGATTTCGGCAAGCTGCAGGAGGCGCTCGAGGCGCGCGGCATTGCGCCGCTGTCGGCGGAACACGAGTACATCTGCTCCGTGCCCATCGAGCTGCCCGAGGATCAGGCGGCGGAGGTGCTCGCGCTCATCGACAAACTGGAACAGGACGACGACGTCCAGAAAGTTTTCCACACCCTGGCCTGACCTGGGGTCACGGGTCCGCTCGAGAGCATGCGCGACGGTACCGCGCCCGACCGCGGCGCGGCGCGGCCGTACCCCTCGGGCGAGCGCGCGAGGCTGTCATCCTTGCGACGGCCGCCGCGTTGTTCTTGGAGCGAGCAACATTCAGGAAGGAACATGAAGATATTAACTAACTTATTGATTCCGGTAGTATTTTTAGCTATGTCCGGTTGCGTGGTAGCCCCTGTGGCACACCGCGGCTACTATGGGCCAGGATACTATTATGGGCCAGGGTATTACCACCCGCGCGTGGCCGTCGTGGCCCCGGCCCCCATGGTCATCGTCCGGCCCTAGCCGGTCTTTCGCCACTGGGACGGGTGGGCAAGAAAAATCCTAAGAAAATCAGTGGGCGGATCTAAAAGGTCTGTCCTACACTGCGACCGCGGATTTTGCAGTGATGCGGGGTCGGTCCTGCTCGGGCAGGCCCCAACCGAGCTGCGCGAACAGCAGCTGTTGATCCGGCTCCGGCTGCGTGTAGCGGGTGAAGACCAGCTCGCGCCCGTCGGTAGTTGGGAAATGCACGTCGAGAAGCTGCATGGCGGCGAGCTTCTCGAGTACGACGCGCGGCGTGAGTCCGGGAGCCCGTTGCTTAAGCAGTTGTTTGAGCGTGACCTGCAGACAGTAGGCCATGAAGGCGACGAAGATGTGCGCTTCGATGCGCTCTTCGTTTTGATGGTGGATCGGGCGGATCGCCAGATCCCCTTTCAGTTCTTTAAACGCGGCCTCGACCTCGGATAATTGCAGGTAGAACTCCCACAGCTTCGCCGGATCGGTGTCGGTCAGGTTCGAGCGCAAGAGGTAGCGCCCCTCGCGGCGGCGGACTTTTTTGAGCGCCGCCCGATCGAGGGTGAAGGTAAAATCCACGCGCTTCTCGCGCTCGCCCTTCGGCGGTGCTTCTGGCAAGGTCACTTTGGCGAGCGCGCGGGTGCGCCCGGCATCGTGCGCGGCGGCACCGAGCTTCATGAGCAACGTGGAGTAGCTCGGCCGCTGGCGCTGCAGATCTTTGAGTCGTGCCCAATAGCGTTTGAAGCGCTTACGGCGCATCGAGCGTTCTTTGCCGATCCGTGCCTGACTCTCGACGTAGACGTACAAATCGCCGTCCTCAGGGAGCAGTTTCACCCGCACTTCGGGCCGTGCGGCGTGCCAGGTGCGGGCGGCGAGTGCGGCTTCGAGTTTATTTAAACGTCCCTTTGGGGTGCCGACCAGGTACTGCGCGCCGCGTGCCCGCATCAGCTCCAAATGCGCTTCGGTCGGTATGCCGCGGTCCATGACCCAGATGCGCCGCGCACTGCCGTAGAGCTTCTCGATGCGGTCGAGAAACTGCGGCAGCGTGGTTGCGTCGGCGGTGTTGCCGGACAAAACCTCGTAGGTCAGCGGCAACCCTTCCGGCGTCACGATCAGCGCGATCACCACCTGCACGCAGTCGAAGCGGTGATCGCGTGAGTAGCCAAAGCGGCGCTTGTCCTCTTCCTCGAACGGCGGATCGGACTCGAAGTACGTGCTCGTCAGGTCATACAGCAGCACATCGAAGCTCGCGCCGAATAAATCCTGCCAGCGATCCTTCAAATACCGCTGCAGCGCGTCCTTGTGCGGCAACAATCGGTCCAGGCACCGGTACAGCGTGTCCTTCGCCGCCAGCTCCGGTCCCTCGCCCAGCAAATCCGCCATCGCGCTGCGCTCGTACCACTGCCGGTGCAGTCGCCACTCGCTGCCCGGATCGATCAGGCGGTACGCGACCTGCAACATCAGCACGTGATACCAACTCGTCCCCTCGCGGGAGTCGGCGAGCCGCGGCTGCCAGAACTCTTCCATCCCCAGCAGCGCCCAGAGCCGGCAGAACGCCCAGCACGCGCCCCACTGGCGGGGCCGACGCAGCGTGAACTCCTTGAGCTTGACCTGTACGCCGTACTCCTCGGCGTGCTCCGGAACGGCTCGATCTGCGGGGAATAGCGCGAGCTTGCGCTGCGAGCCGCGCGTCTCGTCGAACGCCTCGATGCTCTTCAGCCATGCCGCGCGCTGACTGTCGTTGATCTCACCGAGATACAGGACATGCCGATCGACCGTGCGGCGCGCAGAAACACGCCGCTTCTCGGCAATGCTCCAGTACCGATGCTCCTTCCCATCTTTGATACGCCGGTGGCACTTCAAGTACATGGAATCGAAGCGTAGCGCCCCGTCCCATCTCTCGCCAGGGTCAAGGTCTGTCCCACAGAGCTCGCCCGCGAATCAGCCCTGCAGGATCAAGTCCTTGCGCCGACCATGCCCGGAAAAATCAGCGAAAAGCAACGCCAGTGGCGAAAGACCGGCTAGGCTGTGGCAGGCGGGGAGCGCGGATCGGGCCGCGCCCCCGAGCCTACGGGAACATGACTTGCTCAGCCCACGGGGGTGGGCGAATCGTTTGACAGAGGCCGGAGCGGCCCGTGATTCACTACGCCATAGGCCCAGCGAACCACCGGCTGCAAACGCGGTGAAACCATGTTGAGCGCCTTCGCGTAATCCACCCATCGCGCCTCATGGTGCTCGGGGGTTCCCAAGTCGGGGTTGATGGGCAACTGGATCTGCGTTTCCTTGCTGCGGGCGATGTAATAGCGCGCGATTTTCCCCTTGTTGTAGGGGCCGGTGTCCATGTAGTCCATGCCCCAGTCGAAGGAAATGTCGTCCAAGGTAGTTTCCTCACGCACCTCGCGAACGGCGGCATCGATCGGCGATTCTCCCGGTTCGACGAGGCCCTTCGGGAAGTCCCAGTTACGATAGGCTCGCAGGAGCAAGAACTTGAGCTTCCGTTCGAGAACGCTCACCACCACGACGCCGGCAGACATTCTGGTGGGAGAAGCAACTGACCGCATGGCACGCTCGTGATTTCTACGGCGCTATTGTACAGACACCGGTCCCTCCCGCCTGCCGCGATGCGTGCCGTTGCCCGTGCCGCCGGCTGCGCGGCCGCTATGCGGCGGCGGCGGCGGACAGCGGCGAGCGGATCAGATGATCGAAGGCGCTCAACGAAGCCTTCGCGCCTTCACCCATCGCAATCACGATTTGTTTGTACGGCACGATGGTACAGTCGCCCGCCGCGAACACGCCGGGCACCGAGGTCTGCCCGCGGGCGTCCACCTCGATTTCTCCACGCGGCGAGAGTTTGACGGTGCCCTTGAGCCAGTCGGTGTTCGGCACGAGGCCGATCTGCACAAACACGCCGGCGAGCTCAACGGTGTGGGCGGCTCCGCTCTGCCGGTCTTTATACCGCAGAGCCGTCACTCGCTGACCGTCGCCGACGACCTCGGTGGTCTGAGCGCTCGTGATGACGGTGACGTTCGGCAAGCTGTGCAGCTTGCGCGTGAGCACCGCGTCCGCCCGCAACTGCGGATCGTACTCGATCACCGTCACGTGGCTCACCAGACCGGCCAGATCGATCGCAGCCTCCACCCCGGAATTGCCGCCGCCGATGACGGCGACGGGCTTGCCCTTGAACAGGGGCCCGTCGCAGTGCGGGCAGTACGCCACACCGCGGTTGCGGTACTCGCGCTCGCCGGGCACGTTGATTTCGCGCCAGCGCGCGCCCGTGGCGATGACTACCGACTTCGCCTTCAAGGCCGCGCCATTGGTCAACCGAATCTCGAACAGGTCGCCGGGAATCAGCGCCGCAGCACGCTGCAAATTCATCACATCCACATCGTAGGTGGTGACGTGCTGCTCGAGCCCCGTGGCCAGCTTGTGGCCCTCGGTCTCTTTGACGGAAATGAAATTCTCGATGCCGACGGTATCCAGTAGTTGACCGCCCAAGCGCTCCGCGACGATGCCCGTTCGGATACCTTTACGCGCCGCGTAGATCGCCGCGGCCGCGCCCGCAGGACCGCCGCCGACCACCAATACGTCGTAAGGAGCCTTGGCGTTGAAGCGTGCGACGTCCCGTTCGGCGCCGCCGGTGTCGAGCTTGGAGACGATCTCCTCGAGTTCCATGCGGCCCTGGCCGAAGGGCTGGCCGTTGAGGAATACGGCGGGGACCGCCATGATCTGGCGACGTTCCACCTCGGCCTGGAATACGGCGCCGTCGATCATCGTATGGCGTATGTTGGGGTTCACCACGGCCATCAAATTCAGCGCTTGAACGACGTCGGGGCAGCTCTGACAGGTCAATGATACGAATGTCTCGAAATTGAAGTCTCCCTCGAGCCCCCGAATCTGCTCGATGACGGCCGGAGCCGCCTTCGACGGATGTCCGCCGGCCTGGAGCAATGCGAGGACCAATGACGTAAATTCATGCCCCATCGGCAATCCGGCAAAACGCACGTGCGGCGTTCGTCCCGGGCGGCGCAACGCGAACGACGGCTTCACTTGCGTTTCATCGCCTTGGGGATCGATCGTGACCAGAGGAGACAACGATACGATGTCGTGCAACAGCTCGAGCATCTCGCGCGACCTCTCGCCATCGTCGAGGGATGGCACGATCTCGACCGGCTGAGTGAGCCGTTCGAGATAGCCCTTCAATTGTGTCTTGAGTTTAGCTTCGAGCATGACTACCACCTCAATTGCATTTACCCGGGAGGCAGGCGGCCGAGGACACGGTTGTCATGCACGGCCGCCGCCGAAGGAACCCCCGAGGATCAGATCTTCCCGACCAAATCGAGAGACGGCGACAATGTCTCGGCGCCGGGCGTCCATTTCGCCGGACACACTTCACCCGGATGCGAGGCCACGTATTGCGCCGCTTGCACCTTGCGCAGCAATTCCTTCGCGTCGCGGCCGATTCCGTTGTCGTGCACTTCGATGATCTTGATGCGGCCTGAAGGGTCGATAACGAAGGTACCGCGGTAGGCAAGGCCTTCCTCTTCGATCAACACCTCGAAATTGCGCGACAGCGCCAAGGTCGGATCCGCGACCAGAGGATACTGGACTTTCGCGATGGTCTCGGATGTGTCGTGCCAGGCCTTGTGCGTGAAATGGGTGTCCGTCGACACGCCGTAGATTTCTACGCCCAATTTCTTGAAGGCCGCGTAGTTGTCGGCGAGATCGCCGAGTTCGGTGGGGCAAACGAATGTGAAGTCGGCCGGATAGAACACGAAAACGGACCACTTACCCTTCAGATCCTCGTGGGTCACCGGTACGAACTTACCGTTGTGATAAGCGGTGGCCTTGAAGGGTTTGACTTCGGAATTAATCAGTGACATTGCATATCCTCGCGATTTACTGGGAACGGACTTGGCGAATCAGAGTGACAGGATGCCAGAAATAATCATCTACGGTATTGATTAAATTCATCATATCGATAGACTGGGTCTATCAATATCGCGTGATTGGGCGCATTCCCATGAATCTCAAGGACCTGAAGTATTTGGTGGCCCTCGCCGACACCGGGCATTTCGGCAAGGCCGCCGACCGCACTTTCGTGAGTCAACCCACACTATCGGCGCAGCTGAAAAAGCTCGAGGAATACCTCGGCGTCAAACTGGTGGAACGCCAGCCGAAGAATGCGCAGCTCACCGAGGTGGGCAAGCAGATCGTGGTGCGCGCCCGCCGGATGCTCGACGAAGGCGACGAAATCATTGCGCTGGCGCGCAATAACTCCGACCCGTTTGCCGGCAAGCTCAAGCTGGCGTTGATCCCGACCATCGGCCCCTACCTGTTGCCGCGGGTCATGCAGAAGATCCGCAAGGCCCTGCCGCATCTCGGGCTGATGTTATACGAGCATCAGACCGAGCCTCTGCTCAAGCGCCTGCGCGACGGCGAGATCGACCTCGGCATCCTGGCGCTACCCATCATGCAGGATGGTCTGGAGGCCCGCGAACTCTACGAGGAGGCTTTTACCGTAGCGCTGCCCAACAATCATTCGCTGGCGGCTAAGTCGAGCATCAAAGTTCAGGATCTGAAGGGGCAGACGCTGCTGTTGTTGGAGGATGGTCATTGCCTGCGCGACCAAGCTTTGGAAGTGTGCAGTCGCCTCGAGATCCGCGAGGCCGAGGATTTTCGCGCCACGAGTTTGGAAACCCTGCGCCAGATGGTGGTCGCGGGCCTCGGCATCACCCTGCTTCCGGAAACGGCCGTCGAGTCGCCGTTCGGATCCCAGCGAGGGCTCACCATACGCCAATTCGCCAAGCCGGCACCGACGCGCACGGTGGGCGCCGTTTGGCGCAAGTCGAGCACCCGCGCGGCAGCCATATCGGCGGTATGCAACGTCCTCGAGAAAGCGATGGCGAGCAAAGGCTAGCTCTCGCGGTCCGGGGTCAATCAAGATTCAAGCTGCTTGCCACGCGTCTCCGGAAGGGCGAGCGCGGCGACTATCACCAGACCATAGCAGGCCGTGGCAAAGATTCCGATAGCGTTGCCGAGCGACATATGGCTCGTGGCATAGCCGATGAGAAACGGCAGTGAAGCGCTGATCCCACGCCCTGCGCTGTAACAGAAACCCTGACCGGAACCGCGAATGCGGGTCGGAAACATCTCGCCGAGGAAAGCGCCGGTGCCGCTGAAAATGCCCGACGAGAAAAAGCCGAGAGGAAATCCGAGCATCAGCATCAGGTCGTTGCTGATCGGCAGGAAGGTATAGGCAACCACGACGAGCATGCAGCACACGGCAAACAGAATGAAGTTGCCCCGCCGACCGATCAGATCGTTCAAATACGCGCTGGTCACATATCCCGAGTAGGCGCCGATGATGGTTATCGCGAGGTAACCACCGGTGCTCAAAATACTGAGATGCCGTTCAGTTTTGAGGAAAGTGGGTAACCAAGTGGCCACTGTCCAGTAGCCGCCCAGCAAGCCCGCCATCATCAGCGTGGAAAGCACCGTGCGGACAACATAGGGCGCGGAAAAAATTTCCCAAAAACCCACGTCTGTACCTTGGCTGACGGCTCGCCTTTGGCGGTCCTCGAGATAGATCGACGAGTCCTCGACGGAGTTCCGAAGAATGAAGACGAGGAAGCCGGGCAATAGGCCGAGCGCAAACAGCACTCGCCACGCAATGCCGCCGTCGAGCGTGGAGAACAGCAATGTGGAGAGCGGGCGGATACCGCCGGCTGGGTAGTGTTCAAGCGCTCTGCCGCGCGTCGAAAGCCGCCCAGCCGGATAACCCAAAAGAGAACCTTCAGATCTCGTATGTCTATCACGACGCGGCGCCGCTTCTGCCAATCATTTCACATATTATCCGTTTGAAACCCGGCAAGATGGTGTGGGTTATAGGAATACCCGATCATGACCGCAAACGCCATCGCACCCAGTAGTCCGCAGCCTGCAGCGCGCTTCGATGCAAAATTCATCGAGGATCACCAGCTCATCGAGCGCTATTTGGAGCACAAGCTACCCGTCAAGGGCGCTCGTGATCTCGAGAACTGGTGCCGGGCAAATCCCGGGTACTTGGATGGTCTGAAATTATCCGAACGCGCGCAGGCAAGTCTCAAACTGCTCGAAGCCAGCGGTCAGCCGCTCGACTTGGAGGAGCCGCGCCCGCAGTGGTGGAAATCCCCGTACGTACCCATGGCCCTGGGCGTGATCGCGCTGGTGAGTTTGGCGGCGTTCTGGGCTCTGTTCGGCAAGTTCGTGCTGCTGCGGAGCGAACTCGAGGATACGCGCGCCCGCATGCAGCAGGGGTCGCTGGTGCAGCCGGCCACGCAGAGCGACCTTCGCGTGACTCCGGATCGCGCGCCCGGTATCGACATGGCGCGAATCTCCGTGAACCGGAGCGCGCCGCAGCTCGTGGACCTGCACATCGACATGAGCTATTCGAAGGTGATGCAATTTCGCATGATCGTCGATAAAAAAGATCAGGGGCGGGCGTTGATCCTGAATAATCTCCTCAAGGATTCGAACGGCGAATTGCGGTTGACGTTCAATTCGACCGGGCTCGCCGCCGGCATCTACAACGTACGCATCGAAGCTCTGCCGTTTCGCGGCGGCCCCGTCCCCGAGGGGTGGCTGGTCCTCGAAGTCCGCTGATCGATCAGGGGCGTCACTCGTCGCGCAGCGTCACGATGGGCGGCGTATTGACCACGCGGCGCGTCGCCAGGGTGCCGCTCAATCCCACCAGAATCGTGCCGCAGACCAGGCCCAGCACCCAAACCCAGGGATCGATGGCGAACTGCAGAGAAAATAGGCGCTTCGCCAGTACCCAACCGACGGCAGTGGCACCGAATGCCGCGAGTGTGCCGGAGAGAAATCCAAGGGCTGAGAATTCCGCAGCCACGCCTTGCAGGACCGTGCTGCGGCTGGCGCCCAGAGTGCGCAGCATCGCGCTCTCGTAGCGGCGCTCGTCGCGAGTCGACTGCACCGCCGCGAGCAGCACCACCACACCGGCCACCAAGGTGAAGAGAAACACGTACTGTACCGCCAAGGATGCGCGATCCATGATCTCGCGGATCTGCTTCAGGATGGCGTCGACATCGAATACCGAGACGCTCGGAAACTGCCTAACCAGGTCCGCCAGCGCCGGGCGCTGCGGCGGCGTCAAATACACGCTGGTCATGTAAGTGCCGGCCGCGCCATCCAGCAGCTGCGGCGGGAACACCAAGAAGAAGTTCGGCCGAAAACTATCCCATCGTACTTTGCGGATACTGGCGACTTCGACCGTGAGCGTTTCACCGGCGACGTCGAAGGTGAGTTGGTCACCCAGTTTCAACTGGAGTGCTTCCTGATACTCGGAAGACACGGACACCAACGGCTTGCCGTAGTCGTCGGGCGCCCACCAGCGCCCGTCAATCAGCTGATTGTCGTCCATGAGCGTCGCGGCCCAGGTCAGATTTTGCTCGCGTTCGAGAAACCTGGCTCCGTTGTCGCCCTTCACCTTGATCGACTCGGCGGGCACGGAATTAATGGCCGTCATGCGCGCCCGCACCATCGGATACATTTGCGGCCGACCCAGACCATGTGTCTTCAAGAATTCCTCCAGCGGCAGCCGCTCGTCCGGACGAATATTGATGAGAAAGTTGTTGGGCACATCGTTCGGCAGGCTGCGGCGCCAATCGGCGAGCAGATCACCGCGCACGACGGCGAGCAGCAGCAGGACCATCAGGCCCAGCCCAAAAGCGACGATTTGCACGACGCTCCCGCCGCCGCGGCGCGAGACGTTCGCCAAACCGTAACGCCATGCAATGCCAACGCCGCCGCGCAGGCGGCCGGTCAGGTGCACCAGACCGTAGCCCGCTCCGGTCAGCACACACCCGACGCCGAGAACTCCGGCCAGCACGCTCACCACGAGTTCGGTGTCGCGCACCAGACTCCACAAAATGGCGAATAGCGCGGCGAGCGCAAAAACATATGCAAGGCCGAACCGCAACGGCGGCGCCGTCACCGATTTACGGAGAACTCGGCCGGGCGGTGTGTTCTTCAATTGCAGCAATGGCGGCAGGGCGAAGCCGATCAGCATGGCCATGACCGTGACGAGCGCGATCGGAAGCGGCGCCAGTGATGCCGCGGGAAGCTCGGTGCGAATCAAGTCTCGCAGCAGCCATGCCAGTCCCGACTGTGCGAGATATCCGAGCAATGCGCCAATCGCAACTGCCGCAACGGCAAGCAGGGTCAGCTCTATGATCGAAATCGACAATACGAAGGTTTGCGATGCCCCCATGCATTTCATCAGCGCCACGGTGTCGATATGACGCTTCGCGTAGCGGCGCGCGCCCATGGCGACGGCAACAGCCGCCAGCAGCACGGATGCGAGGCTCGCCAGGTTTAGAAACCGGCTTGCACGGTCGATCGCCGAATTCAGTTGTCGGCTCGACTCATCGACTTCGCGCAGGCGTTCTCCGGCCGCCTTGTGTGAAATCAAGTATTCTCGGAAATCGCTGACTGCCGCGGCGGGGCCGGCAAACAACGCTGCATAGGTTACGCGGCTGCCGGGTTGAATGAGCTGCGTAGCGGCGATGTCCTCATAGTTGAGGAGCACGGCGGGAGCGAGGTTGACGAAACCCGTCCCCTGGTCCGGTCGGTAGTCCAGAACTTGCGTCACCCGGAACGAGCCGGCACCGATGCGCAGCCTATCCCCCAGGGACACCTTCAATTGGGCGATGATGCGCGCGTCGACCCACGCCTCGCCGATATTCGGAATGCGATCGGTGGTGCGCGCAATCCCGAAAGGCGCATCTGTGATCCGCATGTGCCCGCGCAATGGATAGCTGGCCGTGACGGCATTGAGGGCAGCGAGTTGACTCGAGTCGCCATTGAATATTGCGGTCGGAAAGGCCACGATTTGCGCGCTCTGAAGTCCACGCTTGTGCGCTTCGGAAAATCGGCCGGACGGAATAGGCTGGGGGGATTCCAAGCGCAAATCGGCCGCGAGGACCTCGGCAGCCTGCGCCCGTACGCCTTGCGAGATGCGGCTGGTGAAAAAACCCACGGCCGTCAACGACAGTACCGCCACCGACAATGCCAGCAACAAGACTGATAATTCGCCTGACTTGAGGTCCCGCCAGAGATTGCGCAAGGCAAAACGTGGAATTTGCATGGTCAGGGCCCGCGTATTCAGACAGGCTCCTTCACGGCATGGCCGGCATCGAGCTCCAGCACACGCCCGCAGCGCTGCGCCAGCGAGCGGTCGTGCGTGACCAGAATCAAGGTGCTGCCGATGCTGCGGTTGAGTTCGAACAGAAGGTCGGTGATCTTGAGGCCGGTGGCCGTGTCGAGATTCCCTGTGGGCTCATCGGCGAATAGCACCGCGGGATGCGTGACGAAGGCGCGCGCGATCGCCACCCGCTGCTGTTCGCCTCCCGACAGTTGTTTGGGGTAATGCGCCGCCCGCGGCGTCAGCCCCACCTGGGCGAGCGCCTGCGCGGCGGCCTGTCGGGCGTCCGGCCGGTTCCCGAGTTCGAGCGGCAACATGACGTTTTCGATGGCAGTCAGCGAGGGAATCAAGTGGAAGGATTGAAACACGAACCCCACGTGCCGCCCGCGAATCGCGGCGCGGCCGTCCTCGTCGAGTGTAGTCAGGTCGACGCCGGCGATCAGCACCTGCCCCGTGCTCGGAGAATCGAGTCCGGCCAGCAGCGCCAAGAGAGTCGACTTTCCGGCGCCCGACGCACCGACGATGGCCAGGGTCTCAGCGGTTCGGACACCAAGGCTGACATCGGCGAGAATGGTCAATGGTCCTTCAGGACTGGGTACGGTCTTCGATACATTTCTAGCCTCGAGTACGATTTGATCTTGCATCGGGAGTTTCGCCTGTGAAACGGCTTTTTGTCCTATTCATGTTCGGGTTGACGGGGTTTTCGGTCAGCGCGGAGACGCCCGCGATTCTCGTGTTCGGCGACAGCATCAGTGCCGGTTACGGACTGGCGCACGTCGACCAGGGGTGGGTGGAGATGCTGCGGACGAAGCTCAAGGATGAAGGGTACGGTTACCAGGTCGTCAATGCCAGCGTCAGCGGGGAGACCACCGCGGGCGGCTTGGCCCGATTGCCCCGCGCACTGTCGATGCATCACCCCGAAATCGTGATTATCGAGCTCGGCGGGAATGACGGTTTGCGCGCGCTGCCCGTCGACCAAATGCGCGCCAACCTCGCCAAAATGGTGGATCTGTCGGTGGGTTCCGGGGCGCGAGTGCTGTTGTTGGGCATCCGGATGCCACCAAACTATGGCCCTGAATTTACTGAGAAATTTCGCTCCGCATTCGCGGACGTAGCGGTCGAGAAAAAAATCCCCTTGGTACCTTTCCTACTGACCGACATTGCGCTGTCGCCCAACCTGATGCAGGCGGACGGCGTCCACCCCAACGAACTCGGCCAACCCAAACTCCTGGCCAATGTCTGGCCGTCGTTGAAGAAAATCCTACGCCGATAATTTTCGCGGTCCTGGAATGCCGCCCGCGCCGTCCGTGGCGCGGGCGGCGCCGCGGAGCGTTACCCGGCTGGCTGTGGCGTCATTGGGCAGTCAGCCATTCGGCTACACCGCCATGATGCGAACAAGTGCCTGTGCGGTGTGTGGACTTAGAATAAGTCCCGTCCTTGCACTTCGCGGTAGCGCCGGTGGGATCGGACTTGCCGGGAGCCTCTGCGGGTGCTGACTTCGATGCCGAAGGGGTGCTCCTTGCGGCGGCCTTGGCGGCAGGCGCGGAATGCGACGCCGCGTCGGAGGAAGGTGCAGGAGCCGCCGGAGCCGTTCCAGCCGTGGAGGCGGTAGAGGTCGACGTCGGAGACGTCTTCGTGGCTTTCTGTACGCCGCCGTGGCCGCTACACGCGCCCCGTCCGCTGGCGGCCGAAGTCGTTCCGTCCTTGCAAGTCGTCGGGTTGGTCGAGTCCGCGTGCCCAGGCATCGCCAGCGCGAAGATGAGCAATGGCGCCGCGAAGGCGCAAGCAAAGTAATTGTTGACCATGAATTATCTCCCCCGGTTCGTTTTGGATCGCCCGCTGGATTGTAATCCCATTCGTGTGAATTCGACTCCCCCGGATGCTCAGGGAGTGGGAGCGAGCGGAAGCAGCGTCGTCACATTCACCAAGAAGCGGGTATGTTGACGCTCGGAAGTTGCTTCGAACAGGGAGCCCCGCGCGCTGACGTGCGAATTCTCGATGATGTTTCCCGGAAACTCGGACACGCCAACGAGCTGCAATTCGGTGACGGGTATGCACTGGTAGCTATGAGCCGGCGCATACACGTACGCAGTCTGGTCCAGGGCCAGAATCGGCACCTTGTCGATCCCATCCGCGGCCGGATACGAGCGGAAATGAACGTGGCCCGCCAAAGTATGTTTGACCGGCTGAAGCAACAAGCAGCCGCGGCCGTTCACGCAACCCGACAGCGCGATCAGCGCACAGAGTATCCACAGCCGAGATGTTCTCATACCAGGCGCCGCCGTTGTGCATTGACCACGGCCATCTTGATAGGGTTCGACGGGCGTGTCCAACACTGTCTCATGTCTTGCGTTACTGCGTTGAGCGGAAGGACATTGCTGGCGCACCGAACCGGTGCTATACACGCGGGACAAAAATAGGAGTTATCCGGCGTGGAGCGAACTTGGCTACGACAGTATCCGGCCGGTGTGCCGACCGACATTGATCCGAGCGAATACCCCTCGCTCAGAGACCTGTTCGAGGAAGCCGTAACGACCCACGGCAACAAGCCCGCCTATACCAACATGGGCTCGACCTTGACCTTCGCACAGCTCGATGAACTGACCAGAGCGTTTGCCGCGTGGCTGCAGAAAAAATCCGGGCTTGTCGCGGGCGACCGGGTCGCGTTGATGATGCCGAATGTCCTGCAATACCCCATAGCCTTGTTCGGGGCGTTGCGCGCCGGCATGGTGGTCGTCAATACGAACCCGCTGTACACGGCCCGCGAATTGGAGCACCAGCTCAAGGACTCCGGAGCGAAGTGCATCGTCATCGTCGAGAACTTTGCCCATGTGCTGCAGCAGGTACTGCCGCGCACCGGCCTCACGCAAGTGCTCGTCACCGGAATCGGCGAACTCCTCGGATTCCCGCGCGGCCTCATCGTGAACTTCGTGCTGCGCCATGTCCGCAAACAGATTCCGCCATGGAGCATGCCGGGCGCGGTCACGTTCAAGAGCGCGCTCGGGTCAGGCCTCGGCCTCAAGCTGGACGCGACTCCCCTCGGACCGGACGACATCGCGTTCCTGCAATATACCGGCGGTACCACGGGCATCGCCAAGGCGGCGGTGCTCACTCATCGCAACATGGTCGCCAACGTGCTGCAGACCACTTCATGGATATTTCCCGCGATGCGGGCGGGCGGCGGCGCACGCACGATCATCACCGCATTACCTCTCTATCATATCTTTGCGCTCACGACGAATTGCTTGGCGTTTCTGCCGTTGGGTGCGTGCAATGTGCTGATAACCAACCCGCGAGATTTCCCGGCGTTTGTGGCGGAACTGAAGCGGCACAAATTCAATTTCATCAGCGGCGTCAATACGCTGTTCAACGCCCTGCTCAACGCGCCTGGGTTCGATACGGTGGACTTCAGCTCTCTGCGGTGCTCTTTCGCCGGCGGCATGGCCGTCCAAGCCGTCGTCGCGGAACGCTGGAAGAAGGCAACCGGCTGCGTGATGACCCAGGGATGGGGACTGACGGAAGCTTCGCCGGTGGCCACCGCCAATCCCATTGGGGCCGAGTTCAATGGCAGTATCGGGCTGCCCATCCCTTCCACCGATGTGTCGATCCGCGATGACGCCGGCAAAGAAGTCGCCAGCAACGCGGTGGGTGAAATCTGCGTATTCGGGCCGCAAGTCATGCGTGGCTATTGGAACCGTCCCGATGAGACCGCACGGGTGATGTTCGGCGATTGGCTCCGCACCGGCGACATCGGCCGCATGGACGACGCAGGCTTCGTCTACATCGAGGATCGCAAGAAGGACATGATTCTGGTATCCGGTTTCAATGTCTATCCCAACGAGGTAGAGGCGGTAGCGGCAGAACATCCCGGCGTCTTGGAAGTCGCCGCCGTGGCGCAGGCAGACGAGGCGTCCGGCGAGGCGGTAGCGCTATTCGTGGTGAAGAAAGACCCGAGCCTTACCGCGACGGCGTTGATCACGCATTGCCGGTCCGCCCTCACCGGCTACAAAGTCCCGAAGCACGTGTATTTCCGGCAGGAGTTGCCCAAGACCAACGTGGGCAAGATCCTGCGCCGAGGCTTGCGGGATGAGCTGCGCGCCGCGGCAGGCACCCATCCCGCGCCGAGTACCCACTAACTCGGCCCCGTCACTTCGTAGTTCCGCACCGTGTCCACCAGCACCGCCACCCGCTCCGGGTCGACGTCGGGGGTAATGCCATGACCCAGGTTGAACACGTGCCCTGGTCCCGCACCATAGCTCGCGAGCACCCGGCACGTTTCGGCGCGCAGCGTTTCGGGCGGCGCGAACAGCGCCGATGGATCGAGGTTGCCCTGCAAGGCCACCCGCCCGCCTACCGCTTTGCGAGCAGCGGCAAGGTCGGTTGTCCAATCGACACCCACTGCATCGCAACCGATCGCTGCGATCTTGTCCAGCCACGCGCCGCCGCCTTTCGTAAAGACGATGATGGGTACGCGGCGCCCGTCGTTCTCGCGCGTCAATTCGGCCACGATTTGCGCCATGTAACGCAGGGAAAATTCTTCATATTGCGCAGGGGTCAGCACGCCTCCCCAGGTATCGAACACCATGATGGCTTGCGCACCGGCGGCAATTTGCGCGTTGAGGTATGAGATCGCGGATCTTGCCAGCAGATCGAGCAGACGATGCAATACGCCGGGAGACTCGTACATCATCCGTTTGATGACACCGAACGTCTTGCTGCCGCCCCCCTCGACCATGTACGTGCCCACCGTCCATGGACTTCCGGCGAAGCCGATCAAAGGAACGCGTCCCCCCAACTCCCGTCGGATCAGCGCCACCGCGTCGATTACGTAGCGAAGTTCCCGTCCGGGATCGGGGACCCCGAGCTTTTCGAGGTCGGCTGCGGAGCGTACCGGCCGTGCGAACTTCGGGCCCCCGCCGGACTCGAATTCGAGACCCAGATTCATTGCATGCGGAATCGTCAGAATGTCGGAAAACAGGATGGCCGCATCCAACGGAAATCGATCGATGGGTTGCAAGGTCACTTCGCAGGCGATCTGCGGGTTGGTGCACATCGCGAGAAAGCTTCCGGCGCGCGCGCGGCTGGCGCGATATTCCGGGAGATATCGTCCCGCCTGCCTCATCAACCAAATGGGCCGCCGCGGCGTCGGCTCGCGCTGCAGCGCGCGAAGCAGTAGATCGTTTTTCAATGGCTGCGTCACGTTCGCTCGCTCGGATCGAACAACCGGCGGTGTTCGAGGATGGCGTAGCGGTCGGTCATCCCCGCGATATAGTCGGCGACCGCACGAGCGCGCCCGGCGCTTCCTTGCGCGACTTCCCAGCGGGCCGCCGCTTCCCGGTGCTCGTTGGGCATCAGGCTCGGATCCGTGAAAAAGGCATCGAACAACGCAGCGACCACGCGACGCGCCTTCGAAGTCATGCGCCTGACTTTATAGTGCCGGTAGACGTGCTCGCGCAGAAACGCTTTCAGAGCATGGTTGAGTTCGCGCGTGGCTTCACTGAACCCGATCAGCGGCTTGGGATGCACCCTCACGTCGCCGATCGAACCCACCCCGGACTCTCGCAACCGCGTTGCCGAGGAATCGATCAAATCCGAAACCAACCGGTTGATCATGCGTCGCAAGATCTCGAACACGAGGCGGCGACCCTCGAGGTCCGGGTATTTTGCAGACACCTCCTCGTGGTATTCCTGGAACAGCGGGACCTCGAGCAATTGCTCGACCGTAATGAGGCCGGCGCGAATTCCGTCGTCCACATCGTGATTGTTATAGGCGATCTCATCGGCGAAGTTGGCCAGCTGGGCCTCGAGCCCCGGGTGTTGGCGCTTGACGAAGCGTTCCCCCAATTCGCCGAGCTGCACCGCGTTGTTGTAAGAGCAATGCTTGAGAATGCCTTCGCGGCATTCGAACGTCAGATTGAGGCCATTGAAATCGGCGTAGTGTTCTTCCAGTTCGTCGACCACCCGCAGTGATTGCAGATTGTGCTCGAAACCGCCGAAATCCAACATGCATTCGTTGAGCGCGTCCTGGCCGGCGTGACCGAACGGCGTATGGCCCAGGTCATGCGCGAGGCAAATTGCCTCCGACAGCACCTCGTTGAGCCCAAGCGCGCGCGCGATCGTGCGCGCGATCTGCGCGACCTCCAGCGAATGCGTCAGCCGCGTTCGATACAGATCGCCCTCGTGATTGACGAACACCTGGGTTTTGTACACCAGCCTGCGAAAGGCCGTGGAATGTACGATGCGATCGCGGTCGCGCTGATATTCGGAGCGGTACGACGGCTGCGGTTCGGCATAACGGCGCCCGCGCGACTCATGGTCGCCGGCGGCGTATGGCGCCAGCTCCGTCAAGCGAAATACTCGGTCAACGTGGCATCGAGAGCGCTCTGCGCATAGCTGCCCGTCAAAACCGCGCGCCCGATCGCTTCCAATAGCACGAGACGCACTGTGCCGGCGAGAACCTTCTTGTCCATCTGCATCAACTCGAACGCTCGGGCCGCACCGATGCGCGGCGGGACGGTGGGCAATCCGGTGCGCGTCAAGAGATCTCGAATGCGCTCCTCGGCCGCGCCGTCTATCAGGCCCAGACGATGCGACAGGGCCGCAGCCATCAGCATGCCCAGACCCACCGCTTCACCGTGCAGATAGGTATCGTAGTGGGTAGCCGATTCGATCGCGTGGCCGAACGTATGGCCGAAATTCAAGATGGCTCGCAGATCGTTTTCGCGCTCATCCTGAGCGACCACCGTCGCTTTGATGGCGCAGGATCGTTCGATGGCGTAGGCAAGAGCATGCGGATCGCGGCCGGTGAGCCTGGCAATATTGAGATCCAGCCAGTCGAACAGCTGAACTTCCCATACGCACCCGTACTTGATGACTTCGGCAAGACCCGCGCGCAGCTCACGGTCCGGCAGGGTCGCCAGGGTATCCGTATCCGCTATGACCGCGAGCGGCTGATAAAACGCTCCGATGAGATTCTTGCCGCCCGGGTGATTGACGCCGGTCTTACCGCCGACCGAGGAATCCACCTGCGCGAGCAATGTCGTGGGTATCTGCACGTAGCCCACGCCTCGCTGGTAACAGGCCGCCGCAAACCCTGCGATATCGCCGACGACGCCCCCGCCCAGCGCCAGAACGGTGGCGTCGCGATTCAATTTCTCCCCGACCAACGCATCGAACACCTGGGCGGCGGTCTCGAGAGTTTTGTACCGTTCGCCGTCGGGGAGCACGCACACGACGGTACGGTGGTCGCTCAAAGTTGCCCGGAGCCGCTCGAGGTACAAGGCTGCCACGGTCGTGTTTGTGACCAGGCACAAGTCCCGGCCCCGCACCAGCGCGTCGAGCAGCGCACGATCGCCCAACAATCCGGGTCCGATCGTGATGGGATAACTCGTGTGTCCAACATCTACCTTGAGTGTGTGCACGGCGTGAAGATTATACGCCCTGGGTCCGTCGTAGCTCGTGGAGGATCTCTTCGGCCACCAATTGCACGCGCCGGCCGTCGGTGGAAACGGTGACATTGGCGATTTCAGCGTATAGGGCAGCCCGCCGCAGCATGAGCTCCTTGAGCTTTTCCTCGGGGTCGGTGTCGATCAGCAAGGGTCGATGCCGAGCATGCCGGGTACGTTCCAGTTGTTGATCGATGGAGGTCTCGAGATAGACCACCATGCCCCTTTCGGCGAGCGCCCGTCTGTTGTCGGGGTCGATCACGGCACCGCCGCCGGTGGCCAAGACGATCCCCTCGAGCCGCGTCAAGCGCTCGATGGCCTCTTTTTCCCGCAGCCTAAAGCCCGCCTCGCCTTCTTTTTCGAAAATGAAGGAAATATCGACCCCGGTCTTGGCCTCGATATCGGCGTCGCTGTCGTGAAAAGTCAAACGGAACATGCGGGCAAGCTGCCGTCCCACGGCCGACTTGCCGGACCCCATGGGCCCGATGAGGAAGATGTTTCGCTTGAAATCCATGCGGGAGCGAGTTTACTCGCTTGCGCTGCCCCGAGGCCGGCTCCGTCGGGCGAAAAGGAGCGGCCGCCCGAGGGCGGCCGCGTTCATTACCCGACCGCGCCGGGACGGTCTTTGCGGATCACTGAACCTTCAC
>JALYHU010000132.1 GCA_030776345.1 Pseudomonadota bacterium | reverse complement strand
GGACGCGCGACGCTGGCGACTTTGTCATGCGTGAAGAGAAATACCGTCTCCTCGGCGGCTCGCGCGCCCTCATTCATCACGTCGACGCGAACGATGATGGTGTCCGTCGCGGTTACGTGGTCCTTCGGCACACGAAGGTTCGAGTATTTGAATCTTCCGTACGTGAGCCCGTGCCCGAACGGGAACAGCGGCTCGTTCGGCACATCGAGATACTTGCTGGTGAAATGATCGTTCGCGTCGGCGGGCCGGCCTGAAGGACGTTGTCCGAAGAAGATCGGAATCTGTCCCATCGCGCGCGGCCAACTGGCGGGAGTACGCCCGGTCGGGCTGACGTGCCCCAGCAGCACGTCGCCGACCGCGTTCCCGGCCTCGCTGCCGAGGAACCACGCGGCCAGCATTGCAGAGCATTTGTCCGCCAGCCAAGGAACGACCAACGGGCGACCCGAGAACAAGACGACGATGACGGGCTTGCGCAGCTGCCCCGCGCGGGCGAAAACCGCTTCGGCAAACTCGCGCTGACTGCCCGGCAGCCCCAGGTGGGCGCGGCTGGCCGCCTCGCCGCTCATGGTCGCGGCTTCGCCGACACAGAGAATTATCGCCTCCGCCTGCTGCAGCAAATCGAGCGCCGCGGCAATGCCCGACCTATCGTGACCATCGATGTCGACGCCGGGCGCATGAGTGACCTGTGATGAGGAGAGCATCCTTCGCAAGGCCGCCAGTACCGTCACATGGCCTTCCGGCTCAGCCGCACCCCACCACGGTCCGCGCATCTCGGCGGACGCGTCCGCCAGCGGGCCGATGACGGCGAGCCGCGTGCCCCCCTTCCCGAGAGGCAGCACTCCCGCGTCGTTCTTCAACATGACGATGGCGCGCGTCCCGACCTCCCGGGCGAGCTGCCGGCGGGAGGCGATTGCAGCGCCGGTCTCCTTCGTCGCGCCGCGCCGGTAAGGATCGTCGAACAGCCCCAATTGCTCCTTGAGGACCAACACGCGGCGCACGCATTCGTCGATCTCGGAGAGGGTCACCCATCCCCGTTCCAGAGCCACGGGCAGGCCGCGACGATAGGCGTCGGCCATCATGTCGATGTCGACGCCCGCCCGCAGAGCGAGGGCGGCCGCCTGGGCGAGATCTGCGGCAATGCCATGATGAATCAATTCGCCAATCGCGTTGTAGTCGCTGACGATGACACCCTTGAAACCCAATTTCTGACGCAACCATCCTCGCAACAAGACGCTGTTCGACGTCATCGGCATCCCGGCAAGATCGGTAAATGCCGGCATGACCGCGGCGACTCCCGCATTCACCGCGGCCGCGAACGGCGGCAGATAGACCTCGCGCACCGTTCGCTCGGAAACATCCGCGGATGCGTAGTCGCGGCCGGCGGTCACGGCGCCGTATGCACAGAAATGCTTGGCGACGGCCGCCAGCGCTGTCGGCGCGGCGAGATCGCTACCTTGATAGCCGCGCACCTTTGCCTCGGCGATGCGCGCGCCGAGCCAAGGGTCTTCTCCGGGACCCTCGGCACTACGTCCCCATCGGGGATCGCGCGACACATCGAGCATGGGTGCGAAGGCCATCGCCAGGCCGTCGGCCGCCGCTTCCTGCGCAGATTCACGAGCCGTCGACGCCCACATCTGCGGATCGAACAAGGATGCCTCGCCCAGCGGGATGGGAAACAAGGTGCGGTGGCCGTGAATGATATCGAAACCGATGAGCAGCGGAATACCCAGACGCGATTCCTCGACCGCAAGCCTCTGTACGGAGCGAACGTGATCGGCACCGACCATGTTGAGCAGATTGCCGATGGTCCCATCCTTGATCGCCTGGGTCGAATCCCCGGCGATGATAGGACCCGTGACGGCATACCGCGAGGCCGTCATGGTGAGTTGGCCAAGCTTCTCGCTCAACGACATTTTGCCGATGAGGGACTCGATTCGCTGGGAGGAATACTGCTTCATGGGATCGATGGCCATGCCTGATAATGGCGAAAGTTTTTCTGCCGAGACCAAACCATGATACTAGAACCGCCGGGCGGCGGAGCCAGCCCTTTGCTCGACCCTGAAGAGATCGCTCAATCGGGCCTGGCCCCGCAGTTGGGCATGCTGGGCCGTGCGTTGTGGGGCGCCTCGGTGCGCACCGCGCTCCTGCTGTTGGGCATCGCGCTCTTCTTGGTCATCGCTGCGACGGCCTACGGGCAAATTCGCCTCAACCGCTGGAACCAGCCATTCTACGATGCGCTGTCGCGGCACGACCTCCCCCAGTTCTTCGTGCAGCTGGGGATTTTCGGCATCATTGCCGGCACACTCCTCGCCCTCAATGTGGCGCAAAAGTGGCTCGGCGAGATGCTCAAGCTGAAGCTGCGCGAGGGCCTGGTCCGCGACCTGGTCCAAAATTGGCTGCTGCCGGGCCGCGCCTTTCGCTTGGCCAGCGCGGGGCCCATCGGAGTCAACCCCGACCAGCGCATGCACGAGGACGCGCGCCATCTCACCGAGCTGTCCGCCGATCTCGGCGTCGGGCTGCTGCAGGCGTCCATTCTTCTGATTACGTTCATCGACGTGCTCTGGGCGCTGTCGAGCGATTTCGTTTTCCACGTAGGCGCTCGGCAATTCGCCATTCCCGGGTACATGGTATGGGCAGCCATCGTGTACTCGGGATCCGCGTCGCTCCTCAGCTACTGGGTGGGCCGCAGTCTCATCGGCCGCAATGCCGACCGGTACGAACGCGAGGCCGATTTGCGGTTCTCGCTGGTTCGCGTCAATGAACACATCGACGCCGTCGCCTTGTCGTCCGGCGAAGCGGACGAAGCGCGGCGCATCGAAATCGATTTTGCGGCGGTTCTCCGTGCGATGCGTAGTTTGGTCTCCGGCCTTACGAATCTCGCCTGGATCACCTCGGGTTACGGCTGGTTTACGCAGGTTGCCCCGATCCTCGTCGCCACGCCTCTCTATTTCGCCGGCAATCTGACTTTTGGCGGGCTCATGATGGCGGCCGGTGCCTTCATCCAGGTGCAATCCTCGCTGCGCTGGTTCGTCGACAACTTCAGCACCATTGCAGATTGGCGGGCCACCCTGCTGCGCGTCGCCAGTTTTCGGCGCGCCGTGCTCAACACCGATGTCCTGCACGACGTCGAGAGGCGTATCAGCTTCGATGATGGTCCGCCGGGCACGCTCGCGATAGACGGTCTCGAGATCGCCTCCCCCGCAGGATCCACGATGCTCGCGGAGACTCACGTCGAGGTGCATGCCGGCGACCGCGTACTCATCGTCGGCGAGCCCGGCGCGGGCAAGACCTTATTGTTCCGCGCGCTCGCCGGCCTCTGGCCCTGGGGCGCCGGGCGTATCACGCGTCCGAAGGGCGAGCAGATACTGTATCTGCCCCGAACGCCGTACCTCCCGCCGGGCAGCTTGCGCGAAGTTCTGGCCTACCCCTCGGGCGTCGACGGATTCGAGGAGAACGCATACGGGCCGGCTTTGGAGCGGGTCGGTCTGGCGCGCCTCATCCCCCAACTCGATGCCACCCTGCGCTGGGAACGGGAATTGAGCGACGATGAACAGCAGTGTCTGGTCTTCGCGCGGGCCCTGCTCCACACACCGCCCTGGGTCCTCATCGATGAGGTACTCGATGCCCTCGACGAAGCGACGCGAGATCTCATCATCGACGTACTCAATAGCGATCTTCGGCGCACCGGCATCATTCATATCGGCCGCGCTGCGGCGCATGGGGGGTTGTTTGGGCGGACCGTGCATCTGGTGATGGATCCCGATGCGCGACGGCTCGCAGCCCACTCAGGTCGCGACGTACCGGCGCGGGTTTGAAGCGCTATGGTTGCGGTTTGGGGTCTACCTCATAAATTATCCGAGGAGGTTCTGCAAAGCTCCTGTGCAGACGCTCCAGGACCGCCACGGCCAGCAGCGCCGTGATGAACGAAACTGCCACGGTCACGACGATGCCGAGGAATCCGTCTCTATGGTCTTGATACCAGACCTCCAGGCGGCCCACACGCGTATGCAATCGCATCGCCCGATCCGCACCGGCGAAAGTAAGCGCGACGCATGCGGCATCCTCTCCCGCCTGCGTGAGTTTGATGAGCCGGCGATAGTGCAGGTAACGAAGCGGCAGTTCGAACTTCGACATGAGCAGCTTTCTGCGCAGTTCGGCCGGGACGACGGAGCAGTCGAAACTTTGCAGCTCCCCATCCTTGTACCAGCCGGCACCGTCGGCAAACGAGTGTGCCGCAAGCCACAGTATCTGCTCGCAAGTAACGGTGAACTCCTCCTCGAGGCTTTCACGGAAATAATGCAAGCCGTGAAGAATACGGTCTTCATCTTTTCTGCTCATCCCGCCTCGCGTGTGCTCCCCATCGTCGGCAGACTTTAGCCGGCAAGGGCCTGCCGTGGCAATCGGGGGGTGAACCATCAAGCCTACTCGCGCGCTGCCTTGCATGCAACGGCGTATACTGGACATGCGGGATAAGCCCAGTCCATTCCCGAATGGAGGTCGACAATGGGAGTATCAGAACCTGGATCGGATTCCAATCCGCCGGATTTCCTGAGTTCGCTGACCGACTTCAGCAGGCAACATCGCGCACAACGCTGGGAAGGGACGTTCGGCAATTTCTTGACGCAGATCTTGCCGATCAATCCGGTCGCGTTGGTCCGAACCAGTCATGAATACATCTGGAACATGCTCCTGTGGTACGGCCGCGACGTTCAAGGCAGCGAAATCCAGAAAGCGCGGGAACTGTTCAAGCGAGAGTTATTCGGCGTCGATGAACCCCTCGGGCGAGTGGTGGACTACTTCAAGGCCGCTGCTGCGGGTTCCGATGTAGGCCGGCGGCTTTTACTCTTGCTCGGCCCCCCGTCAGGCGGCAAATCGACGCTCGCGATTCTTTTGAAGCGCGGCCTCGAAGAATACAGCCGTACCGAGGCCGGTGCTCTGTATGCGATCAAGGGCTCGCCGTTGCGCGAGTCGCCCTTGAATCTCGTTCCGACGAGCTTGCGCGCGCAGTTTCGCGAAACCTATGGGGTGGAGATCGCGGGTGAGGTGAGTCCGTGGGCGCGCGATTTCGTGGATCGTGAATGCGACGGCGACTACCTGCGCGTGCCGGTGGAGCGCATCTTCCTATCCGAAGCGGCCCGCTGCGGGATCGGCACCTATGCTCCGCACGACCCGTCCACTGCCGACATAGCCGATCTGGTCGGATCGGTCGATCTCTCCAAGGTATCGCACGTGGGCGATGAGGGGGATCCGCGTGCCTGGTCCTGGTCCGGCGCGGTATATGCGGCGAGCCGCGGCGTTTTGGAAATGATCGAGATCTTGAAGGTCAAGCGCGAGTTTCTCTACCTGCTGCTCACCATGACCCAGGAGAAAAACGTCAAGGTCGCGCGCTTCCCGCTGATCTACCTCGATGAAACCATTCTCGCACATACCAACCTTGCGGAATTCAATCGGTTCCTTCAAGAGAAAGAGAACGAAGCACTGCTCGACCGCATGGTCATCATCAAGGTGCCCTACGCGCTGTCGTATCGGGACGAGGCGCGGATCTACAAGAAGCTGATCTACGGGGCGCCGGCCTTCCGCCATACGCACCTCGATCCGCACGTGCTGCATCTGGCGGCGGTGTTCGCCATCCTCACCCGGCATACCAAGCCCGAACGCGAGGGTCTGGATCTGCCGAAAAAGGTTCGCATTTTTGCCGGAGAAGCGGTGGAAGGTTTCTCGGAGACCGAGGCCGCGAGGCTCAGGGCGGAAGCGCCCGACGAGGGCTTGAGCGGGGTGAGCCCTCGGTTCGTCATCAATGCGCTTTCGACGGCGATCACCCGCGGCAACGCACACAGCCTCACGAGCATGGAGTTGCTGCTGGCGATCAAGGACGCCATCGAGAGCGACGCACGCATGGATGCGAAGCAGAAGAAGCTCTGGTTCGACCACTTGGTGACGGCCCGCAAGGAATTCTACAACCGCTGGGTCAAGGAAGACGTGCACCGCGCGCTGTTCGCATCGTTCCAAGATGAAGCGCAGCAGCTGCTCGAAAAGTACTTGGATGAAATCGAGGCATCTCTCGATCAGCGCAAGGTTACGGATCCCATGACCGGCGAGAACCGGGCGCCGGATGAACGATTTTTGCGATCGGTGGAAGAGAAGATCAAGGTGTCCGAGTCCGGAAAGCAGTCTTTCCGGCAAGAGGTCATCCGAAAAGCCATGGTTGCTTTCAAGGCGGGCGAAAAATTTCGCCTCGCCAGCCATGCGCGGGTGCGCGAAGCCATCGAGCAGTACCTGTTCGAGGAGCGCCGCGACGTGCTCCGGCTGGTGACTTCGACGGCCCGCCCCGACGACGAAGCGCGCCAGAAGATATCCGTGGTGCAGGAGCGGCTGGTCAAGGAATACGGGTATGACGAACACAGTGCTCAAGAAGCTCTGAACTACGTGACGACGCTGCTGTCGCAAGAGTAGGAGTATCGTAAACATGACTCGTCTGTTGGGAACATTGCCGCCATGAACCCGCAACCGCCCGGAAGCGAGTCCGGCGGCGAGCGCCCTGGTATCGCCGGCAAGGCGGTGAACGACTGGTACGACCTGTTCTCCCGCGGTTCGCGCGATTGGCTGCGGCATAGCGACAAAATTCGAGAAGCCGTGCGAGGACATCTGCCGCAAATCGTCACGAGTTCCGACATCATCAATAACGGCGCGCGTACGGTCAGAGTGCCTGTCCGCATGTTGGAGCACTATCGGTTTCGGCTGCGCTCCGATCCCGAGCCGCAGGGCGTCGGCCAGGGAACGGCCAAGCCGGGCGACTTGCTGGGACCGGCCAAGACCGGGAATAAGCCGGAAGGCAAGGGTGCCGGGGGTACGGACCGAGGCGGGACCGAACTGCTGCTGGAATTCAAGATCGACGACATCATCGATTGGATGTGGGAAGAGCTGCGCCTGCCGAATTTGCAGCCTCGGGTCGGCCAGTCGGAGGAAGCGGAATGGAAACGTGAAGGATGGGATCGGCGCGGCGCGCGCTCGCGGCTCGACCGGCGCCGTTCGCTCAAGGAGTCGGTCAAGCGCCGGGCGCACGAGTCGGCCACGCCGACGTTCATCGATGAGGATCTTCGCTTCAGGCAACTCACCCGCCGTCGGCAACCCGCCCTGCGGGCCGCCGTGTTCTTCCTGCTCGACGTATCTGCCAGCATGACGGAAGGTGATCGCCGGCTGGCCAAGACGTTCTTCTTCTGGGTGGCGGCCGGCCTGCGGCGCGAATATCGCTCCGTCGATATCGTATTCGTCGCCCATACCACCGACGCGTGGGAGTTCAGCGAATCCGACTTCTTCAAAGTCAGCGGCAGCGGCGGCACGGTGGCTTCGGCCGGACTGAACAAGGTACAAGAGGTCATCCGAGCGCGCTTCGATCCGAGCACCTGCAACATCTACTTGTTTTATGCCTCGGATGGCGACAACGCCGTGGATGACCGAGAGCGGGCCCGAGCGGGACTGGAGGGCATCGCCAAGTCGGCTCGCTATTCGGGCTACGTCGAGATATCCACGGGGCTGCGCAGCAGTCAAAGCGAGACCTCTCGGCTGTTCGACGCAGTAACTGCCATGGGACTGTCCAGCGGGCGATGTTCGGTGAGGGATGCGAACGATGTCCCAGCTGCCGTTCGTCACTTCTTCACGCTCGAAGCACAGGCGGCGGCGGCCGGTGGTGCACCGGGAAGTGCGCCGTGAAGCCCGACTGGCGAAGCCATCTACCCCAACTCGAAGATCTGGCGCACGGACTCGGACTGAATTGGTCCCCCGTAATATTCGAAGCCGTACCGGACAGCTTCATGACGGAGATAGCCGTGTACGGTCTGCCGGTGCGCATGCCGCATTGGTCGTTCGGCGCGCGTTACATCTATCAATTGCTACAGCGGCACATGGGTTATTCACGCTTGTTCGAAGTCGTTTTCCCCGGCAACCCCGGCCGCGCATACCTTGCCTCGAGCAACGGCGAGGCCGATAATATCCTGGTGGCGGCGCATGTCCTCGGTCATGCGGACTTCTCGAAGAACAATCTCCTGTTCCAACGGTCGCAGACCCAGGGCAGCGAGCACATCATCGAGCACGCCGCCAGCCACGCGCGGGAGATCGAACGGGATATCGAATCCTACGGATTCAATGCCGTCGAAAGAGTGCTCGACGCCGCGTTGTCGCTCGAGCAATACATCGACTTGGATCGCGGGCTGCGGCGCGAGCTGTACCCAGAATATGCGGCCGAACCCACGCCGGTGGCGGACGATGCTTTCCGCTCCCGCTTCGCCACTCTCGATGCGGATGAAAGAGCCGTTCCGAACGCGCGCCGCGTGCGTGCGCCGCTACCGCCGCATCCGGAGCGCGACCTATTGTGGTTCATGGCCACCTACGCGCCGGAAATGGAAAGCTGGGAACGAGACATATTCTTGGCGGTCCGCGCGGAGTCGTTCTATTTCTATCCGGTGTACGCCACCCAGACCATGAATGAAGGCTGGGCGTCCTACTGGCACGCGCGGCTGCTGCGCGAAGCCGATTTCATTGCCCAAGATACGTATCTGGATGCCATCAAATGCCATTCCGACGTAGTCCGTCCGGTGGCCGCCGAGGAACAGATCGCGCTCGCCGTGAATCCCTACCATTTGGGATTCACGCTATGGGAAGAAATCATCAAAGAGGGGGGCGTCGACGCCGCGCGCCAGATCATGCGCGAAGATGATGACTTCAGCTTCCTTCGCAATCACTTGACACGCGAGCGAGCCGCGGAGATGGGCCTGTTTCGCTTTCAAAAGCAATCGAACGGCCCGGTCAAGGTGCTCGCGGAGGACATCGACGAGCTGCGCGAGACGCTGCTGGGCGAGAAGTACAACTTCGGCGCTCCGCGAGTCTCCGTGCTGGAGGTCCGCAGCAACGGGACCTTGGTGCTGGAGCACGACAGCATCATCGACAAGCGCGGGCTGGACACCGAGCGGGCCCGGAAAGTCCTCGATTACGTCGTGCACGTGTGGCGGTGCCCGGTGGTGCTCCGGACCATCGATGCGGTATCGAAGCCCGTCGAGATAGCCGTGGACCCGATTGCCGCTCAGGCGGGAAATCACAAGTAGCTCGGGCCGGCAATCTGTCAAACTTGGGCCCAATGAATGCGCCCATCCCGCAAGTCCGTGATCCCCATCCGGTGGAAAGCGTCAAGGACGGCCTGCCTGTACCGCGTCGCTACTTTGCCGTTCTGGCGGTCTCCTGCGGAGCTGCGCTTGCGGTGATCGATGCTTCGATCGTGACGGTGGCTTTACCCACCCTGGCGCGCGATCTGGGCGTGGCTCCCTCTGCGGCGGTATCGGTGGTCACCGTTTACCAGCTGGTGCTGGTGATGACCCTGCTGCCCTTCTCCGCGCTCGGCAGTCGAATCGGATTGCGGCGCCTCTACCAGCTCGGCCAGATCACGTTCCTGATATCCACCGTACTGTGCTTCTTCGCCGGCAACCTGCCGTTCCTGGTCGTGCTGCGAGCCATCCAAGGACTTGGCGCCGCCGCATCGCTCAGTGTGTCGAGCGCGCTGATTCGCGCCATCTACCCCGCTCGTCAGCTGGGGCGCGGCTTGGGAATCAACAGCGTCGTCGTATCCAGTGGCGGGGCGATGGCGCCCACACTCGGGGGCTTGGTCCTGTCGGTGGCGTCGTGGCCGTGGATCTTTGCCGCCGCTGCTCCTCTGGGGCTGTTGTCCCTGATACTGGGCCGACAGGCGCTGCCCGAACCCCAACCGCACCAAGAGCCCTATGACGTGCTGGGCGCACTGCTTTGCGCACTGACCTTCGGCCTCATCATCTCCGCTCTGCAAAGCGCCGTGCATGGTAATTCGCGGGCTGTGCCGGCGGCCCTCCTCACCGCGGGAGCCGTGGCCGCTTTCGTCTTCGTACGGCGCGAGCTGGATTCGAAGATGCCCATATTGCCCGTCGATCTGCTGGCGAAACCGGTACTCGCTTTGTCCACCCTCGGCGGACTCACCGCTTTCATCGCCTCGATGACCGTCATCTTGTCCCTGCCGTTCCGCCTGCAGCTGCACTTCGGCTTCTCGCCGGGCGAGGTGGGAGCCATGATCACTCCTTGGCCGCTGGGCATGATGATCGTTGCGCCGCTCGCTGGCGCGCTGTCCGATCGTTTTCCCGCGGGACTGCTCGGCGGCATCGGCATGGCAATCGCCACCGCCGCGTTGCTGGCGATCGCCTTTCTACCCGCCCATGTAACGCATGTCGATATGGTGTGGCGGATGGGTCTCTGCGGCATCGGCTTTGGTCTCTTTCTTGCGCCCAATGCGCGCCTGATCGTGCATTCGGCGCCGCCCGCACGCGCAGCGTCCGCGGGTGGACTGATCTCGACGACTCGCTTGACCGGTCAGGCGCTGGGCGCGACCTTGATCGCGGCGCTGCTGTCCGCCGGCATAGGCAGCGATCGGCTTCCAGCGCTCGTGGCTGCCGGTCTCGCACTGCTCGCCGGCATCTGCAGCGTGGCCCGCTTGAGTCCAACCCTGAAGGATGCCGCAGCGGCGGGCGCACGGTAACTCGGGACGCAATGCAGGGTTCGCGTTGGCGCGTGCGCTCGACAGCCAGTTGTCGATCCATTCTGCCGGCTCCGCGAGTGCGACGATCGAACAATTGACGAGCGGGACCTGGTACTTTGAGATTGCCGCCGTCAACAGCGCCGACGTTCACAGCCAATTCTCCGGAGCCGTGAGCGCAGTCATCGAGTAGGCGCGGAACCGGCTGGTGTTTCCGATCGATGCGATGAGCCGTATTCATTAGGCCGGAGGGGAAACCAATTCCCCGTCGGCGCCAAATTGGTAGAGCTGCCGGGCATTGCCTCGATACAGCGCTATCCACAGTCCGACGTTGCTCGTCGCCGTCAAGACGTGCGCGCACTGTGAAATTACGAATACCGCGGCGATCAACTCGACCGAAAAGCCTTCGCGTGACAGTTTCAAATCGTTGGTGAAGTCCAGATCATGGATGCCGACGCTGCCCCGTGTCGTGGGTATGCTCTGGAAAAAGCGGGCGCGCGCACCAAAGCGCCGCACAATCGTCTCACGCACCTGTTCCTGATCCGTTTGGATCAAGATGTCGAGCTGCGCGGCAGTTTCCCTTTCGATAGTCTCGATGGCCGAGATGTATTGTGCAACTGAAGCTAAAGTTATTTCCGAACTCTTATCCGTCCCTCGATAGTAAACGGCCAGCGTGCGCGCCGGATCGACCCCCGCCGTTCTCATCAAATTTACCGCTGCCGCTTGAATCGATGCGGACGGCCAGAAGGTCATTCTTGCCCACGCCCCTAGTTCTTCCAGCGGAAGGTGCCTGTAATGCTTGTGGTTGTCCGCTTGCGCGTCAAAAAGCACCGGGGTCTGGACAGCCGGACCATGGTTTGACGCCTGGAAAAAAACCGGATAAACATCCTTTTGACTGTCATCCTTGAACTGCAGCATCCCCTCGGCAAAACTGATCTGCTTCACCGTGACGCCGGCGGCACTGAGTCGAATGACATCCGCGAGAGCCGTGGAGCAGTTGGAGAACAAGCCGTAGGTATGCGTCGAGAAGTATTTACAGGTGAAACCTTCGGCGCCGACGCACATGCCCTCGAGACGGCCGAAGCGCACCGCAGGAAGCTCCTGCTCGATTCGCAGATCTTTGATCCGGCGCAGTTGCATCCGGTCGAAGTGAAATGCAATGTAGCGCGAGGGAAAGGGGCGAGAAATATCGATGCGCCGTCGGCCACCCCCTGGGTAGCTCGAGCGAGCCGTTAACTGCGCTATCGGGTGCCAGTCGACGGCGTCGACAGACCAGTAGATGCCGGATTCCGCGCCGCACGTATCAGCCTCTGCATCACCGTACGTAAACTCCAGGCGGCGAACGAAGGGGTAGCCTGCGAAATCAAGCACCAGAGCCGGCCCCTTGCCGATTGCGCCAACGTATGCCTTCGCGCCGCGCCGGTTGGCAGCCAGGTACGATCCGAGCTTGATGATGTCTGGATTGAATTCGATAGCTATTGTATTGGCGTTCGCATCCGTGAACCTGCCGAAGAGGCTGTGACCCATCCTTTGCTTGACTTGGCTAAACTTGAACACTCGTCCCCTCCGGCGATGTGGCGTGCAACACAGGCTTGCGAGCATGCGATAGCAAACCCCTGAAAGTACCACCAAGGTATCCCGTTGACGAGTGGCAGCTACCCCGGTCTGGGTCATGAAGGGTAACGGGGGCCCACGCCCCCTCTCGCTCACACCAGTTTGAGATCGACGGGTACCGTCTGTTGGAAAATGTGCGAACTTTGAGCGGGGGAGAATCCCCAAAGCGAACGGAATAAGCCGCCGAGTACGGCACGATAATCGTTGAGCACCGGATAGTCACGATCCTGGAACAACGTGTCGCGAGCCAAGCGCTGCTGCTCCCCCGCTACCGTGCCCCCCTTGATGGAGCCGCCGAGCACCCAGTACACCGTGCCATGACCGTGATCGGTGCCGCGATTGCCGTTTTCACGAAAGGTCCGCCCGAATTCGGAAAGCACCACGACGACGGTGTTGTTCCACTCGGCTCCGAGCGTCTGCGAGAACACTTCCAACCCCCGTCCGAGGCTGCCCAGATTGGTCGCCAGGGGTCCTTGCGCGGCACCTTCTCCGACATGAGTGTCCCACCCCCCGACGTCGACGAACCCGATTCGATACTTATCCCGCATGAGCCGAGCCATGCGTTCGGCCTCGATCTCGAAACCTTTGGTGTTGATCGCGTTGCGATTGGCCGCGTTCATCTCATCGGCCATTTCTTGCGCGACCTCCTGACGCAACTCGAGGCCGCTGCTCACGGCCTCCTCCAAATGGTGCCCGGCGTACATATCGCGAAGAATGCGCGCCTGCCGATCATCGAAACTCGGCTTGCCGACGTTCTTGAGCGACAGATTGGGTACCGTCGCCGTACCCTCCAATGCCAGCGGCAAGGCGTCGGTAAAGGCGATGGACGTGTTGCCGCCGGCGCTACCCGCCAACGTGTCGGAGAGCCGTCCCAGAAAGCCGGAATGATAATTGCGCGTTCCACCCATGGGTTGACCCAACTCGATGCTATCCTGAGTCTCGAAGTGACTGCGCGACACATCTTCGGTGCCGGCAAACGGCACGAAGGCCACTTGGTTGCGCATGTACATAGCGCCCATCGTGTCGCGTACCGCCGGAGCGAGCGCCCAATCGGCATTGAGCGCAAGCGCGCCGGTGCTCGAAGCCGCATCGGGCTTGGGTATGGCTATATTCGGGCGAGCTTCGTAGTAGTAGCTGCTCGAATAGGGAATGAGCAGATTGGTCGAATCATACCCCCCGCGCAGGAATACCAAGAGAAACCGGGGCCCTGTCGTGGGCCCGGCATACAGGCGACCCGCAATGCCCGCGGTGGCCAACGCGGCGCCGCCGAGCTTGAGCAGGTGACGACGATTCATGGTGCGACCTCGAGTATCGAAGACTGGGGCGGATGAGCGCTATTCATAGCTGAAATCCGGCGAAGAGAGCAGAAACGTGTTCCATTCTTGCTGAGAATTCGCACGCGTGAGCGCGTCCTTCGTATGGCCGGCGAGAAACGGCTCCACCGCTTCGAAGTACAACCGATTGGACAGTTGTGGGAAACCGGCGACCGTCGCCGCCCTGCCGTCCTCGGGGTCGAACAAGCCGGCATTGCCCGCGCCGATCGAACGCGCGATATCGAAACGCTTGCTCATTTGTCCGGAGCTCGACCAATTGAGCTCCGTCAACGGGTAGCCGTCGGGAGTTTGGCGACCGTAAATTCCTTCGCCCAGGCCATTGAGCCAATTGACCATCGGCCGCGTATTGACGATCGGCCGGCCGTCGTAGGCGAAGCGCACCGCGGAGACCACGAAGCGCACGGGATCTTTGAATTTGCCGCCGAGCGCGGCGTCGAACTCACGCGCCAGGAACATCGTACGCAGGACGGCTGCGATGTCGCCGTCGGTATGCATGAACGTCTGCGCCATGCGCTCGACCAACGCCGGAGGCGGATTGTCGGCGACGAAATAAGTCGCCAGCTCACGCGAGATGAACCGGGCGCAAGCCGGCTGCGCGACGATCAGGCTGACGGCTTCGTCGACTTCGCCGAAGCCCTTGCCCCGGATGGTATGCCCGAGAAGTGTCTTAGCGCCGAAATCATGCCGTGCGGGATTGAATTCAAACGCGCCGCTGCGTCGATAAAGGGCTTGCCATTCGGGTTTGAGCCGCGGCGCATCGCCGACATTGACGCCCGCGCCGGTCAGCACACGCGCGAGATTCTGCACATCCTGCTGCGAGTATCCGCCGCCGACCCCGAGCGTGTGAAGTTCCATGAGTTCACGCGCATAATTCTCATTGACGTGTCCGGCGGCGTTCTGATTGTTGTCCAGATACTGCTGCATCGCCGGATGTTCCAGCGTCGCCAGCACCAAATCCTTGAAATGTCCGAAGACGTAGGGCCGAATCGCGCGCTCTTCGTAGTCGCCCACCAGCCAGCGCAGACTGGCCTTGGATTGAAACACGCTGAAGTGATTGAGCCAGAACCACACCATCTGTTCCTGCAGCTGTGCGGGCGAATAGACGGCGCGGAGCAGGTCGCGGCGCACGGCTTCGTACGCCAACCGGTTGCCGCGGTCATTGAGCGTTCTGCGCGCCTGCTCCTTGTCCGGCCCGTCGGCCATGGCGTTGATGGCCTTGTGTTGCGCGTTGACGTCGGCCAGCCACTGCACAGGGTCTGCGTGAGTCACCTCGAGAGCGGCAATCTCCGCCGCGATCGGCGCCGGCAGCGCCACATGGTGCGGATGCAATTGAAGGTCGAGAAATGCTTCGCGGCCGAGTCGGCGGTAGTCCGCGACGATTGGCCCATCCAGGCCGAAAGACACCCGCTCCAGCCACAGCATGTCCGCACGATGCAGGACGGGCACCGGCACTGTGGCTGCGTGCACTCCCGCCGTCCCGCCGGGCCCGCTGCTCAGCTCAGAACGCCCCGCGCAGCCGGCGAGAATCAAAGCCCCCAACCCCGCGGCCACCGAGCTCAGACGCATCGAGAAAATGCTCCGTAGCTTGCATCGACGTGTCACAAGCCCTCCGCGAGCCACCCAGATGTCCTTCGGTATCCTAACGGATGCATCGGGGTACCGTTGACACCCGTTGTGTGACTCCGGTCACGGTCATGTTCGGCGGCAGTGTCCCGGCACGCAGCGGCTCACCCGCCGCAGCAGGCTCAGGGTTTGGTTGCGAACTCGATCCGAGTGAGCCGCTCGATATCGCGCGAAAATGCCGGGTACTCGCGCTTCAATGCGTCCCGATAACCCATTTCGAGGTCTGCATAGTCGAAGCCCGGCGACAACTGATCCCCGGCAAACGAGTAGGTTCGTGCCGACACGCCGCGCGGCGCCGACCCCTGCCAGACACCGTGGGGAACGGTGAACTGCGGCAATTCGCCG
>JALYHU010000131.1 GCA_030776345.1 Pseudomonadota bacterium | reverse complement strand
TCAGACGCTCCGATACGGTCTCCAGCTGGGTATTGGTCTCCTCATCCTTGAAGCGGATCTCGAACCACTGTTCGCGCGGCACATCGGCAAGGTAGGCCTCATCGATGGCCGTGCCCGACTTCAGTTTCTTCGGGCCCGCATCGGCGACCTTGCCGTCGATCATGCCCCGCACGCGCTGGAACAAATCGTCCTCGAGAATGCGTTGCTGGTCGGCCAAGTCCTTGCGAACCCGCTCGAGTTCGGATTTCTCGATCGCCAGGGCGCGCGAGTCCTTCTCGACCCCATCGCGGGTGAACACGCGCACGTCGATCACCGTGCCGTCCATTCCCGGCGGCACGCGCAGCGAGGTATCTTTGACGTCCGAAGCCTTCTCGCCGAAGATCGCCCGCAGCAGCTTCTCTTCCGGCGTCAGTTGCGTCTCGCCCTTCGGCGTGACCTTGCCCACCAGAATATCGCCCGCGCGTACTTCGGCGCCGATGAAAGCGATGCCCGCCTCATCGAGTTTCGCAAGGGCGGAATCACCCACATTGGGTATGTCGGCCGTGATCTCCTCGGGGCCCAGCTTGGTGTCGCGCGCAACGCACGTCAGCTCCTCGATGTGGATGGTGGTGAAGCGATCTTCTTCGACCACACGCTCGGAGATGAGGATGGAGTCCTCGAAGTTGTAGCCGTTCCACGGCATGAAGGCCACCAGGAGATTCTGGCCGAGGGCGAGTTCGCCCAAATCCGTCGATGGCCCGTCCGCCAGCACGTCGCCGCGCTTGATCGCATCGCCGGCACGCACCAGCGGCCGCTGGTTGATGCAGGTGTTCTGGTTCGAACGCGTGTACTTGGTGAGCGAGTAGATGTCGACACCCGGTTCGCCGGCCGTCGTTTCGTCGTCGTTCACCCGCACCACGATGCGCGAGGCATCGACCGAATCGACGCTGCCGCCGCGCCGCGCCACCACGGTGACGCCCGAGTCGATGGCGACCGCGCGCTCCATTCCCGTACCTACCAGCGGAGTTTCCGACCGCAGGGTCGGCACCGCCTGGCGCTGCATGTTCGAGCCCATGAGCGCGCGATTCGCATCGTCGTGTTCCAAGAACGGGATCAACGACGCCGCCACGGACACGATCTGTTTGGGCGACACGTCCATGAAATCGATCTTATCCGGTGCAGACAAGGTGAACTCGTTCTGCGTTCGGCAGGAAATCAAGTCGTCCGTGAACTCACCCTTGTCGTTCAAGGCGGCATTTGCCTGCGCAATCACGTACTGGCCTTCCTCGATGGCCGAGAGGTAATCGATCTGATCGGTGACCTTGCCGTTCGAGACGCGGCGGTACGGGGTTTCCAGGAAGCCATAATCGTTGGTGCGCGCGTACACGGCCAGCGAGTTGATCAGCCCGATATTCGGACCTTCCGGCGTCTCGATCGGGCACACCCGCCCGTAATGCGTCGGATGCACGTCGCGTACTTCGAATCCAGCGCGCTCGCGCGTCAGGCCGCCGGGACCTAAGGCAGAAACGCGGCGCTTGTGCGTGACTTCCGAGAGCGGGTTGTTCTGGTCCATGAACTGCGACAGCTGCGAGGAGCCAAAGAATTCCTTGACCGCGGCCGCAACCGGCTTGGCGTTGATCATTTCCTGCGGCATGATGGGCTCGCTCTCGGCGATCGTCAGGCGCTCCTTGACGGCGCGCTCCACCCGAACCAGGCCGATGCGAAATGCGTTTTCCGCCATTTCGCCCACGCTGCGCACGCGGCGATTGCCCAAGTGGTCGATGTCGTCCACATGGCCGTTGCCGTTGCGGATGTCGATCAAGGTCTTCATGACCTCGATGATGTCCTCTTTGCTCAGAACGCCCGAGCCGGTGATCTCCTCACGGCCCACCCGACGGTTGAATTTCATGCGCCCGACCGGCGACAGATCGTAGCGCTCGCCGTTGAAGAACAGGTTCTGAAACAGGTTCTCGGCGGCGTCCTTGGTCGGCGGCTCGCCGGGACGCATCATGCGATAGATTTCGACCAGCGCTTCGAGACGTGTCTTGGTCGGATCGATGCGGAGGGTGTCCGAGATATACGGACCGCGATCCAAATCGTTGACGTACAGCGTGCGGATTTCGGTGATGCCGTTCTCGATGAGCTTGCCCACGGTCGGCACGGTCAGGATTTCGTTCGCCTTCGCCAGAACCTCGCCGGTTTCGGTGTTGACGATGTCGTGGGCCAACACCTTGCCCTGCACGTATTCCGTCGGGACCGGCAGGCGCTTCACCTGGGCTTCCTCGAGTTCGCGTACATGGCGTGCCGTGATGCGGCGGCCTTCTTCCACGACTACCTTCTTGCCGACGCGAATCTCGAAGGCCGCCGTCTCGCCGCGCAAGCGCTGCGGAATGACTTCGAATTCGATCTCCTTCTTCGACAGGTAAAAGGTGTTCTTTTCGAAGAAGATGTCGAGCACCTGCTCTTCGGTGTAGCCGAGGGCGCGCAGGATGATGGTGACCGGCAGCTTGCGGCGGCGATCGATGCGCGCGAACACGCAGTCCTTCGGATCGAACTCGAAGTCCAACCACGAACCACGATAGGGGATGATGCGGGCGGAGAACAGCAGCTTGCCGGAGGAGTGTGTCTTGCCGCGGTCGTGATCGAAAAACACGCCCGGGCTGCGATGCAGCTGCGAGACGATGACCCGCTCGGTGCCGTTGATGATGAACGTGCCGTTATCCGTCATGAGCGGCAGTTCGCCCAGGTACACTTCCTGTTCGCGCACATCCTTGACGGGCTTCTTGGCGCCGCTTGCTTCCTTGTCGAGGACCACGAGACGCACTTTGACGCGCAGCGGCGCCGCGTAGGTCAACCCGCGCAGCTGGCATTCCTTGACGTCGAATACCGGCTCGCCCAGGCGATAGCTCACGTACTCGAGCGTGGCGTTGCCGGAGTAGCTGGAAATGGGAAATACACTGTCAAAAGCAGCGTGCAGGCCGATTTCGTCGCGCTTGGATTCAGCGACGTCCGCCTGCAAGAATCGCCGGTACGAATCCAATTGGATCGCCAGCAGATAGGGCGTGCCGAGAATGCTCGGCCGCTTGCCAAAGTTCTTACGAATGCGCTTCTTTTCAGTGAACGAATAAGCCATTAGTCCTTCCCAGGCGCTACCGCCGTTTCTAGGCGCTGACGCGCCGAATTAACGAGGTCGAAGCGACCTCGATCGCGTTGCCCGCTACGCGGGCAGGACACAAAACAACATCACAATCGAAATCAAAGGCGCAGGCGACGGTTGACGCCCCATCGGCGACAACCATCCACCTGCGCATACCGGCGGAAGTCACTACTTGATGACAGCCTTTGCGCCGGCGTCCTCGAGCTTCTTCTTGATCGTGTCGGCGTCCGCCTTCGGGATACCTTCCTTGACGGTCGAGGGAGCGCCTTCGACCAAGTCCTTCGCTTCCTTCAGTCCCAAACCCGTGATCTCACGGATGACCTTGATGACGCCCACTTTGTTCGCGCCGAACTCGGTCATGGTCACGGTGAATTCGGTCTGCGCTTCCGCCGCCGGAGCAGCAGCAGCAGCACCGCCCGCCGCAGCCGCTGCTACGGGAGCGGCTGCCGTGACGTTGAACTTCTTTTCCATGTCGGAAATCAGCTCGACCACTTCCATGACGGACATCTTGGAAATCGCATCGAGAATTTCGTCTTTACTAACGGCCATTTTTGTCTCCAAATTAACTACGGGTCTTCAGACCCAAATCAGGTTTAATCCGCCAAGGTCCACCGGCTAAGCCGGTGCACCGCTCGTTTCGGCTTGTGCCTTTTTAGCCTCGAGAACGGCAGCCAGCGTCCGCACCAACTTCGAGTTGGGAGCCGCCAACGTGCCGACGAACTTCGCAATCGGCGCCTTAATCACACCCAACAATTGCGACACCGCTTGCGCGCGCGTGGGCAGTGAAGCCACGCGGTCGAGGTCCTGGGGCTTGAGCAATTGCCCGCCCAAAGACACGACGGTCGTTACCAATTTGTCGTTGTCCTTCGAAAACGCCTTGACGATCCGCGCGGCAGCGCCCGGATCGTCGTTGGAGAATGCGAGGACAATGGGTCCTTTCAACGCCGGAGAAATGCACTCGAAAGCGGTGCCGGCAACGGCACGGCGAGCGAGCGTATTCTTGACGATTCGCAGATACACACCATCCTTGCGTGCTTTCGCCCGCAAGTCGGTCATCTGCGTCACCGTCAAGCCACGGTTCTCTGCGCCTACCACGGACAAGGCTTTCGCCGCGACCGCGTTGACCTCTGCCACCACGACTTTCTTCTCTTCTAGCTTGAGCGCCATGTAGGTCTCCCGGAAGAAGCGTCACACACCAGGTACGAGCGCCGCCGCTCCTACCCACCCTTTGAGCACGCTGTCGTGCTCTCGGTGCGACCTTCACCAGGAAAACTCCTGATTCGGGTCCCACCATCTGCGCAGGCCTGATCTTTAAGGGCTCTTGCCCGCCTGCGGTCTTCGACAGTGGTTGCGCTTAGCCTCGCAGCTTCGCGCAGCCCTGTATTCATGCGCTTACGCGCAGAATTGACGGGGTCGATGCGACCCCGTCCTGAATCGATCAAATAAGGCCGATCACAGTCCTAAACTGGACTGATCGACCGCCACGCCCGGACCCATGGTCGAGGAGACGGTCAACTTTTTGAGATAAATACCCTTCGAGGTCGCCGGTTTGATCTTCTGCAGATCGGCCACCAGCGCCAATAGATTCTCCTTGAGCGCGGTCGGTTCGAAACTGGCGCGCCCGATCTGCGCGTGCACGATGCCCGCCTTGTCGGTCCGGTATCTAACTTGGCCGGATTTCGCGTTCTTCACCGCCTCCGCCACGTTCGGGGTCACCGTCCCCACTTTGGGATTCGGCATCAATCCGCGAGGACCCAAGATCTGGCCCAGCTGGCCGACGATGCGCATTGCATCCGGACTCGCGATCACGACGTCGAAATCGATCTGGCCGGCCTTCACCTTCTCTGCCAAATCCTCGAAACCCACGATGTCGGCTCCGGCTGCCTTGGCGGCATCCGCGTTCTTTCCCTGCGTGAAAACGGCCACACGCACCACTTTTCCCGTGCCATGCGGCATCACGGTCGAGCCGCGGACCTGCTGATCCGACTTGGTGGCGTCCACGCCCAAATTGACGGCCACGTCCACCGACTCATTGAACTTCGCGGTCGCGAATTCCTTGACGAGCTTCAGGGCTTCGTCGATTGCGTACGACTTTCCCGGAGCCAATTTTTCTTTCCAGGCCCTGGTCCTTTTCACCAGACTTCCTTTCGCTGTCGTCGCCATGTTAGAGAACCCCCTCGACGTCGACGCCCATACTGCGAGCGCTGCCGGCAATGGTGCGCACGGCTGCATCTAGATCGCTGGCCGTCAGGTCGGGCATTTTCAATTTGGCGATATCCTCCAGCTGCTTGCGCGACACCCTACCCACCTTGGCCGTGTTCGGGGTGGCGCTGCCTTTCGGGATGCCGAGCGCCTTGGCGATCAAGACCGACGCCGGCGGCGTCTTCATGATGAAGGTGAAGCTGCGGTCGCTGTACACGGTAATCACCACCGGGGTCGGTAATCCTTTTTCCAAGGCCTGCGTCTGCGCGTTGAACGCTTTGCAGAACTCCATGATGTTCACACCCTGTTGACCCAGGGCCGGACCCACCGGCGGACTCGGGTTCGCCTGGCCTGCAGGGATCTGCAGCTTGATATAGCCGGTAACTTTCTTCGCCATCGCTCGCTCCTATGGGTTCAAACGCCTCTGCTGTCAGAAGCTCCCCTTGTCTGGGCGCTTGCGCGCCGAATCTACGGGGTCGAAGCGACCCCGTATTATAAAATCAATTAATCAAATCAACCTTTCTCGACCTGCGAGAAATCCAATTCCACGGGCGTCGAACGCCCCAGGATCTGCACCGCCACCTGCAGGCGGTTCTTCTCGTAATTCACGGATTCCACGACCCCGTTGAAGTCGTTGAACGGACCGTGGGTCACGCGGACCACCTCGCCGGGCTCGAACAACACCTTGGGCTTGGGCTTGTCCACACCCTCTTCGACGCGACGCAGAATCGACATGGCCTCTTTGTCGGTGATGGCCGCCGGCTTGTCGCTGGTACCGCCGATGAACCCCAGCACCTTGGGCACTTCCTTGACCAAGTGCCAGGTATCCTCATCCATCTCCATCTGCACGAGCACGTAGCCCGGGAAGAACTTGCGATCGGACTTGCGCTTCTGGCCATCGCGCATTTCCACGACCTCTTCGGTGGGCACTAAAATCTCGCCGAACTTGGCCTCCAGGCCCGCGCGCTTGACCCGCTCCTTGAGAGACTCGGACACCTTGTGCTCGAAATTCGAGTAGGCGTGAACTACATACCATCGCAAGGACATAAGCGCTCCGAATTCGTCAGGCGGACTGACCGGTCAACAACCGCGTCATCCAGGTGAGAACCCAATCGAGTCCCCAGAAAAACAAGCCCATCACAATGGCAAATATGAACACGACGTAAGTCGTCTTGACCGTCTCATCGCGCGATGGCCATACGACTTTGCGCAGCTCGATGCGCGAAACCTGGGCAAATTGCCAGAATTCGCGGCCGTACCAACTGAACCATGCGAGGGCCGCGCCGACTCCTAAGCCGGCGACCACCATCGCAATCCGGATCGGCAGCGGCTGGTCTTCGAACCAGTAGAATGCGCCGATTCCCACAAGCAGTACGAGGACGGACAGCGTGATGAGCGCCGTGTCTTTCACCGACGCGCCGGGAGGTGTTTGAACTTCTGCCATGTTTACTGCTGTTGACCTACAGGCCTGCTCAAATGGCAGGGCAGGAGGGAATCGAACCCCCAACCTGCGGTTTTGGAGACCGCCGCTCTGCCAATTGAGCTACTGCCCTGTAAATTTACGCGATCACCTTGGCGACGACGCCCGCACCGACGGTTTTACCGCCCTCGCGGATGGCAAATCGAAGGCCTTGCTCCATCGCAATCGGCGCAATCAACTCCACCACAATCTTGATGTTGTCCCCGGGCATCACCATCTCCGTCCCCTCCGGCAACTCCACCGCCCCGGTCACATCCGTCGTGCGAAAATAAAACTGCGGCCGATACCCCTTGAAAAACGGCGTGTGCCG
>JALYHU010000130.1 GCA_030776345.1 Pseudomonadota bacterium | reverse complement strand
ATAGTCCAGATAGAACGCCTCGTACGCTTTGATGTTGCGCGTCACGATCTTCAACAGAAAATCCCACTCGCCCGTCAGCGTGTAGCATTCCAGCACCTCGGCACGGTCGCGGATGGCCTCTTCGAATTTCGCGATCGCATCGCGGCCGGTGGTGGCGAGTTTTACTTGCGCAAACATGGTGACATCGAGCCCCAATGCGTTGCGATCCAGCAAGGCCACGCGTGCCTTGATGACGCCGTTCTGCTCGAGCTGCTGAATGCGCCGCCAGCACGTGGTGGTGGATAACCGAAGCTGTGCTGCGACGTCCGCAACCGAGAGGGCGCCCTTGCGCTGCAAGATGTCCAGCAGCCTCAGATCCAGCCGGTCGAGGGCAGGTCGCGAAATATTTTCCACTATTTCGAGTATTTTGGAATGAACATACCGAATTATCCGGCCCGCCCCTAATGAAAGCAACATTAGGCGGCCAGGGGACGTAGATTTACGGGTGCCGCGCGCAACTGGGGGACTCATGAAGAATCGATCTCGTTTGCATCTACCGCAAGCACCCGCGCGCCCGGGTGAAGCCCCGGATTTCAGTTATGTGCATCTCTCGCCCGCGGGAGCGGTGCGGCGGCCCGACATCAACGCTCGCGCCCGGGACATTTCGTACTTATCCACCGAACTGGTGCGCGTGCTCGACGATCGGGGCATTGCGGTGGGCCCGTGGCACCCGCATCTCGACCCGCCGGAATTGCAGATCGGCCTGCGGCACATGCTGCTCACGCGGATCTTCGACGACCGCATGCAGCGAACGCAGCGCGCCGGCAAAATATCGTTCTACATCCGTTCGCTGGGCGAGGAGGCGGTGTCCGTCGCGCAGTGCATGGCGCTGCGTCCGGCCGACATGCTGTTTCCTTCGTATCGCAACCAGGGGTTGCAGATTGCGCGCGGCATTCCTTTGGTCGATCTGATGAACCAGTTGTTGTCGAATACACGCGACATGTGCAAGGGGCGCCAGCTGCCCGTGATGTATCACTCCAAGGCCGGCAATATATTTTCGATTTCCGGCAATCTGGCGACGCAGTTTCCGCAGGCGGTGGGTTGGGCGATGGCGGCGGCGATCAAGGGCGAAGATCATCTGGCCGCGAGTTGGATCGGGGAGGGCAGCAGCGCCGAAGCGGATTTCCATCATGCGCTGCTGTTCGCTTCGGTATACCAGGCGCCGGCGATTCTCAACGTGGTGAACAACCAGTGGGCCATTTCCACCTTTCAGGGTTACGCCGGCGGCGAGCAGCGTTCCTTCGCCGCGCGCGGTCCCGGTTACGGCATCGCCGGCATCCGGGTCGATGGAAACGATTTTCTCGCGGTCTATGCCGTTACGCAGTGGGCGGCGGAACGGGCGCGCACCGGCGCCGGACCGACATTGATCGAACTCGTGACGTATCGCGCCGCGGCGCACTCCACCAGTGACGATCCGGCCCGCTATCGCGCCAAGGATGATCAGGAACATTGGCCGCTGGGCGACCCCATACAACGCCTCAAGCAGCACTTGATCGCCTTGGGCGAGTGGTCCGAGGAGCGTCACCAAAGCTTGAGCCAGGAACTCGATGCATTGGTGGGTGCGAGCTGGAAGGAGGCGGTCGCCTGCGGCACGATGACCGAGGGTCCGAGGCTGGATGCCGATTTGATGTTCGAGGACGTGTTCAAGGAAATGCCGCAGCATCTCGAGCGGCAGCGCGCTTTGATGCGGGCGGAGCGGGGGTAGCCCATGGCCAACATGAACATGATACAGGCCTTGAATTCCGCCATGGACATCATGCTGGGCAAAGATCCTTCGGTGGTGCTGATGGGCGAGGACATCGGCTACTTCGGCGGCGTGTTTCGCACCACCGAAGGCCTGCAACGCAAGTACGGCGAGCATCGCGTTCTCGACACGCCCATCGCCGAGGGCGGCATCGTGGCCGCGGCGATCGGCATGAGCATCAACGGTTTGCGCCCGGTGGCGGAGATCCAATTCGCGGATTACATCTATCCGGGGTTCGATCAGATCGTGAGCGAACTGGCCCGCATCCGCTACCGCAGCGCCGGCGAGTTCTTCGCGCCGGTGACGATTCGCACGCCCTGCGGCGGCGGGATCCGCGGCGGCCAGACGCATTCGCAGAGTCCGGAAGGCATCTTCACGCACGTCAGCGGACTGAAAGTGGTCATGCCGTCGAACCCCTACGATGCCAAGGGATTGTTGATCACGTCGATCGAGGACGATGATCCGGTGGTCTTCTTCGAACCGAAGCGTCTCTATAACGGCCCTTTCGACGGCGATCCGAACAAGCCGGCCGTGCCGTGGAGCGCTCATCCCAAGGGCCAAGTCGACGAGGGCCATTACACGGTTCCCCTCGGCAAAGCTGACATCGTACGCAGCGGCTCGGACCTCACGGTGATCACGTACGGGACCATGGTGTACGTTGCGTTGGCTGCCGCCGCGAAGTTGGGACTGGATGCCGAAATCATCGATCTGCGCTCTCTCGTGCCGCTCGATGTCGATACGATTTGCAGTTCGGTGCGAAGAACCGGGCGGTGCGTGGTGGCGCACGAGGCCACCCGCTTCTCGGGATTTGGGGCGGAAATCCTGTCCATCGTGCAGGAGGAGTGTTTCTGGGACCTCGAGGCACCGATTCAGCGCGTCACCGGCTGGGACACGCCGTATCCGCATGCATTCGAATGGGAGTATTTTCCCGGTCAGGCGCGGGTGGCGACGGCGCTCAAAGCCGTCATGGAGGCCGCGTGAGCCAATTCGTCTTCAAGATGCCCGACCTGGGTGAAGGCACGGTCGAGGCCGAGATCGTTGCCTGGCACACCAAGCCCGGCGATGCTGTGAACGAAGATCAAATCATCGTCGAAGTGATGACGGACAAGGCCGCCGTGGAAGTACCGGCGCCCGTCAGCGGCCGGGTGGTGTCCATCACGGGCGAGCCCGGCGATAAAGTAGCCGTGGGGTCGCCGTTGATCGTATTCGAACTGGCGGCACCCGCCGCGTCGGTCACGCCCGCCGCACCCGGCGCGCGCGCCGTGGCCGCGGTGGGGACGGCACCGGAATCGAGCGCATCGAACCGAGCGGATGACCGACTCATGCCGCATGCATTGCCGCGGCTGCAGACCGGCCGCGTGAAGGCATCGCCCGCGAATCGCCGCCGCGCCCGCGAAGCGGGAATCGACTTGGCCCGTATCGCGGGCTCCGGGCCGGGCGGCCGCATCGTCAGCGCCGATTTGGCGGCGGCAGAGGCGCGCGCGGGCGCCCCGCGGCAGCCATCGTCCTCTGTCTCCGCTGGCCCATTCCCGGACACCACGGAGATCAAGGTCATCGGGGTCCGACGGCTCATCGCCGAACGCATGAGCGAAGCGAAACGCAATATTCCGCATTTCGCCTACGTGGAGGAGGTCGACGTCAGCGATCTCGAGTCGCTGCGGCAGCACCTGAACGGGACCAAGCCTGCGGGCGAGCCCAGCCTGACCTACTTGCCTTTCGTGGTCATGGCGCTGGCGCGCACTCTGGAGGCGTTTCCGCAATGCAACGTGCTCTATGATGCCGCTCGCGGCGTGCTGGTGCGCCATCGGGCCGTCCACGTGGGTATCGCCACCCAGACGCCGGACGGACTCAAAGTCCCGGTGGTCCGCAACTCGCAGGCGCTGTCGCTTTGGGATCTTGCCGCCGAGATCCGCCGCGTTTCCGACCGGGCACGCTCCAACAAGTCCTCGCGTGAAGACCTCGCCGGTTCCACCATCACGGTGACGAGTCTGGGCAAACTTGGGGGCATCGCCTCGACACCGGTGATCAATTCGCCGGAAGTGGCCATCATTGGACTCAACAAGGCCGTCGAACGGCCCGTGGTGCATAACGGCATGGTGGTCGTGCGACGAATCATGAACTTATCGTCTTCATTCGATCATCGCTTCGTGGACGGTTATGATGCGGCGGCAATGATCCAGGCCTTGAAAGACCTGCTGGAGCACCCAGCGACGATTTTCATACCCAAGGTGAAGACCCCATGACCGCAACCCCCCATCGACCCGCGTTCGGCTCTGTTTTAACGTCTCACATGGCGGTCGCGTCCTACCGCGACGGGCAATGGAGCGCGACCGAGATCAAGCCGGTGGGGCCCATCGAGTTGAGCCCCGCTGCGCACGTCCTGCACTACGCGAGCACGTGTTTCGAGGGATTCAAGGCCTTCGGCCGCGCCGATGGCTCGGTCCATATCTTTCGCATGAACCGGCACATCGAGCGGATGCGCCAAAGCGCTCGCCTGCTGGTACTGCCGGAACCCGAGCCCGTGCAACTCGCCGAGATGGTGCGTGCCGTGATCGCTCGCTGCCGCGAGGCCGTGCCCGAAGCGCCCGGTGCGCTGTATTTGCGGCCGATTCTGTTCGGTACCACCGCGAACATCGGGGCGGCGGCGACCCCGGCGGCCGAAGCGACGCTGTTGGTCCTGGCAAGTCCGGTGTGGGATTATTTCGCCGGCGGCATGAAGCCTCTGCGCATTCTCGTCGATGACGAACATACCCGCTCCGCGGCGCAGATGGGGATGGTCAAAACCGGCGGCAATTACGCGGCGGCGATGGGTCCCACCTTGGCCGCGCGCGCCAAATACCAGGTGGACCAGGTGCTGTTCTGCCCGGGCGGCGAAGTGCAGGAAACCGGCGCGGCCAATTTCCTGTTGTTACGCGAGGGCGCGCTGTTGACGCGCAGCCTCGACTCGACTTTCCTGCACGGCGTGACGCGCGATTCGCTGATCACGCTGGCGCGCGATCAAGGATACGCCGTGGCGGAACGCGTATTCGACGTCGAGGAAATGCTGGAATGGGTGAAGACCGGCGAGGCGGCTCTTTCGGGAACCGCCGCGGTTCTCGCCGGCGTCGGCACCCTCATCCATCGTGGCAGCGAGTACCGTGTGGGCACCGGCGAGGTGGGGCCGCTCACCCGCGCCTTGCGCACACAGCTGGTCGCGATTCAACAGGGGGAAGCGCCCGATCGGCACGGGTGGCTCGAACGGGTGTAGCGCCCGCTTGGGACGGAATCGCGGCGACCCCGTCCTTGAGGGCGCTGCGCGGCGGAAAAGATCTCAATATTCTTCGCGATCCTCGTCGTCTTCATCGTCTAGATCGTCGTCATCGTCCTCATCATCTTCATCGTCGTCCCACTCTTCGTCCTCGTCTTCATCCTCGTCGGCATCTTTCTCTGCCTTCGACCCCGACCAGCCTTCGGGCTCCTCGGTGAGTTCCAGATCGAGTTCTGCCCAGCCGTCGACATCCAGCTCTTCGACATCCCCGTCGAGGTGCTGAATCTCCACGGTTTCCTTGTCTTCGTCCACCTTGAGCACTTGGAATGTTTCCTCGTTTTCCAAGTCCTCATACCACTGCCCGACGGTCGGTTCGTACTCTCTGCCCACGTTCAGTCGCCTCTGTTGAGTCAATTGCTCTTAATGCAGGCGGATATTAGGGGAGGCCCCTCCGCGAAGTAAATGGCAATATTGTGTCCCCATGACCACCGCCGACCGAAAAACCGCCGCCCGCCCCTTGACGGATGCCAAACGCGTCGTCGTGAAAGTGGGCTCTGCGTTGCTGGTCGACGCCGAGAAGGGGCGCCTGAATCGCACCTGGCTCGAGAGTTTTGCGGCGGATGTGGCTCGCCTGAGCAAGCGGGGCCAAGAGATCATCCTGGTATCGTCCGGCGCCATCGCGCTGGGCCGCCGCCATTTGAACCTCGGTCCCGGTAAGCTGCGCCTGGAGGAGAGCCAGGCGGCTGCGGCCGTCGGGCAGATTCGCCTCGCACACGCATACAAAGAGCTGCTGGACGTGCACGAGATCACCGTCGCACAAATTCTCTTGACGCTGGGGGATACCGAGCAGCGGCGGCGCTACCTCAATGCACGCGGCACCTTGAATACGCTCCTGTCGTTGGGTGCGATTCCTGTCATCAACGAAAACGACACCGTGGCGACGGCCGAGATCCGCTATGGCGACAACGACCGGCTGGCGGCGCGCGTCGCGCAGATGGTGGGTGCGGACTGCTTGGTCCTGCTTTCGGACATCGACGGACTGTACACGGCGAACCCGCACGTCCATCCCCAAGCCGAGTTCATATCGCGGGTACTCGAGATATCCCCGGAAATCGAAGCCATGGCGGGCGGCGTGACCAGCGACATGGGATCGGGCGGAATGCAGACGAAGATCGCGGCGGCCAAAATCGCGGTCGGGGCAGGGTGCCATTTGTGCATCGCCAAAGGCGCTTTCCAGCATCCGCTGAAGCGCATCGAGGAGGGCGCGCGCTGCACCTGGTTCGTGCCTTCCTCGACGCCCGTGGCCATGCGCAAGCAGTGGATTGCGGGCACCTTGAAGCCGGCCGGGGCCATTACGGTCGACCTCGGCGCTGTGCGCGCCCTCATGGATGGCAAGAGCCTGCTGCCGGCGGGTGTCACGCGGACGCTGGGGCGCTTCGACCGCGGTGACACGGTGAGCATCATGGGTCCGGACGGCACCGAGGTGGCGCGGGGAATATGCGCTTATTCGGACAGCGACGCCGCCCGGATCATCGGTCGCAAGTCCGCCGAGATCGAAAAGGTGCTAGGGTTTCGAGGTCGCGATGAAATCGTGCATCGCGACGATCTGGTGCTGTTGCGAGCCTTGCCCGTATGAATCAAGAGACAGAGACGTTTGCTCGAGGATCCGCTCGGCCCCAGCCGGTGCCGGAACTCATGAAGAGCATCGGCGCAGGCGCGCGGTCGGCGGCGCTGGCCCTGAGCGTTGCCTCCACCGATCAGAAGAATCGCGCCCTGCGGGCCGCTGCGGCTGCGCTGCGTGCGCGCCGCCATAAGATCCTCGCCGCCAACGATCGCGATATGCAAGGCGCCATCGCGAAAGGGCTGTCGTCGGCCTTGCTCGACCGGCTCAAGTTGGACGAGAAGCGCGTCGAGGGCATGGCGCGCGGGCTCGAGGACATCGAGCGCCTCGCCGATCCCATAGGCACGGTGCTTGCGGAGTGGACGCGCCCCAACGGCATGGTGATTCAGCGCCAGCGAGTGCCGCTGGGCGTGATCGGCATCATTTATGAGAGCCGTCCGAATGTCACCGCCGATGCGGGTGCACTCTGTTTGAAATCGAGCAACGCCGTCATTTTGCGCGGCGGTTCGGAAAGCGCATATTCCAGCGCGGCCATCCACGCGTGTCTGGACCAGGGATTGACGGTAGCCGGTCTTCCCGCCAATTGCATTCAGCTCGTCCCGACCACCGATCGCGCGGCAGTGGGATACATGCTGGCCGAAATGGCCGACGACATCGACGTGATCGTGCCGCGCGGGGGCAAGAGTCTCATCGCGCGCGTGCGTCAGGAAGCCCGCGTGCCGGTGATCGGCCATCTTGACGGCGTGTGCCACGTCTATGTAAATCGCGCCGCGGATTTGCAAATGGCCAAGGACATCGTCCTGAATGCCAAACTGCGTCGCACCGGTGTGTGCGGGTCGGCCGAAACATTGCTGGTCGATCGCGCGGTTGCTGCCACCCACCTCGCGCCGCTGGTGCGCATGCTGCTCGACGCGGGCTGCGAGGTGCGCGGTGACCAGGCGAGCGCGAGCATCGATGAGCGGGTCAAATCTGCGACCGAACAAGACTGGTACGCAGAGTATCTCGATGCCATTATCGCCGTGCGGGTGGTGGACGATATCGAGGCCGCAATCGCCCACATTCAGCAATATGGCTCACAGCATACCGACTGCATCGTCACCGACGATGCGGCCGCGGCGGAGCGATTTTTAGCGAGAGTGGATAGCGCCATCGTGCTGCACAATGCCTCCACGCAATTCGCCGACGGCGGCGAATTCGGCATGGGAGCGGAGATCGGCATCAGCACCGACAAGTTTCATGCGCGCGGCCCCGTGGGCGTCGAGCAGCTGACCAGCTACAAATACCTGGTACGGGGCACCGGCCAAATCCGGGCTTAAGTCATGCGCGACGCGAGTCGACCAACCGGGCGAGCGCCTCGAGCCATTCGCGCACCTGCGCAGGTCCCTCGAGATGATATTGCGCCTGCACCCGCTCGCCGACCGCGATGCTGATGCCGCCTTGGGCCTCGACCGCCCGAAAACCGTCGATATCGGTGAGGTCATCGCCCGCGTATACCGGTGTCCTCCCGGAGAACGGCGGTTCTTGCAGAAACGCCTTGACGGCGGCGCCCTTGTCGAATCCTCGCGGCTTGATTTCCAACATCATGCTGCCCGATTGCACGTGATAATTGGGGCCGAGCTGCGCCGCAATCTCCAGTACCGCCTGGCGTAGTTCCGGTTCGAAGCGCGGCGCCATCCGGTAGTGAATGGCGACCGTTCTGCCCTTGTCCTCGAGCAGCGTGCCGGCATGCGACTGCACCAGCAGCGCGAGCGCCGCGCGCGCCCGATCGAGCTGCGAGTCATTGAAGCTCGCGCCTTGCAGGATGCCGGAGGCCTTGCGGCGTTCCACTCCGTGCAGTCCCGCCGCGGGCAACCGCAGCGGGGCGAACAGCGCATCCAGATACTCGATGCTGCGGCCGCTCACCAACGCGAGCGCGCCGCCGAGTTTGCCGGCCACGGTCTCCAGAAGCCGCTTCAGTTCCGCGCTCGCGCTGGTATCGAAAGGGGTCTCGGCCAGCTCGATCAGCGTTCCGTCCACATCGATGAACAAACTCCAATCGAGCGACGGCGCGGGGGGGGACTTGATCATGAAGAGGCAACATAGCTCACCCGCTCCTCCCTGACTAGTCTGCGGAGGTTTCTCACTCGCAGGTCGCGTTCCCCTTGCGTCGATCATTGCGGGTCGATCATTGGGGTCAACCATTGCAGGTGAATGTAATTATTACATCTCGTTCGCGGGGCCGGCGACAACTGGTTGGGGAAATTCGAGACTACGTCGCCAATTTTAGGTATTTTGGAGGGTCTGATCTCGACGGCAACGCACACACAACATGGAGGCATGATGTTTCGCTCGGTGATTCTGCGCTTCGTGTTGCCGGTCGCATTTGCCTCTTGCGTCGTCGCCTATTTCGGATTGCCGTATATCGAACGATTGCTGGCGGAGTGGTTTCGTTCCGATGTCGAGCTGCGCGCGCAGCTGGTCATGCACTCGATGGAAGAGCCGATCACCGAGCTGGTGGTCAAGGGCAACGAGGCGCGGCTGCGTACCTATCTCTCGAAGGTCACCGCAGACGAGCGGTTGCTCGCCATCCTGGTATGCCGGCCGGACGGTACCACCGTGCTGAAAACCGAGCGCGCGCCTTCGGCTATTTCCTGCGATACGAACGCGAAGTCTGATCCTACGGCAACGCGGGTGGTGCAGCTGCCCTCCGGGTCGGTGCAAGTCTCGCGCTTCGATTTCGATGGCGAAGAACCGCCGTTTCGCGTGCTGATGCTGCACGACCTGAGCTTCGTGGACCGGCGGCAGCGGACGGCGCGCGACTTCCTGCTGGTGTTCATCGGCATCTCGGTGTTGCTGCTGGCGCTGCTGGTGGTACTGGTCGCGTGGTTGCAGCTGCGCCGCTGGGTGAACGTGCTGATCGGCGATATTCGGGGCAAGCGATTCCTCGACGATGCCCACTCGCACTCCTCGCAACCCATACTGTCTCAGGTGCGGCAGGTGCTCGCCGAGGCCGAGCAGAAGCAGCGGCTGGAGATCGACTTTCGGGAAAACTGGACGCCGCAGGCCCTCAAGCAAGTAGTTCACGATCACTTGAATTCCGCGCAAGTGCTGATCGTCTCGAACCGCGAGCCATACATTCACAATTACAATGCCGACCATCGCCCGGTGGTGCAGGTACCCGCGAGCGGCATGGTGACGGCGCTGGAACCCATCATGCGTGCCTGTGCCGGTGTCTGGATCGCGCATGGCGCGGGCCCCGCCGATCGCGAAACCGTCGACCGGTTCGATCAGATCAGAGTACCCCCTGACGATCCCGCATACACCTTGCGCCGCGTCTGGCTCACTCCCGAACAGGAACAGGGCTATTACTATGGATTCTCGAACGAGGGCCTATGGCCGCTCTGCCACCTCGCGTACGTGCGGCCCGCGTTCAGGCCCACCGATTGGCGCGCCTACGAAGAGGTGAACGCGAAATTCGCGGATGTCGTCGCGGCCGAGGCGAAAACCGACAGTCCCGTCGTCATGATTCAGGACTTTCACTTCGCGCTGCTGCCGAAGCTCGTTCGCGCCAAGATACCGAAGGCCACCATCGCTTTGTTTTGGCACATTCCCTGGCCCAACGCGGAAACCTTCGGCGTTTGCCCGTGGAAGCGGGAGATACTCCTGCACATGTTGTCGGCGGATATCTTGGGGTTTCACACCCGCTACCATTGCCAGAATTTTCTCGAAACGGTGGATCGCTTCGTGGAATGCCAGATCGATCACGAGCACATGACCGTGACGTTGCAGGGCCGGGTTTGCCGCGTGGCCCCTTATCCCATTTCCATCGAATGGCCGCCGCGCTGGCTGAAATTTCTGCCGGACGTCGCCGCATGCCGCACCGCGGTCCGCGACCGCTATCAGATCGGGGCCGACGTGGTCATCGGCCTCGGTGTCGAGCGCTGGGACTTCACGAAAGGCATCATCGAACGCTTCCACGCTTTGGAAGCGCTGCTCGACAAGAATCCCCGGCACCGCGGCCGGATTTGCCTCTTGCAGATCGCCGCGCCCTCGCGCAGCACGCTGCCGGCGTATCAGGCGCTGCAGCAGCAAACCTACGGTGAAGTGGAGCGGATCAACGCCAAGTTCGCCGAGGAGAGCTGGCGGCCCATCGTGCTGATCGACGAACACCAGGAACCTACGCGCGTCTTCGAACTCTATCGCGCCGCGGATTTCTGCCTGGTGAACAGCTTGCACGACGGAATGAATCTGGTGGCCAAGGAATTCGTCGCCTCGCGCGACGACGAGGACGGTGTTTTGATCTTGAGCACGTTCGCGGGTGCTTCGCGCGAATTGGCGGAGGCCGTACTCATCAATCCGTTCGATGTCAATGAAACGGCGGATGCCATGGAGATTGCGATGCGCATGGGCCGCGATGAACGGCGCGACCGAATGAGTTTGATGCGCCGGACCGTCAAGGAAAACAACGTCTATCGGTGGGCGGGCCGCATGCTGATGGACGCCTCGCGAATACGGCAGCGCCAGAGTCTACCGTCCGCGCTCAAGCAGCGCTACGGCACTTAGTTTCGCGCTGCCGCGCCGGCGAAGCGGCGCAGGTGATCGGCGGCTGCCTGCAGCGTTTCATCGCGCTTGGCGACGCACAGCCGCAGCAGCGTCATCGCCGGGGGCTTCTCGTAGAACGGCGACAACGGGATGGTGGCCACCTTTGCTTCGCGGATCAGGCGGTCGGCAAACTCCGTGTCGAGGGATGTGCTGAGCGCGCCGTAGTCCACCAGTTGGAAGTAAGTGCCCGCGGCCGGTACGGGCTCGAATCCCGAGCCTGCGAGCAGGTCCGCCAATAGATCGCGCTTGGCCTGAAAAAACGCCGGCAGGCCGGCCCATGCGTCGGGGTACCGGGACAGATAGCGCCCAATGGCGTATTGCAGGGGCGATGCGATGCTGAAGGTGTTGAACTGATGGACTTTGCGCAGTTCGCGCGTCATCGTCGGCGGCGCGACGCAGTAGCCAACCCGCCAGCCGGTGGCGTGCAGGGTCTTGCCGAAGGAGAACACCGCGAAACTTCGGGCGCGCAATTCGGGATGGGCGAGTACCGACGCATGGCGGCGGCCGTCGTACAGCACGTGCTCGTAGACTTCGTCGGCGAGGATGCTGACGGGCCGATCGCGCACCAGCGCGGCGAGCGCGTCGAGATCGGCGCGGGTTGCGACGCTGCAGCTGGGATTTTGCGGACTGTTGATGATGATGAGACGGGTGCGAGGGCTCAAGGCGCTTCGTACGCGATCCCAGTCGAAACGGAAGCCCGGCGGCTCGAGCGGCACCCGCAGGCAACGGCCTCCCGCCAACCGTACCGCCGGCTCATACGCATCGTAGGCGGGATCGAAAATGATGGCCTCGTCACCTGCGCGCACCACGGCTTGGATGGCGTTGAACAGCGCTTCGGTGCCGCCGCAGGTCACGGTGACTTCGGATTGCGGGTCGACCTCGAGCGCATAGCTCGTGTGCAGTTTCTTGGCGATCTGCTCGCGAAGCTCGGTGACGCCCTCCATGGGGGCGTACTGGTTGCGTCCTTCCGCGATCGTCTCGACGAGCGCCTCCGACAAGCGTGAATCGATGGGGTAGTCGGGAAACCCCTGGCCAATATTGACCGCACCCTCTTCCAGCGCGCGGCGCGACATGACCGTGAAGATGGTGGTCCCGACGTCGGGTAATTTGCTGTCGAAATGCATGATTCTAAGGATGCGAGTCCAGTGCTTGCAGGCCGCCGGCCAGCGAGTGCACTGCCAGCCCGCGTTTTCGCAGCTCACGGGCAGTCGCGAGGCTGCGTTTACCGGACGCGCAGACGAGCAAATACCGCCCGCCCCGCGACAACAGCTCCGCGTTGGCCAGCAGCGCAGGCATGGCGATGTGCCGTAGCTGAGCCGGCCGGGAGGCTACTTCCTCGGCGCTCCGGATATCGATGATTTCCAAGCCCTGCGCCGCTGCGGCGGCGAACGACGACAGACCGATTTCGATACCCGCCTCTTCCTGCGGAAGGTCGCGAATCAGCGCGCAATTGGGCGCGGTGCAGGCGGTGCGGCGCGGAGCCTTGAGCTTGGCGCTGGAAAAACTCGTGAAATCGAGCAGCCAAAGTTCGCCTCCGAGCTGGCCCGGCAGGGCCAATAGAATCTTCAATGTCACGAGTGCCTGAAGGCTGCCGAAGATTCCCGGCACCGGACCGAGGACTCCGGCCTCGGCGCAGTTGCCCACCACGCCGTCCGCCGTCGCATCCGGCCACAGACAACGCAGGCACGCGTGCTCGGGTTCCGGTTTGTAGACTTGGAGTTGGCCCTCATATTGATACACGCTGGCGAACACGGCGGGCCGCCGTGCGAGAACCGCCGCATCGTTGATGAGAAATTTCGTGCGGAAATTGTCGCTGCAGTCGACGACGATATCGTGCGCGCCCACCAGCTGAAGCGCATTGTCCGCCGCGAAGCGGAGCGCATGAGCCTCCACGAACACGCTGGGGTTGATCGCGTGCACGGCGGCGCGTGCCAGCTGCACCTTGGATGTGCCTACGTCCGCCAGCGCATACAGGGGCTGGCGGTGCAGATTGCTCGCCTCGAGCGTGTCGGCATCCACCACGCTGAGATGCCCCACGCCGGCACCTGCCAGATACTGCAGCACCGGACTGCCGAGGCCTCCTGCACCTACGATGAGTACGCGGCTGGCCTCGAGTTTCGCTTGACCGGCGGCGCCGATTTCCTTGAGCAGCAGTTGCCGTGAATAGTCAGGCCGCACGGCAGCTATTCGGATCCGGGCAGCACCAGGGGCCCGATGAGATCGTGCTCATGATGCTCGTGTTCTTGGCGGCCGTCGCGCTCGTCGCGGGGGTCGTGCGCATGGTGCGGCGCCGCGGCGCAGCGCTCGCAGTTGACCCAACCCGAGTCGCCGTTGCGGTAGTGCTCCTTTTTCCAGATCGGCACCCGGTGCTTCACTTCATCGATGATGTATCGGCATGCGTCGAACGCTTCGCCGCGGTGCGCAGCACTGACACCCACCCAAACCGCCATCTCGGTGAGATCGAGCGATCCGACGCGATGGACACAGAGAGCATGCTTGATCGGGAATCGCTGCAACGCCTCGGCGAGTATGCGTTCGCCCTCTTTGACGGCGAGGGCTTGAAAGGCTTCGTACTCGAGCCGGGTGACTTCCTGGCCGTCATTGTGATCCCGAACCCAGCCCTCGAAGTTGACGTAACCGCCCGCGCCACGGTCGAGCACCTCGCGCCGCGCCGCTTGCGTATCGATGGCCGTCTCGGTGAACCGGAATCGCATCAGCCGCCCGCCACCGGTGGGATGAATACCACGGCATCACCCGCGCCCAAGGGGCGCGACCATTCGGAGAATTCGCTGTTCACGGCCACTTTCAGCTGTTCGCGCGACAGGCTGAAGCCGTAACGTGCGTTCAGTTCGGAAAACAAATCGGCGGGGGTGGCGGCCGAGGTCTCCAGAATCTCTTCGGAGCGGCCGGCCTGTTCACGCATCAAGGCGAAGTACTGGATCTTGAGTTGCATAGGATCTTCGCGATCTCAATGAACCGGGGAATCGAGCGCGCTCCGGGCGGCGGAGTATTCCTCGGGGGTATTGATGTTGTCGAGCGCGTGCCGGTCGTGCGGTTCGAGCAGCCGGACAGGGTGCGTCCTCAGAAATTTCCGCGGACACTGTCCGCCGCTGCTCTGATAGGCGGACAACGCCGGCCCTGCGGCCGGTTCCCACACCGCGCACAGCGGTTCCGGCAAGCCATCGTGCGCGCTCATATAGGCGGTCGCGAGCATACTCGGATCGCGCTCGGTCAACAGACGTTCGAGCGCGGCATGCGACAGGAACGGCAAATCACAGGCGAGCACCAGCCATGCCACCTCGGGATACGCCGCCAAGGCCGAGCGGATGCCGACGATGGGGCCTGCGCCGTCCGCAGAATCGACGATCAGGGGCTTGCTCGCGCGGGTGGGTTCCGTGACTTGGTCCGCGCGTACGGACACGAATACTTGGGCCACGTGGCGCGCCGCAAGTTCGAACGCGCGGTCGAGCTGGCTCGTGCCTCGATAGAGCAAAGCTGCCTTGTCGCGATGCATTCTCGAGCTCAGGCCGCCGGCAAGGATCAATCCGTATACCGGCGCCGGCGTCGCAGGCAATGCGGAATTCAAGATGCCTCCTGCAGCGAATACGAACTCTTGCCGCCATCCTTGGAGATCAGGCGCGTGTCGCCGATGATGATGTCGTGCGACAACGCCTTACACATGTCGTAGATGGTCAGAGCGGCAATGCTCGCGCCGGTAAGCGCCTCCATCTCGACGCCGGTTTTGTGATGCACGCTCACGGTGCAACGAATCAAGGCAGAGTTTCCTTCCATTTCGACAGCGATGTGACAGCTCTCGAGCCCCAGCGGGTGGCAAAACGGGATGAGTTCGTGAGTGCGCTTGGCGCCCATGACGCCCGCAATGATGGCGGTGTCGAATACCGGTCCTTTGGGCGAACGCAGGCCGCTCTCGCGCAGCGCCGTGGCGACGGCGGCGGGAAAACGCACGCGCGCCTCGGCAACCGCGGTGCGCTTGGTCGGCGGCTTATCGGCAACGTCGACCATGGTGGGCCGCTGCTCGCTGTCCAGGTGAGAAAATGTCATTGTCAGCCGCCGATGTAATACATCTCGATCTTCTTGAGGGTGGGCTCGGTGCGGCGCAGCTCTTCCCGCTGTTCGCTGTAACGATCGGTGCGCCCAAGCCACTTACCACGAATCGCATTCAAAAGTTCCTGATCGGAGGCCCCGGCCCGCAGCGCTGCGCGCAAGTCGAGTCCCTGAGTGGCGAACAGGCAGGTGTAGAACTTGCCCTCCGATGACAGCCGCGCACGGCTGCAGGCGCCGCAAAAGGGCTGCGAGACGGAGGAAATGAACCCCACTTCGCCCGCGCCGTCGTCGAAGCGCCAACGCTGCGCAACCTCGCCGCGGTAATTTTCCGAAATCGGTTGCATGGGCCAGCGAGCACCGATCCGGGCCACGAGTTCACGCGACGGCACGACCATGTCCGGCCGCCAGGCATTGCGATTGCCCACGTCCATGAACTCGATGAAGCGCACGATCACGGGCTTGCCGCGGAAGTGTTCGACCAGGTCGAGCACCGTTGCATCGTTTACGCCACGTTCGACCACTGAATTGACCTTCACCGGTGTAAGTCCGGCAGCGATGGCCGCGTCGATTCCATGCAGGACTTGGTCGAGAGCCGCAAAGCCGCCGCTCATGCGTGCGAAGATGTCCTTGTTCAAAGTGTCGAGGCTCACCGTGACGCGGCGCAGGCCGTTGGCATGCAGATCGACCGCGTGCTGGCCCAGGAGTACGCCGTTGGTGGTCAGGGCAATGTCGTCGATGCCGGGGATCGCCGTCAGATCGCCAACCAGATCGGCCAGGTTGGTGCGCAGCAGCGGCTCGCCGCCGGTGAGCCGCAACTTGCGCACGCCCAATGAAGCGAACAGCCGCGAGAGACGTACGATCTCTTCGAATGACAGCCGCTCCTGAGATTTCAGGAAACGGTAGTTGTCGTGATACTGGTCCTTGGGCATGCAGTAGGGGCAGCGAAAATTGCATCGATCCATGACCGAAATGCGCAGGTCATGCAGCGGCCGCGCAAGGCGGTCGAGCGGGTGATCGGCGCCGCGGATATCATGAAGGGTCGATTGCATGGTCGCTTCAGCTTACCAGCGGTAGACGCTGGTGACGAAGCCCTTGGGATAGGTATTCGGTCCCGGCGGAAGCTCGACGAAACCGTCCGTGCCGGCCAAGCTCAGAAAGTCCCCGGAGCCATTGGGTGGACGCGGGTCGGCCCAAGTGCGTCCCCAATCGTCGTGCTCGATGGCCACGGGCAGGAAATAGGTCAGAGCGGGCTTGAACGTCACCGCGGCTGCGAGCGCCAGTCGTTCGGGCGGCACGCGCCGGGTCCCCATGGCCTCGGCGATCGCCGGGATGACGTAACGAATCAGGCATACCAGCGTGGAGACCGGGTTCCCGGGCAAGCCGAATACCGATTGTCCCTGCGGACCAATACCGAACCACATGGGTCTGCCGGGTCGCTGAGCGATGTTGTGGAAGACTTCTTGGACGCCTAATTCCAGGAGCACCCTGGGCACGAGATCGAACTTGCCCATGGAGACGCCGCCGCTGAGGATCAAAACTTCATGGGTCGTCAGATGCAATGCCAACCGCTCGCGCAGCATGTCTTCGTCGTCGAGTACGTGGTCGTCGCCCACCCGTCCGAACCGCCGCTTGCGCAGGGCGGCGGCCACGGCGTATGCGTTGGAGCGGCGCACCTGATAATCGGCAATGGGATCTCCCGGTTCGATCAGCTCGTCGCCGGTCGAGACGATCATGATGGCCGGCTGGCTGCTCACTCGCACGCGCGCCATGCCGGCTGAGGCGGCCACCGCGATTTCCGGGGCGCGCAACATCGTGCCGCTCGCGAGCAGCAGTGCGCCTTGACGGCTGTCGCTGCCGCGCCGATGGACGTTATGGTAGGGCGATCCGGTAGTGGCGGATTTCAAGAACACGATGCCGTCCTCGACATCGTACTGCTCGACGGGAATCACGCAGTCGGACGCGAGGGGTAGAACCGCACCGGTCATCACTTCGATGGCATTCTCACCGCGGGCCAGTTTGAGGGCCGGCGAGCCCGCGGCCTGAGTGGCTTGTATGTGAAAGCGTCGTGATCCGCGACGCAGCTGTTCGCTGTCCACGGCAATGCCATCCATCGTGACGCGGTCGTAGGGAGGTGTGTCCCGCTCGGCATAGATGTTTTCCCGCAGGGTTCCACCGACACACTGCGTCAATGGCAGTGATTCGATCGGCAAACACGTCAGCCGAGAGTTGATCGCCTCTTCGGCCAGACGCGGTGTGATGACCGTACTAGCCTGCATAGTCGTCTTCGAACGGGCGCGGCGACTTTTCGCCGCGCTCATTCATGTCACCTACTTGCTGTTTTTCGCCTTGTAGATTTTCAGCTGTTCGTTGAATCGGCCCACATTGGTCTGCAACTCGTCCACTGCGGCATTGTTCTTCTGTACCAATATCTTCTGCTGATCGTCGGCTTTCTTCTTCTCGTCGGGAGTCAACTTTTTCGGGTCTTTCGGCGCCGCGGAATCCATCTCGAGTTTCAGGCAGTCCAAGTAGGCATTCATCTCGCCGTTGTACCGGTCAAAGTCGTGCTTCGCCGTGATCATCTGATCCTTGGTCGCGGTGGCGCCGTCGGGCGGTGCGTCGGGTGCGCGTGGGTAGGTGCAGCTCGCCTGCGAGTGGGCGGCGGAGCCCAGCGCGAGAATCAAGAACGGTATCCAAGCCTTCATCGGAAGTCCTCTTGTTATCGGTACGAACGGTTATGGGGAATACGATCTTACGGCCAAGACCCACGGGCCGCCAGCGTCCCGGGAAATTCGCGTAAGTGCCTGATTATTTGGCCGCAACCGAGCCTTTGGACGGCCTATGGCGCGGAAAGTTCAGACCGGCAGGAGGTCGCTGCAACCCTCGAGGCGCCACCCTCGACCCTCGATCGGAGCGAATTGCGTCTGCATGCTGTCGTTTTTGCAGTTGGCGCTCGACTAAGGGACTGGATTTGGTCGAGGCACTGGGGCGCGCTCCCGGCGGCGATACTCTGCCACGACGCCGTCGCCACAGGCTTTGATCGGCATCATACTGTCAATCATGATGACGTCGAAGTTCCGCCATGTCTGAGACATCGAGGCCCGGGCAACGGGACCGGAGGCGCACAAAGATTCCGGTGATTCTCGGTCTGGTCATCGCCGCAATCGCCGTCCTCGGAGCATCCTATTTCTTGCTTCTACCCGGCTTCTCCAGCGCGCGCGCAGAGCCCCCGGTCTTCGAGACCAGAGTGGCCACCTGGCTCCTTCGCCACAGCGTTCCTGGATCCGCCAAAAACATCGCGAATCCTCTCGCCGAAGACACATCCGCCGTCGCCGCCGGCCAGACTTTGTTTCGTGAGAAGTGCGAGACTTGCCACGCCTATGATGGGAGCGGAAAAACCGAGGTAGGGGCGGGCACCTATCCGCGCCCGCCGGCACTGCGCTCGCTGGTCACGTCGATGTCGGATGGCGAAATCTTCTATCACATCCGCAACGGTATCCGGAATACGGCCATGCCCGCCTGGAACATGCCCGACCGACAGATATGGCAGCTGGTGAGATACGTTCGACACTTCCCGCTGGTGGCCTCCCTTGGCGGGAATCACGCTGCGGACCGAAACACGGCGGCTCCCGGCGTGACTCCCGCTGCCCGGTATGCGGGTTCCGCGGCCTGCCAATCCTGCCACGAAGACATCTTTGCCCGCTGGAGCAAGACCCGGATGGCAAACGTCGTGCGCGATCCCAAGCGTCATCCCGAGGCCATCATTCCCGATTTCTCCAAGTCCGATCCCTTGCTCACCTTCACCCGGGCCGACGTGGCGTTCGTCTATGGCAGCGTCTGGAAACAACGCTACTTCAAGAGAGTCGGCAACGATTACTTCCCCTTTCCGGCGCAGTGGGATGTGGCCCACAAGATGTGGCGGCCTTATCACGTCGCCGACAACACCGATTGGTGGGCGCCGCTGTATCCGGATCCGGGCGACAATTCGCGGCGGCCGACCGGCCCCCTGTGCGACGGCTGTCACTCGGTGGGTTTCAACATCGACAACAACACCGTAGTCGAATGGAACGTAGGCTGCGAGCGCTGCCACGGTGGGGGCGCGGAACATGCGCAGCACCCCAGCCGCGACAACATCTTGAATCCCGCTCGTATGGACTACGTTCATGCCAACGACAGTTGTATCCAATGCCACTCGCAGGGTCAGCCGCTCAAGAACCCCATCAACGGAAGGAATTACGACTGGCCGGTGGGCTTCAGCGTAGGCCTCAACTTGGCGGACTACTGGAAGCTCGAGAGCCACGAACTTGGAAAGCTCACCTTCACGCATTTTCCGGACGGCACCGCGCACAAGAACCGTATGCAAGGCAACGATTTCGTCCAGAGCTTGATGTACGCTCGCGGCGTGACCTGCTTCTCCTGCCATGATCCGCATGGCACAGGCAACGAGGCCATGTTGCGCAAGCCCGTCAATGACGTCTGTTTGACGTGCCACGGCCCGAACGCGCAGAACGGCCCGCATGCAGTTTCAATCGAGGCGCATACGCATCATCCTGCGGCGAGCCCCGGGAGCCAGTGCGTTGCCTGTCACATGCCGAAAATCGAGCAGACGATCGCCGACGTAAACGTCAGCAGCCACACATTCCGCTTCGTAACGCCCGTGCAAACCGACGCATTGAAAATTCCGAATGCCTGCAATGCCTGCCACCAGGGCAAGGACACGGCCTGGGCGATGACGGCGCTGGCGGGCTGGACCGATCGCTCCATTTGGCGAATGGCGAACTGACGTTTCAACCGTCAGGACCTCTCGCTGCGGCATCCTTCTTGGACTGCCGATACTTCGCAAGCAAGTCCTCGAACCACTCGTGCGAAGAAACGGATGGATAGCCCTTGCAGCGGATCGCATACGCGAGACCGCTGAGGCTGCTCTTGGTGGCCGCCCGCTCGATGAAATCATCGGAATTGTTTATCAAGTCCTTTGCCATGAGGGCATCGTACTTGTATCGAAGATGAGCGGCGGCCGCTCGTCCGTCATACCAAGTACCATTTCGATAGAACTCGCAGCCGGACTCGGCGACCGTCGACAGCAAGTACTCGATCTCGGCTTGCGTGATCGGCGCGGGGGCCGCGTGCGAACTCATGACGAGAAATAGTCCGGTGGCCATGCACCGTCGCAGTACCCGCGCGCTTCGCATGTGGTTTCCCCTCGAATTGGAGCCAGCCCCATCATATAGGCGAGGCTCACCTCGTACTAGCGTCGGCCGGGTGCTGGCTTTCAGTCCACCGGGCGTCGCCCTCAGATGATGCACGCACCGCCGTCGATCGCCAGGATCTGGCCGGTGATGTGCTTTCCGGCGTCGGACGCAAACAGGAGCGCCGCGCCCTTCAGGTCTTCATCGTCGCCGATCCGATTCAACGGGGCGTAGGCCGCGACCCTGTCCGCGCCGACTGCGCCGAGCAGGCCGCGGGTCATCTTCGAAGGGATATAGCCTGGCGCGATGGCATTGACGGTGATGCCGAAGCGGCCCCATTCGGCCGCCAGAGCACGGGTGAAATTGACGACCGCTCCCTTACTGGTGTTGTACGCGAGGGTCTGTTGTATCTCCACGGGATTGCCCATCAGGCCGGCTACCGAGGCAACATTCACGATGCGGCCGTACCGACGCGGAATCATGGATAGCTTGCCGATCTGCTGCGTAAGCAGGAACAGCCCTCGAATATTGAGGTTGAAGACTTTGTCCCAGGCGTCGAGCGGATGATCCTCGGCCGGGGCACTCCACGTGGTGCCCGCATTATTGATGAGGATGTCGATGTGACCCAGTCGCTGCATCGTCTCCTGCACCAAGCGGCCGACGTCTTCTTCCCGGGAGATATCGGCCACGGCCCGATCCGCCGCGATGCCCAGTGTCTGCAGGTGTGCTTGGGCCTCGCGCAGCTCATCGAGCTTGCGTGCGCAGAGCATGATGCGGGCGCCTTCGGCGCCGAGCGCTTCGGCCATCTGCAAGCCCAGTCCGCGTGAGCCACCGGTAATCAGGGCGGTTTTGCCGTCCATGTTGAAAAGAGATTTTTTGCTGGTCATGCTGTTCACGATTGCAGGGCCCTCCAGTCCGTTGTTAGCGTTGAGCCTCGGAATCGGCCCGAGTGTGTCGATCGAAGCTGCAACGAAGGCGTGCGCCATGGAAGCGTACGCGCAGGTGGCGGTACTTCGCGAGATAATGAATGCCCACGAGCGCTGCGCCGAAACCCGAGGCAGCGCCGACGCACAGTGCCCAGCGCGGGCCGAACGTATCGGCCACCCAGCCGACCAGGGGTGCACCGATGGGAGTGCCGCCCAATGCAATGGCGAGGAGGATCGCCATGACGCGCCCACGCATGGCCGGCTCGGTCGTTAGTTGCACCAGGCTGTTCGCTGTGGTGGTGAATGTTTGTGCAGACACGCCGACCAGGACGAGCGCGAGGCCGAAGAGCCAGTCATTGGGCATGATCGCGGCCAGTGCAAAGGCGAGCCCGAAGATTGCAGCAGCACTGAACAGCAGCGCGATGTGCGGTCGTTCGCGCCGCGCCGCGAGGAGCGCGCCGACGACCGACCCCACGCTCAGGATCGCGGTCAAGAGTCCGTATTGATCCGCTCCCCCGTGGAACGCGGTGACGGACATGGTGGAAATGAATATCGGGTAGTTGGCCCCGAACGTGCCCACCAAGAAAAACATGAGTAGGACAGCCTTGAGGTCGGGCCGTTGCCAGACATAACGAGCCCCGTCGGCGAGGCCGCCGCGCCCTGGGGGACCTCGGCTCGTCAGGTGCAGTTCACCGACGCGCAGCAGACTCAGCGAGTACAGCACCGCGGCAAACGAGGCGGCGTTGATGAGGAATACCCATCCGGAACCTACGATCGAGATGAGGAGGCCGGCGATGGCGGGACCGATCATCCGCGCGGCATTGAACGAGGTGGAATTCAGTGCCACCGCGTTCGAGAGATCGGCCTCTCCCACCAGTTCCGACACAAAAGTTTGGCGCGCGGTTGAATCGAAGGCGGTGACGCACCCGAGCAGAAAGGCGAACACGTACACATGCCACAACTGGACCAGGCCGGCGACAGTGAGTATACCCAGCCCGAGTGCCAGTGCGCCCATGGTTGCTTGCGTGGCGATCAAAAGCCTGCGCCTATCGAGATGATCGGCCGCGAAGCCGGTCCACGGCACCAAGAGAACCTGAGGTCCGAATTGGAGCGCCATGACCACTCCCATGGCGGTCGCATTGTTGTGGGTCAGCTGGGTGAGCACGATCCAGTCTTGGGCGGTGCGTTGCATCCAGGTTCCCACGTTGGACACGAAAGCGCCGCCAGCCCATACCCGGTAATTGAAGTTGTTCAGGGAACGGAACGTGCCTGGGAGCGGACGGCTCATGGGTCGGCAGGTGTCACGACTGGACCAGACGTTCGAGCAGGGCGAGAGCACGTGCGAGTTCTTCTTGCTCATGAGGGGCAAGATGGGTCTCGATGGCGCGGAGCAGCCAATTCTGCCGGTCCGCACGCCCGACCTGGAGCCATTCGCGGGCAAGGGGAGTGAGAGACAACAGGGTTTGACGCCCGTCGCCCGGGTCCGGGATCCCGCTCACGAGCCCGGCCTCCTGCAGGGCGGAAATATTCGCGCCCATGGACTGCGGGCGCATGCCCTCAGCCCGCGCCAGGCCTGTCACCGTCGCGGGACCCTCGCGATCCAAACGGGTGAGCACCGACACCTGAGACCACGTCAGGTCCCCCAGATGCGTCTGTTCACGTAGTCGCCGCTTGAGTTTGCCGATGAGAACCCGAAGATCTCGCGCCAGGGATTCCGTGAGCAGCACCTTCGGGCTTAGCGATCCTTCGTTCATGTTCAATAGCATAGCATATACACAGGTAAACTACGAAGTTACCTTCATAAATTACCCATGCGACGGCTATGCTATGTTCGAGGCCGACGTTTCCGCTATGCGAGCGAACCCGGACTCGAATGACCTAATGTCCAAGAACAGGACGCTGAAGGTTGCTGCAGGCATCGGTGCCTCGTTCACCGGTCTCGTTGCGGCGGTCATTCTCCTGTTGGGAAAACGAATCATTAGCTTCGAGATGGCGCTCCTGATGCTCATTGCACTGTTGGCTCTGTATCTCGGGTTCGGAATTCTGATTGCGGTCTATCGGTTGATCGGTAGGCTTGAATGAGCGCAGAGGCCGGCACACTGCCGGTCGCAACCTGCATGGGGGTGGCCTCGGGTCGCGGGACTGCACGTCAGCGGTGCGACTCGGTCCCGACGCGGCAAACTGAGGTTTCCGAATGGCTTTATGAAAGCTACACTGCACGCCCGCGCGCCCGTAGCTCAGCTGGATAGAGTAATCGGCTTCGAACCAGTCAAGGTCTGGTTCGAATCGGGCGAATTTTGTTTTTGGATCAGTGACTTGCTAAGTGAGGGTTAACGCCGCAAAGTGCGGGGTGACCAGAGAGTGACCAGTTTAAAAAAATGCGCCCGTAGCTCAGCTGGATAGAGTACCGCGCTTCGAACGCGGGTGTCGGCGGTTCGAATCCGTCCGGGCGCACCAATAAAATAAGGCTTTTTTGCGAGTTTTGAGGAAAGCGATGGACCGCCAATTCGGCGCGTGTAGACGCCATGTAGATTTCTTAGGGAATCCAGCCCCTTTCCGACCGCCTCGCGGCAGCGTTCTCAGTACGCGCTCAGGGTAGGGTTTTTCGATGAATCGAAGTCATGACTATCTGTTCACTCAGGGTGATGCGCATGGGGTGCAACAGCACCAACTGCATCACCTCAATACCGAGATCGCCGAGATCGACAGCAACCGCCTTCTGAACACCAATCTCGATGCGCTCATTGATTACTTCGTCGAAAAGTACCGGGTCGACGTGCCTGAACTCAATGAAGCTGAGATGCAGGCCGATCAGATGTAAGCGATTGGGGAAGACCGCCCTTGCCTATACCGGCGTGATATTGAACGGTAGCATCGCCTCGAAGTCTTCGACGGTTTTGGCTTTAGGCAGCTCAGCGAACAAGCGGCGCAGATACGCGTATGG
>JALYHU010000129.1 GCA_030776345.1 Pseudomonadota bacterium | reverse complement strand
AGCGTCGATGAAATCAAATCCGGTCAGCTGCTGCTCACGTACATGCCACTCAAAATTCAGCAATCACTTGCTGTGGGCGAAGAATGATGAACGTATCTCACGGCCTCGGCCGCCACCGCAGTCTCTTTGTCGGGCTCTTGGGCAGTGCGGCGCTGTTCGGTTGCGCCGCCACCCAACTGCATCGCAAGGGTCTCGAGGACGTCGAGCGGGGTAATTACGAAGTCGGAGTGTCGGAACTGGCCGCGGCCGCCGAACACGACCCAAACAACCTGGCGTATAAATTGGACCTGACGGCGCGGCGCGAAGCGGCGCTGCAAAACCTCATCACCGCCGGCGATGCCTTACGCGCCGGCGGCCAGTTGGATGCGGCGGTGTCGACATACCGGCGCGCGTTGCTCATCGACCCTACGGATCAGCGTGCCTTGCGCGGGATCGAGGGCGTCGACGCCGATCGGCGGCACGGCGCGATGGTGGCCGAGGCGACCAAGCAATTCGAACATAAGGACTACGATGCGGCGGAGGCGATTCTGCGCTCCGTGTTCAATGAGGATGCGGGCTTCGGTCCGGCCGTGGCCTTGGCCGCCAAGATCAATATGGCACGCGGGCCGACGACCGTGGCGCCGCGGCTCAAGGCGCGCAACAATGCCAAGGTCTCATTGCAGTTCCGCGACGCACCGACAAAAATGGTGTTCGAAGTGCTGGCGCGGCAGACCGGCATCAATTTCGTGCTCGACAAGGACGTGAAGAGCGACAGCAAGACGACGATATTCGTCCAGGAAGTGCCCATCGAGGAAGCGATCGACCTGGTGCTCGACCAAAACGCCCTCGCGCGGCAGATCCTGTCGTCGAACATGGTGCTCATCTATCCGAATACCGCCGCCAAGCAAAAGGACTATGAGGAACAGATCGTCCATACGTTCTACTTGACGAATGCCGTTCCCAAGGACGTCGAAAGCATGCTGAAGTCCATGCTCGGGGCCAAGACCTTGTTCGTCGACGAACGCACCAGCGTCGTCGTGATGCGCGATACGCCGGATGCGGTGCGCATGGCCGAGAAATTGGTGGCCTCGATCGACGTGCCCGAGCCGGAAGTGCTCATCTCGGTCGAAGTGCTGGAAATCGCTCGCAGCAGGTTGCTCGACTTCGGTATCACGCCGCCGAGTTCGCTCACCGCGAGCGCGGCGTCGGTATCCGGCGCATCCGGGCTGGTTCTGCGCGACCTGAGCCACCAGACCGACAAAACCATCAGTGCTTCTTCGGTGAGCGTCACCGCGAATGCGCTGCAGACGGTGGGCAACACCAACACTTTGGCAAGCCCTCGTATCCGCGCCCGCAACAAGGAGAAGGCCAAAATACTGATAGGCAGCCGAGTGCCTGTGATCACGAGCAGCACGGCGCTGTTGACCAGCGGCACGGCGAGCAGCAGCAGCGTGCAGTACCTGGATGTGGGCTTGACGCTCGAGGTTCAACCCACCGTGTATCAGGACGGCGATGTGGCCATCAAGATAGGCCTCGAAGTCAGTTCCATCACCAACACCGTGACGGTTGGCGGCACACAGGCCTACACCATAGGGACCCGCAATGCTAATACCTTGCTGCGGCTGAAGGACGGCGAGACACAGATCTTGGCAGGGCTCATCCAGGATTCGGATACGCTCAATTCCGCGGGCATCCCGGGTTTGAGCCAAATTCCGATCGTGGGGCGGTTGTTCGGTTCGCACAACTCGGACCGCGAGAAGAATGAAATCGTCCTGTCGATTACTCCGCATATCATCCGCACCCAGGCGCGGCCGGATACCGACAACACCGAGTTCTGGTATGGCACCGAGACGCGCTCCCGAAGTTCGCCGTTCGGAGCGGGCGGCTTCGACAGCGGTGCTGCGGTGGTTCCTGCCGGTGCCTCAGGCGGCTCCGCGGCGGCCGGGCCAGGTATCCCGTCGGTAGGACCCCGGGCTTCGGTTTCGCAGCCGGTGGTGCCGATGTCGCCGACGGCTGCGCCGGCGCAGCCTGCCGCGCCCCCCGGCCCGCCTCCGCATCCCACCATCACCGTCGACGGACCGGGCGAGATCGCGATCGGCCAGGAATTCGACGTCACGGTGAGGATGGCGACCGATATCGGGATCACGCGCTTGCGCGGACAGGTCCGGTTCGACGCCTCCGCTCTGCAACTCCTCAGCGCCACCACGGGAGACATGGTGCCTGCCAGCGCCGGCAGCCCCACGGTGGATGCCAAGAGCGGGGGAGCGCAGCTGGACGTCGTGGCCCCCGAGGACCCTGTGCAGGGCGAGGGAAGTTTGATGCTGCTGCGTTTCAAAGCTATGGCGGCTCGTTCCGCCAGTTCGGTCGCGGCACAAGTATCGGCGATGGGGCCCTCCGGAGGAGCGATGGCGAATGCGGCATCGCAGCCGCTGAGCATCGCCATCAAGCCGTGAGGGCCGACATGCGTGCGCGGGGTTTCACGCTCATCGAACTGGTGGTGACGGTAGCCATCATCGGTGTCCTCACGGGCGCGGCCATGCCGCTGGC
>JALYHU010000128.1 GCA_030776345.1 Pseudomonadota bacterium | reverse complement strand
CCCGATTGCCGGCTTAGCACAGTGGTAGTGCAACGGTTTTGTAAACCGTAGGTCGGGGGTTCGAATCCCTCAGCCGGCACCATTTTGAAAAATATTTTCCATAGCAGACGTCCCGCGATTCACCGTTCGGTCGAACCCCCGACATACAACAAGCCGGGTTCGACAACTTGGCCGCAGGCCAAGTTGAACGACGCGAACGCGTCGGCCCGGAGGGCGAGGCGCGCAGCGCCGAGTAATCCCTCAGCCGGCACCATTTTGAAAAATATTTTCCATAGCAGACGTCCCGCGATTCACCGTTCGGTCGAACCCCCGACATACACAAGCCGGGTTCGGTAGCAAAAATCTCACTGAACCCGCATGTTTTTGCGCTTGACTGCCGATCTGGCGGCGCGCCCTAATAAGCTGTTCGGCAACTGGCGAACGTCCGAACCGCCCCTAATCCGTGTGGCTGGCTGGTCACCCTCGGCCCGACCCAAGTTTGAGCAACCCCGCACTGGTGCAGCGGTCGCCCTCCATAAGCAGCCCCCTTTGCGGACGCCAACCGCGAGTGTCTGGTACGCCGCCGTTCCGCCAGTCTCCCGGCGAGCATCAAAGTTTTCTATCATGCTCGATGGCACGAACCGAGCGAGGCTAAGGTGAACCGCACGAGATTTTTGGTTGCGCTGTTGGTGGTGGTGGTTCTGCTGCAACTTTTTCCCGAGAGGGCCGCCCTCATCGAACTGGTAGCCATCGGCGCCGGCGCACTCTATTGTGTGGCATGGGCAATCACCGCATACCTTGCCCACTACAAGATGAAAGCGGCGCTCGCCGCACAGGAAGCGGCCGACACCGAGGAATTTCGGCAGTACGAAATCGAATTGCACGCGATCCGGGAGAAGCACGATCCGAATCGCGATTTGACGGACCTCGCCTCCATTACGCAAGAATATCAAGACGAACTGACTGCCCTTCACGACAAGCATCAAGCCATGCTGACCCGTAAATTCGGCTCCCGGTAGTGCACGGAGCGTACAGACAAGAGTCGGCTGGAGCATTCGAACGCCAGTAAACTCCTACATGAAATGGCGCGCAACGGCGAACAGCAAAAGCGTACGCTACCATGCAACAATGCGCGCTTGGCCCTCACGCCCCGGCGCCGTCGGGGACTGCGCGCCCTATCCTTCGTCATGGAGTACTTATGCGGTTGACCCAGGCCCTACAGCAACACGATGGCTTGCACCCCGCCGGGCTAACCGTACATGCCGCGTGCGCAATTCATGTCGGGTGAACTCTTAGAGCCCAGCGAGCGTCCCGCCCCCAGCGACCAGGACGTTTACCTGTTCCGCGAGGGAACGCTATCGAATGTACACCACATGTTGGGATGTCACCTGCTGCAAGACGGCGCCGCCTTCGCTGTTTGGGCCCCCAACGCGTCCGCCGTGTCCGTGATCGGAGATTGGAATGGTTGGGACGCGGGTGCAAATTCCCTCGAGCCTCGAACCGACGGCTCCGGCATTTGGGAAGGCGTGCTGCCGGACGTGAAGCAGGGCCACGCGTACAAGTACCGCATCGTGTCGCACAGCGGAGATCGTGTTCTCGAGAAGGCCGATCCGGTCGGCTTCTACTGTGAACTGCCGCCGGCCACGGCCTCGCGTGTCTGGGCACTCGACTACGATTGGCAAGACACAGAATGGATGAGATCGCGCGCCGCGCGCAACGGCCTCGACGCGCCCATGGCGATTTACGAGGCGCATCTGGGGTCTTGGCGCCGCAAGGACGGCGGGTTCTTGAATTATCGCGAGCTCGCCCACGCGCTGGCCGATTATCTGAATGACTTGGGGTTTACCCATGTAGAACTGATGCCCATCACCGAGCACCCGTTCTACGGCTCATGGGGATATCAAACAACGGGGTATTTCGCGCCCACCGCTCGGTACGGCACCCCGCAGGATTTGATGTACTTCGTCGACTACCTGCATCAACGAGGCATCGGCGTAATCCTCGACTGGGTGCCCTCGCATTTCCCGAATGACGCGCATGGCTTGGTCGAGTTCGACGGTACGCACTTGTACGAGCATTCCGACCCGCGCCAAGGATTTCATCCCGAATGGAATTCGGTGATATTCAATTACGGCCGCAACGAAGTGCGAAGTTTCCTGATTTCATCCGCCTTGTTCTGGTTCGAAAAGTATCACATCGACGGCATCCGCGTGGATGCGGTGGCCTCGATGCTGTACCTCGACTACGCCCGCAAGCACGGCGAATGGATCCCCAACCGATTCGGCGGCAGGGAAAATCTGGAAGCCATTCAGTTTCTGCGCACCCTGAACGAGGCCGTGTATCGGGATCACCCCGATGCCGCGATGATCGCCGAGGAATCGACGGCGTGGCCCATGGTGTCGCGGCCCACCAGTATGGGCGGCCTCGGCTTTGGCTTGAAATGGAACATGGGCTGGATGCACGACACCCTGGAGTACATCAAACAAGATCCGCTGTTTCGCAAGTACCATCACGGCGAATTGACGTTTTCTCTGATTTACGCGTTCAACGAGAACTTCGTCTTGCCGCTTTCCCACGATGAAGTGGTGTATGGCAAGGGTTCGCTCATCGGCAAGATGCCCGGCGACGATTGGCAGTCATTCGCCAATTTGCGCGCCCTCTATGGGTACATGTGGGGACACCCCGGCAAAAAACTCTTGTTCATGGGCAGCGAGTTTGCGCAACGCCGAGAGTGGACCCATGAAGGAGAGCTCGAATGGTGGGTGACGAGCCTACCCGAGCATGCCGGGGTTCAACAGTGGATGCGGGATTTGAATCGCGTCTACACCGGCGAGCGTTCGCTGCACCAAATCGACTTCTCGCCCGAAGGGTTCGAATGGATCGACGCCGGAAATGGCGAGATGAGCATTCTCTCGTTCGTGCGGAAAAGTGCCGGCGCAGCTCCGGTGCTCGTAGTCGTCAACTTCACACCCGTACCGCACCGCAATTTCTTGATCGGCGTTCCATTTCGTGGGACCTGGCGCGAGATTCTCAACAGCGACGCGCGCGACTACGGTGGATCCGGATGGGGAAACCTCGGCAGCGTCCAGTCCGTCCCGGTGGGGGCGCACGGGCGCCCCGATTCTCTCAATCTCAGCATACCCCCGCTGGCGGCCATGATGTTGCGCTGGGAAGGCCATGATTGATAAAAGGCGCCAGCCGGCGCCGCGCAGCCCCCCGCCGGCGCCCGCCGCTGCGCGGCCCGTTCCTCATCCATCGGCGGCGGCGGCGATCGAAGAAGAGGGTCGGGTGCGCGCCGTAATCGATGCGGTCCTGCCCTTGGTCGATGGGGGCCGGTTTCCCGTAAAGCGCATCGCGGGCGAACCCGTCGACGTGGAAGCACACTGCTTCACCGACGGGCACGACAAGTTGCGGGCCATCCTACAATGGCAGGTCGTGGGCGACGGCGAATCCTACGAAATCGAAATGACCGCGCAAGTGAATGATGTCTGGACGGCCGCATTCGTGCCGCCCATAGCCGGCCGCTATCGGTACACCGTTACGGCGTGGGTCGATCATTTCGAATCCTGGCGTGCCGAACTCGAGCGGCGCACCGATCCGAACGATATTCGCGTTGCCTTGGCGGTGGGCGCAGCGCTCGTGGAAGAGACCGCGAAGCGCGCCGGCAGCGAAGATGGCACGGCCTTGTCGAAATGGGCCAAACTGCTGCGCGATACCGCCGATGAGCCGAGCCATCGCAGCGACGCGAGCGCGATGAAAGCGCTGGCCCTCGATCCGGCGCGCGCCGACGTTGTGGCACGCTACGCCGACCGCAGATTCGCGACGAGTTCCAGTCTCGAACTGATCGCCGACCGCAAGCGCGCGCAGTTCGGCGCTTGGTACGAACTGTTTCCGAGATCGGCAGCGCCGGACCCCAATCGGTACGGTACCTTCCGCGACGTCGAGGCCCGCTTACCCTACGTCGCCCGGATGGGGTTCGACGTCCTGTACCTCCCGCCCGTGCATCCGATCGGCAGGATCAACCGCAAGGGCGCCAACAATGCCCTCACGGCCGGCCCCGACGATGTCGGCAGCCCGTGGGCCATCGGCTCGACTGAAGGCGGCCATAAGGACATCCTGCCTCAATTGGGGACCCCGGATGACTTCAGGAGCCTGGTTCGAAGCGCGCGCGATTTCGGCATCGAAATAGCGCTCGATATCGCATTTCAATGCGCCCCCGACCACCCGTATGTGCGCGCTCATCCGCAATGGTTCAAACACCGCCCCGACGGCAGCGTGCAATACGCCGAGAATCCGCCCAAAAAATACCAGGACATCTATCCCTTCGATTTCGAGAGCGACGACTGGCGCGGGCTATGGAATGAACTCAAGAGCATCATGGATCATTGGATCGAACAGGGAGTGCGAATTTTTCGCGTCGACAACCCTCATACCAAGGCGTTTGCGTTTTGGGAATGGGCGATCGGTGAAATCAAACGCACTGAGCCCGACGTCATTTTTCTGGCCGAGGCCTTCACCCGTCCCAAGGTCATGCACCGGCTGGCCAAGCTGGGCTTTACTCAGTCCTATACTTATTTTACGTGGCGCACATCCAAGCAAGAACTCGTGGACTATTTCACGGAGCTGAGTCACGGTCCCGGACGAGACTACTTTCGCCCGAACGTATGGCCGAATACACCCGATATCCTGCATGAGTCGCTGCAGTCGGGCCGGCGCTCGGTATTTGCCGCCCGCTTCGTGCTGGCGGCAACCTTGTCGGCCAATTACGGCATCTACGGGCCGGCATACGAATTGATGGAGAGCACGGCACGCGAGCCGGGCAGCGAGGAGTATCGAGACTCGGAGAAGTACCAGCTGCGCCACTGGCCCATCGAGCGTCCCGACAGTCTTTGGCCTTTGATCGCACGCATGAATCGAATCCGCCGCGACAATCCAGCGCTGCAATCCGACGGCAGCCTGACGTTTGTCCCCGTCGACAATGACCAATTGATCGCCTACCTGAAGCAAGACGCCGGATCCAAGAACGTGTTGCTGACGGTGGTCAATCTGGATCCGTACAATCCACAGTCAGGATGGGTGGAGCTCGACATCGGCGCACTCGGTATCGAGTCGGGTCAACCGTATCAAATGCACGACCTGCTGAGCGAGCAGCGCTTTGAATGGAGCGGCCGTCGGAACTACGTGATGCTCGATCCGCAACGCATGCCGGCTCACGTTTTCAGGCTGCGCCGACATGTGCGCAGCGAGCAAGATTTCGATTATTTCCTATAGCGCGCCCATGAACGACGTCCAATTGCCCGCCCCAGAATCCGTCACATCCGCGGGGATCATCGTCGATGATCCCCTTTGGTACAAAGATGCCGTCATCTACCAGGTCAACGTCAAGTCCTTCTTCGATTCGAATGACGATGGAATCGGTGACTTCCCGGGATTGACGTCGAAGCTTGGGTACATCCGCGACTTGGGCGTCAACACGATCTGGGTGATGCCGTTCTACCCCTCTCCGCTGAAAGATGATGGCTACGATATTGCCGACTACACCGACATCCATCCCCAGTTCGGCACCCTCGATGATTTCCGCGTCATGCTGCTCGAGGCTCACCGGCTCGGATTGAAGGTGGTCACCGAACTCATCATCAACCATACCTCCGATCAGCACCCGTGGTTTCAAGCGGCGCGCAGAGCTCCGGCCGGCTCGCCCGAACGTGATTTCTACGTATGGAGCGATACCGACCAGAAATATCTCGGCACGCGCATCATCTTTCTCGACACCGAGAGTTCGAACTGGACGTGGGATCCGGTGGCGAAGGCCTACTACTGGCATCGCTTCTTCAGCCATCAGCCCGATCTGAATTTCGACAACCCGCGCGTCCTGGAGGCGGTGCTGCAAATCATGCGCTTTTGGCTGGACATGGGCGTGGATGGCTTTCGGCTGGACGCGATTCCCTATCTCGTCGAACGCGAGGGGACCAACAACGAAAATCTGCGCGAGACCCACGAGGTCATCAAGAAGTTGCGTGCGGCGATCGATGCGAATTACAAGAATCGATTTCTATTGGCAGAGGCGAATCAATGGCCCGAGGACGTGCGCGAGTATTTCGGCGATGGTGATGAGTGCCACATGGCCTACCATTTCCCGCTCATGCCGCGCATTTACATGTCGATCGCACAGGAAGACCGCTACCCGATCACCGAAATCATGCAGCAGACGCCGGACATTCCCGATAGTTGTCAGTGGGCGATATTCTTGCGTAATCACGACGAATTGACGCTGGAAATGGTGACCAGCAAAGAGCGTGACTACATGTACACCACTTACGCCTCCGATGTGCGCGCGCGCATCAATCTCGGCATTCGCCGGCGCCTATCGCCCTTGATGGAAAATGACCAGGACCGCATCAAGCTCATGAACAGCTTGTTGCTGTCGATGCCGGGCTCGCCCATTCTCTATTACGGCGATGAAATCGGCATGGGCGACAATGTCTTCATCGGCGACCGCAACGGAGTACGCACGCCGATGCAGTGGAGCCCGGACCGCAATGCGGGATTTTCACGCGCAGATCCGCAGCGGCTTTACTTGCCGCCCATCATGGACCCGATCTACGGCTATCCCTCGACCAACGTCGAAGCACAGACGCGCGACCCCAGTTCCTTGTTGAGCTGGACCAGGCGGATGCTGGCGGTACGCAAGACCAGCCAGGCTTTCGGGCGGGGTCTGCGGCGTTTTCTCAAGCCGGGCAATCGCAAGATTCTGGCCTACCTGCGCGAATATGGCGAGGACAGCATCTTGTGCGTGGCCAACTTGTCGCGCTCGGCGCAACCGGTAGAGCTCAATCTCGCGTCGTTCAAAGGCCGGGTTCCCGTCGAAATGTTGGGCCGGACTGCCTTTCCGCCCATCGGCGATCTGCCCTATCTGCTGACCATTTCCGCGTATGGCTTCTATTGGTTCAAGCTCACCGTGGATGCCGAAGCTCCGTCTTGGCACGAGCAGATTTTCTCCATCGACGAGCGTCCGGTACTGGTCCTGTTCGACGGTTGGAGCAGCCTGTTCCGTGATCGTGTGGTGCCATGGCGCATCGGCATGGCGGAAAAGACTCGCCTGCAGTTCGAGACCGATACACTGCCTCGCTACATCGAGACGCAACGCTGGTATGCGGCCAAGGGTACTTCCATCGAGCGCGCCCGAATCACCGACCACGTGGTGTGGCAAGAGGGCAAGATCGGCTGGGTGCTCGCACTGCTGGAACTCGGCTCCGCCGAGCCGGCGTCGTATTTCATGCCACTCGCGCTCGCTTGGGAAGAGCGCGACGAGGAGCGCGTGCGGAATCTATCTACTTCGGCGATCGCCAAGATTCGGCAACAGGCGAATGTCGGCATCATGGGGGATGCCTTTGCCGACGAAGCATTTTGCCGAGCCGCGGTCGTCGCGATGGCCAAGCGCCGCGACATTGCGACGGCTCAGGGTAAGCTGCAATTCCGGCCGACGGCCGCTTTCGCGGAACTGGCGGGAAGCGATCTCGCCGCGCTCCCGGCATCCCGGCCGCAGGGCTCCAGTTCGAATACCGTGGTGGTCATGGGTGAGCGCTTGATACTGAAGGGGTATCGCAGGCTGCGGGCCGGTGCAAGTCCGGAGCTGGAAATGGGTTTGTATCTCACCGAAGTGGTCAAATACCCGAATTGCGCTGCCGTGGCAGGTACGCTCGAGTACAGCGGCAATGACGGCCAGGTCAAGCTGCTCGCGATGCTGCAGGCTTACGTTGCGAATCAGGGCGACGGCTGGACGTATTCGCTGGAATATTTACGTCGTCACCTCGAAGAGCATCGGACCCTCCCGGCCAGCGACGACCTGCCCGCCAATGCTCACGAGGCGTATCTCATCAGGATCCGCACATTGGCCAAACGCACCGCTGAACTGCATATAGCGCTGGCCACCCCCACGCAAAACGCTGCTTTCTCGCCGCAGCCGTTGACTCGGGCCGATTTCGACGGCTACCGCCAGCGCGCTGTGGGCGAAGCGCGCAATGCCCTTGCGCTCTTGAAATCGAATATCGAACAATTGCCGCCGGCCGACCGCGACAAAGCCCACGAGGTGCTGACGCGGCAGGAGCGGCTTCTCGCAAGGCTCGAAACATCCGCTGCGGCGGACACTTATGGGAAGAAAATACGCATTCACGGCGACTATCATTTAGGTCAGGTCTTAGTAACGCGAAACGACTTCGTGATCGTCGACTTCGAAGGCGAACCGGGCCACAGCATGGAGCAGCGGCTCGCCAAGCAGTCGCCTTTACGCGACGTCGCCGGCATGTTGCGCTCGTTCAACTATGTCGAGCACAGTGCATTGCGCAGCGTGGCGCACGACGAGATCGAATTCACCAAGCTCGCGCCGCTGGTCCACGCATGGGCGAGCGAGGTGCGCACCGCCTTCCTCGCCGCGTACCATGCGGAAGCGCAGCGCGCGTCGTTGTACGCCGAGCTGACGCCGGGGCGTGGACTGCTCGGGTTGTTCGAACTCGAGAAAGCGCTGTACGAACTGCGCTACGAACTCAACAATCGGCCCACTTGGGCCGGCATTCCGTTGCAGGGGATTCTCGAATGGGACGCCGGCGAGTGAACGAAAATCTATCGCATAGCGAATCCGCCGGAGGCCTGCATGCAAAGCATTGATATGCTGCTCGAAACGACGCGGGAATTCCTGCATCAGATTGCCGCCTTCCTGCCCAAGCTCGCGCTGGCCCTGGCGGTGATCGCGGTCGGATGGCTGGCGGCGAAGGCGGTGCGCTTCGCCGTCGAAAAGGGCCTGCGCGCTGTGAATTTCAACGTGCTGACGGAGCGCGCCGGCACCGATCACTTCTTGCAGCAAGGCGGATTGCAGGGCGACACCACGACCATCTTCGGTCTCTTCGCCTACTGGGTCGTCATCCTTGCGACATTGATCATCGCCTTCAATGGCCTCGGGCTCACCTATATCACGGATCTACTGCAACGCGTCGAGCTGTTCGCGCCGAAAGTGCTGGTAGCCATGCTAGTCCTGGTGCTGGGCTCGTATTTCGCGCGCTTCATCGGCGAGGCTGTCTATACCTACTGCATCGACGCGCAAATCTCGGACGCGGACATACTGGGCAAGATTGCGCGCTACCTCATCATGACTTTTGTCGTCATGATCGCCCTCAGCCAGGTCGAAGTGGGCGGGGATATCGTGCAGAGAACATTCCTCATCATCCTTGGCGGCTTGGTGCTCGCTCTGGCGCTTGCGTTCGGGCTCGGCGGCAAGGATTGGGCCGCAGCCGTGCTCGAACGCTGGTGGCCGCAGCACCGGAAAAAAGACGATCACCGCGCCCTGTGATGGCCCGTCCGCCCGGGGCGGCGCATGCCGCATCGCATCACCCGAGCCGTCCGCGGTGCTCCGATGCTAATCGGAGCGGCTGAATTTCAGAACCAGAGTGGCACAACCGAGCAGCCCGGCGCCTTCGATCCACGCCAGCCAGCGATTCATGCCGCGGGTAACGCCGAACTTGGCAGAGGCGTGCGCCGCACGATTCGCGAGCCAGCCGTAGGAAAGCAGAATGCAGGACTCCGGCAGCATGGAGGTGGCCGCCAGGATCAGCATCTGCGGTGCCACCGGCCGATGCGTGTCGATGAACTGCGGCAGCAACGCCAGGAAAAACAACAATGCCTTGGGATTGGAGAGCTGCAAGATCAGCGCTCCGAGATAAATCTGCCGTCGATCGTTGCCGCGCTGGCCACGCGCGCCGTCTGCATCGAGAACAACTGAGCGGCTGGCGGCGGCGGCAAGCAGCGATTTGATGCCCAAATAGACCAGATACGCGGCGCCCACCCATTTGGCCATCGTGAAGAAACGCGCGCTCGCGGCGATGAGCGCGCCCAGACTGGTGGCGGAGAGCGCGAAGTAAACGGCGTTGGCGCTGAGGATCCCGATGGTTGCGGGAACCGCTCGAGGAAAGGCGCGAACGCCCTGCGACACCACGTAGAAAACCGCGGGACCCGGGGACAGCGATAGGGCCGTCTCCATGACGAAAAACAAAAGCCATGTCTGAAAGGTCATCTCGAAGTCCAGCCAATCTCAGCGTCAAGACGTACCATGATCCAAGCTTAACCGCGTTTTGTGCGAAAATCCCCGGTCACGATGCGCAATCATCCTAGGACGCCCGATGCCCTTCGCACCAGCATCTCCCCTCTTGTTCAGGTTCGACACGCTGGTAGCCCTAGGCTGCGTGATGTTCGTCTTGGATAATCCCGCGGCAGCGGCGACGCCCGCCACCGGCAATGGAATTGCACCGGCCATCCCCGCGGCCGCTGCTTCGTTGGCTTACCCCGCCGCTCGGCGCGGAACTCAAACCGACGATTATCACGGAACCAAAGTCTCGGACCCCTACCGCTGGATGGAGGATATCGACTCGCCCGAAACCCGCAGCTGGGTCGCTGCGCAGGCCGATCTCAGCAGGGAGTTCCTGGACTCGATCGCAGGCCGTGCATCGATGACACAGCAGCTCAAGGACATATGGAATTTCGAGCGGTGGACACCGCCGGTCCGTCACGGCGACAACTGGTTTTATACCCACAACGACGGATTACAGAATCAGTCCGTGGTGTTCGTCATGAGGGACGGGCGCACGGGTGAACCTGCAGGCGCCGCTCGGGTATTGCTCGATCCCAATACGCTGTCGGCGGACGGCACAGTGGCACTGCGCGAAACGGCCATCAGCGCCGATGGCCGTTTGTTCGCCTACGCGCTCTCCGAGGCGGGATCCGATTGGCAAGTGTGGCGGGTGCGTGACGTTGCGACGGGTAAGGATCTACCGGATACGCTCAAATGGTCTAAGGCCGGCGGCGGAAGTTGGCGCAAGGATGGTTCCGGCTTCTATTACACGGCCTATGACCCGCCGCAAGAAGGCGCAGCACTCAAGGCCGCCAACGAATACGAGAAGCTCTATTGGCATCGGTTGGGCACGCCGCAGTCCGACGATGAATTGGTCTACACGCGTACCGACAATCCCGGATGGTTCGTCGCCGGCGTGGTGACGGACGACGGTCGCTACCTCGTCATTCAAGCCTCGCTTGGCGCCGACATCCGCAACACCGTCCTCGTCCAGGACTTGACCAAGCCGCACGCGCCCATCGTACCGGTAATACCCGCGCCCCACGCGACCTATGATGTCGTCGATAACATTGGCACGACGCTGATAGTACGCACCGATGACGGCGCGCCGCGGCATCGCATCATAGGCGTCGATCTTGGCAATGCGGCGCCCTCTCACTGGCATACCATCATCGCGGAGGGATCCGACACGATCGACGCGGCTAGTCTCGTCGGAGGGCAACTATTGGTGCATCGCTTGAAAGATGCACACAGCACGGTCCAGCGATATTCGCCCGGCGGCAAGCGACTGGGAGACATCGACTTGCCGGGGCTCGGCACCGTGACGGGCCTCGAGGGGCATGCCGACGACACACAGGTTTACTTCGGCTACAGCGGGTTTGGCACTCCGCCATCGATCTATCGGGTGGATCTCGACGACGGTAGCGTGAACCTCTGGCATGCGCCGCAACTGAAGGGGTTCGTGCCCGCCGAATACGAAACCCAGCAGGTGTTCTGCAAGAGCAGGGACGGCGCACGGGTCCCGGTCTTCATCACCGCACGCAAGGGCACTAAACTCGACGGTACCAACCCGACGATCCTGTACGGCTACGGCGGCTTCAATGTGTCGGTAACACCCAACTTTTCGCCGACCATTGCCGCCTGGGTGCAGATGGGCGGCGTCTACGCGGTGGCCAACCTGCGAGGCGGAGGAGAATATGGCCGCGCTTGGCACCAAGCGGGAATGAAGACCCGCAAACAAAATGTATTCGACGACTTCATTGCTGCGGCGGAATACCTGAATTCGACGCATTGGACCAATCCGAAGCGTCTCGCCATCCGCGGCGCGTCGAACGGCGGGCTCCTCATAGGTGCCGTGGAAGAACAGCGCCCGGATATCGCCGCAGCGGCGATTGCCCAAGTGGGCGTCATGGATATGTTGCGCTTTCGGCAGTTCACCGTGGGCAAGGCTTGGGAATCGGATTACGGCACGGTGGACAGTGCGGAAGAGTTTCGCGCCCTGTACAAATACTCGCCCTACCACAATGCGCGTTCCGGCTCGAGTTACCCTGCCACCTTGATCATGACCGGTGATCACGACGATCGGGTGTTTCCCGCGCACAGCTTCAAATTCGCCGCGGCCCTGCAGCACGCAGACCCGCATGGACAACCCATTCTGCTGCGGGTGGAGACTCGCGCCGGCCACGGCCAGGGCATGCCCACCGCAAAACTCGTCGATGAAGTCGTGGACATATACGCGTTCGTTTTCAAAGCGTTCGGCTTGTCACGGTAGGCCGATAGTGGGTTGTGCCGGACCCGATGAGGCGGGCTACACTGCGGGTGCGGCTGGATCGGGTACGGCTGGATGAACTTCTGGTAATTTGTTGATGGATATTTCGTTTCACATTCAGGGGAGCTCTCTTACATGCGCAACCACATTTCTCGTGTCGCTGCGGCAGCGGCCGGCATCATTGCGTTGGCTGCATCCATCGTGGCATCTGCGGCCGCGCCCGACGCCGGTCTGACGGCGGCCATCGCCGACCCAGCAAGGACGGCTAATTTCGTGGCCCGGGACAAGGTACGCCACCCGGCCGAGGAGCTCGCCTTTTTCGGCATCACCCCGAAGATGACCGTCGTTGAACTTTGGCCCGGGGGCGGCTACTGGACCGAGATTCTCGGCGCGTACTTAGCCAAAGGCGGCGGTACCTATTACGTCGCCCTGAACGCGCCGGGGGACGCAGAGGAGGACAAGGGCACCGAGCGCTGGCGCGCCAGAATGGCCGCACAAAAGGGCCGTCTCGGAACGCTCCACGAGACCTCACTGGGCGCAGGGCACTTCGACATCGCCCCTCCCGGCTCTGCGGACCTCGTCCTGACCTTTCGCAATTTGCATAACTGGATGGAAGGCGGGTATGCCGACCAAGCGCTGGCGGCGAGCTTCAAGGCACTCAAGCCGGGCGGCATCCTGGGTATCGAAGAGCACCGTGGCCGCGACGACAAGCCGCAGGATCCCAAGGCAAAGGATGGCTATGTGCGGCAGGACTATGCCATCGCACTGGCCAAAAAGGCCGGTTTCGTGCTCGTTGGCTCATCCGAGCTCAATGCCAATCCGAAGGATACGAAGGACTGGGTGGATGGCGTATGGACGCTCCCGCCCACCTTGTCACAAGGGGATAAGGACCGCGCCCGCTACCTCGCCATCGGCGAGGCGGATAATTTCGTACTGAAATTTCAGAAGCCCAAAGACTGACGGCCGGCCGGGTTGAACGCTGCGCACGCAGCGCGACACTCTACCTAAACCCCGGGGCCGATGACGATGGGTGAACCGTCGCGGAATCGGGAGGCTCGATACGGTGTGGGGTCCACCGATGCGTTCCAATTGGTGGCCAGTTCGGCAGCGAGTTGTCCGGCGGCGGGACCGATGCCGAAACCGTGACCGGAAAATCCCGTCGCCACCGTCAGGCCGGGGAGCTCGGTAATCGCGCTGATGTACGGCACGGCATCGGGCGTGACGTCGATATAGCCACCCCACTCCTGAACCACATGCGCCTGGCGAAATTGCGGATACAGGCGAATCATGGCGTCGAGCGCCTCCCGATTCATGCGCTTGTTGGGTGCCGGATCCAGCACCCGGGTTTTTTCGAAGGGACTCGGTTGATCCAGCGGCCAGCGGCGCGGCGAGTGAAACTCGCGCAGCGACTGCCCGTTCAACCGCGGTTTCAATGCGGCCGCCTCCTTGCGTATGGTAGGCAGATATTCGCGCAGATAACGCAACGAATCCGGCACTATCGGCACCACATATCCCGATCCTCTGGCAATGGTGTAGCCACCGTCCCGCCGCTTGCGATAGCCCAAGTCGGTCATATACGTGCAGGTGTCGGGGCCGGCCACGGGCGTCGTCCGCATGACCGATGACAATACTTTCAACTGCGGCAGCCGGACCCCGATGCTCGCGCAAAACAGGCTGGTCCAAGCGCCGCCCGCAAGGATCACCGCGTCGCATAGGATGCGACCCCGCTCGGTGATGACGGCACTCACGCGGCCCGCGCTTCGATCGATTCCTCGCACGGCGCAATGCGCGAGAATGACGGCGCCCTTACGCTGTGCGGCGCGCGCGATGGCGGGTGCTGCCTTTTGCGGTTCGGCGCAGCCGTCGGTGGGCACATGCAATCCGCAGCGATAGGTCCGGCTTGCGCCCGGCATGAGCGCTGTGAGTTCATCGCCGCGCACGAGGCGCGTGCCGATCTCGTAAGGCCGTGCCATGCCGAGCCAAGCGGCGAATCGCTTCTCATCCTCCTCGGTTTCCCCAACATACACGACCCCGCAGGTACGAAAGCCCGTTTCGCTCTCCGTGATTCGGTCCATGTCGCGCCACAGACGCAGACTTTCGACGATGAGGGGCATTTCGCGCTCGTCTCGGCCCGCCTGCCGGCACCATCCCCAATTTCTGCTGGACTGTTCGCACGCGACATAGCCTTTCTCGCATAACACCACCTGGACGCCGCGGGAGGCGAGCGTCAGCGCAGCGGAGGCGCCGATGATTCCGCCGCCTATAATCACGACACCGGTGGCCGTCGGAAGTACTTCATCCGACGTGACTGATTCGACGTACGGGCCCATGGACTCGCCTCGGTGAACATGTAGAAGAAGAATCATCTAGATATATACGAGGATACCAAGACTGGCTCTGCGCGGCCTCGCAATACGCACGGACCGCCGCACGGCGCCAGCCGCGTCGTCACGTAATTCGAAATTGCATTTGCCTCGAGGACGCCGCCTTGAACTCCTGCACGGCGCCCTCATGTCGGCAACTTGCAGAAGACATCCCAACCTTCGAGTTCAGGTGTGCCACGAAGCCGCCGCCGGTTTGTACACCCCGCTTGGCTGGTCACGGCCTTGCCGGCTTACATAGGCTTGCGATTACTGCCGGACTTGGGCTTCGGCACTCTGGGATTCGCCATAGGCATCGCGGTGCTGTTGACTGCGTGCGTACTGATTCCGCTGTCGGTGGGGAGACACTCGAGGAATGATCGCAACTACGCTCTAGTCATGGCTTGGGTGGGTTTTTTTTCCATTGGTCTTTTTTCCTCGTTGTTCATTGCGACGCTCCTCCGCGATGTCTTTCTGTTGGGTGCGCGCGTTGTGTCGACTGCACACCAGGCTGCGGCCCTTGCAACGCCCTCGGCACGTTGGGTCCTAATGCTGACGTTGTTTTCCTCGGTCGTCGGACTCGTCATTGCACGACGGCCTCGCCTCGTGGAAGTCGACATTCCGATCGCGGACCTACCCAAACCGCTGCAGGGATTTTCAATTGCTCAGATCAGCGACTTGCACGTCGGGCCTACGATCAAGCGGGCTTTCGTGCAGCGCATCGTGGCGCGGGTCAATGTCCTCAAGGCCGACTTGATCGCTATAACCGGCGATCTGGTCGACGGCTCGGTGTCGGACCTGTCGCAGCACACGGCTCCATTGGCGGGGCTCGAAGCGCGCCACGGCGTCTACTTCGTAACCGGCAATCACGAATACTATTCCGGCGAACGCGCCTGGACCGCTGAATTACGGCGGCTCGGGCTTACGGTGCTCAAGAACGAGCACGTGGTCCTGCAGCACGATGGTGCACCCCTGCTGCTCGCCGGGGTAACCGATTTCTCGGCGCATCACTTCGATCCGGCCCAGCGCAGCGATCCAGCCGCGGCACTTCTGGGATCGGTTGCGGGAGCGAGTCCGAAAATATTGCTGGCACACCAACCGAGTACCGCGATTGCTGCGGAGGCAGCGGGCTACGACGTGCAGATCTCGGGACACACGCACGGCGGGCAGTTCTGGCCGTGGAATTTACTCGTGGGTTATTTCCAACCGTTTACCGCCGGCCTCAATCGGCTGAAGAAACTCACGGTGTATGTGAGTCGCGGGACCGGTTATTGGGGACCGCCGAATCGCTTCGGTGTTCCCGCCGAAATCACGCGTTTACGGCTGGTCTCGGCATAGCGCCTGCATAGGGCCGCCGCAAATGGTGCTGCGGTGCACCATCTGGCTGGCGAACGGGCAACTGGTAATACTGCCCAAATCCTTGGTAACTCGCAATGGCCGAAGTCGCCCAGTCTTACCCGTACTGAACGCATCGGCTGACAGTCTCCAAATACCCCCCGGCGGATACTGCTGGCACAGGCAAACGGATTTGCCGCCAGTCAATAGGAGACGCAAGATGCAGAACACAGTCCGGAAAATGTCTCGCCTCAAGTATGCCGCCACGGTAGCAATTGCGTGGGGCTTGGGCGCTGGGGTCAGCATGGTGAGCCTATTGGCCACGGCGGCTCCAACGAATGACGGGTCGGCGCGTGGCGCCGCGGCTTCGAACGACTGGCCAGCGGCCCCGCAAGCCTCCCCAGCGACGCCCCGCGCAAAACGGCAACTCGACCGCTCCGGCAAGAAGCAGATCGGCCAGGCGTCGTTCTACAAGAGCAGCTATGCGGGGAAGAAAATGGCCGACGGCACGCCGATGCAATTGTATGGTGACAATGCCGCGAGCACCACGCTGCCCCTGGGCACGACGGCGCGGGTGACGAATCTCGAGAACCGCCGAACCGCGGTGGTCACCATTCGGGACCGTGGGCCCTACGTCAAGGGGCGGATCGTAGATCTCTCTCCTGGGACCGCCGAAAAAATCGGACTTGCCCGCAAACAGGGACTTGCGAAAGTAGAGGTCGCTCCGCTGACGATACCTCGGGCTGACGGCGCGGTGAAGATGCGGCCGCTGGCCATGGCCGCCAATTAGGCCCGCGGTCGTCCAAGCCTACAAGTCTAGAGGGGGCTCCTCTGTAAGGGCTTCGCAGCGGCCCCATTAACCGGTTCCTCCAGCCGTTCCGACTACAATACGACCCGGGTAGCAGTCGACCACAGCGGAAGGAGAGGGAATTGGAGGGCCTTAGACGGTTTGCCCGATCACTGGAGGGCATGAAGGAGCGCGACATGTATCGGCGTTTGCGCCCCGCTGCAGGCACCGACTTTACGTCGAACGACTACCTCGGCCTCGCCGATAGCGCACGAATGAAGGCGGCCGTCATCCATGCCTTGGAACGAGAGGTGCCGCTCGGATCGGGCGGTTCCAGGCTGCTGCGCGGCAACCACGTCGAGCACGAGCGGCTGGAAGAGATCGCCGCTCGGCACTTTGGAGTCGAGCGGGCTTTACTGTTTGGCTCCGGGTATGCCGCGAATACCGCGTTGTTGTCAACGTTACCGCAACGTGACGACCTCGTGGTGTACGATCAATATGTCCACGCCAGTACGCATGACGGAATGAAGCTGGGGCGTGCCAGCACGACATCGATTCCTCATAATGACGTGACGGCCGCAGAAAATGCGATACGGGCTTGGCGCGAAGCCGGCGGCGCCGGCACGCCTTGGATCGTGGTCGAGAGCTTGTACTCCATGGATGGTGACCGCGCGCCGCTTGCGGACTTCCAAGTTTTGGCTGAGGCCGCCGGCGCCTTTCTCTTGATAGACGAAGCGCATGCAACGGGAGTATTCGGCCCCGACGGGCGAGGCCTTGCGGTCGAGTTCGAAGGCAGCGAAAACTGCATGGTATTGCACACGGGCGGCAAGGCCCTCGGAGTCAGCGGCGCGTTGGTCACGGGCCCCGCAATTCTCTGCGACGTCCTCATCAATCGGTCCCGCCCGTTCATATTCGCTACTGCCCCACCCCCGCTGGTCGCGGTCGCGCTGGGCGAGTCGCTGGCTATCCTTCGTGAAGAGCCAGAGCTTCGCCAGCGCTTGTCCGCCCTCGTGGGCTATGCCCGAGCAGCAATCACCAAACGGTTTGGCTCGCCGATGCCTCAATCTCAGATCCTGCCCATCATCATTGGCGAGAGCGGACCAACGCTGCGAATTGCGGAGAAACTGCAAGCTGCGGGATTCGACGTAAGGGCGATCCGCCCACCCACGGTGCCGGCAGGGACGGCGCGTCTGCGCATCTCCATCACGTTGCATGTCGACGAGGCGGCGATCGACGCTCTCGTTCGCGGCCTGAGCGAGGCCATGCAGTCGGAGTGCTCGACCACCGCGATTGAGCACGACTGAGCCGGTCGCCAAGCCCGACTCGCGTAGTTCTCCGGCCCTGGAAAATTGCCGAGAGGGCGATGAGGTATACCCAGCCCACTGCACCAGGGGTGCGCCGCTCAGATCCAGCATAGGCTAGGTTAATCAAACAGTCGTACGGGATCGGGGCGGTTCGGACGTTCGCCAGGCGCCGAATAGCTATAATACTGCAGCCGCCCAATCGGCGGTCAAGTCCTCTAATTGCTAGCTTCGATCAGATTCGAACATAGCTTCGATCACATACGAGGCGACAAATCTCCCGCTGCCACCGGTTTGCCACAGTTGCGCCCCGAGATCCGCAGAATCCCTCTCTATTCTTGAGTTCTAAGGATCGGCAATTGGCCGGAGCCAAGGACTCGCATGAAACACAACATCGGCCCACTAAGTTTGGCGGCCGGGGGCATCACAGCGGCCGGGGTCATTGTCGCTGCAGCCCTGCTCATCGCACCACCCGCATGGGCGGTCTTCGACAGCGCGGCGGTGCCCACCGACTCCAACCTCAAAGTCGCGCGAGTGGTTCCTGAAGGGGACGAGGTCCCTCCTCCGGGTCGGCAAATCGTGGTGACTTTCGATCGGCCGGTGGCGCAATCAAGACACGCGGCCGCTTGAGCTCAGCCGCGATCTCGTTCTCGCCAAGATCTGCCGGCAGGATGGACGGCCGACGACACATGCGAATCCACGACCGAATGGTTCGTGCCGGGTACAGTGCCGCCGCCCACGTCGATGGCAGGCTTACCGCGAGCACCGCGGAGACTCACTACCCGTGGCCGCTACGGCGCGGCGCGCATAGCGTGAGGGCGATGGTATGGACGGACGCAGCCGCTGGCGCGCAGGGGACCGAGGATATTCGGTTTTACGTCCGTTGAATTCGCTTCCAGAAACGGACCGATCCGCCTTTCCTTCTCAAAATGAAGTTGCCGGTCTGCCCGAGTTCCGATGACAAGGCTTTTTGTGAAGTGTGCATCGGTCAAAATCCAGCACCGTCGATGTGCGTCTGCCTGAGCACCGACGGCGCCGGGATCCAATCACTTGCTGGCGAGCCGCAGGTCGGCGCTGCCAAAACGCAGGTAGGTGAGCATAGGCGCATTGACGTCCTTAACTGCTTTATCGACGGCCTTGTCGATGCACGCCTTGATTGCAAGTCTCTGGATCGCGTCGGTGCCGGTGTGCAGTTCACAGACGTTCCGCGCCGCAGCACGGATGCGGCTGTAAAGAACCTTCGCGCCATCCGACTTGGTGATATCGAGATCGCTGAATCGGACGGTTTTGCTTGGCGCGTCTTGCGCCTCCACGGAACTCGAGAGGGCGGTGCAGAGGGCTGCCGTGCCCATGACGCAAGAGAGAGCCGTGTATAGTTTTGTACGAATGGTTGTGTTCATGTCAATTCCTCCTCAGTTTGTCCTTTGCAATCCCCAGCTTCGATAGCTGGGTTGGACGACACGGTAGGGAACGGCCCTCGTTCGATCTTGACCGTCTCCTGAGAAACTCATGGAGAAAATGTGAATTACAGAGAAAAGATGGGAACCGGGGCGCACAGCTTGGACACTCACTTCGCCACGTTTGCTCGCGGCCCCCGGAACCCTCGGCTGATATGCTACCCCATTGATTTTGCTTAAATTCCTTGTACGGATGGCGACATGGGCAATGACGGCGTGATGGGAGACAGGCCAAGCGCGGCGCCACGACCGAATGCTGACAGAGGCCGCCGCCGCTGGCACTTTGCCGGCACAATTTTCGATGAGCGGACTCTGGAGTTGCTCGTCAACGGCGTGGATGCCGAACTCGAACGCAAACCCCTCGAAGTCCTGATTTACTTGCTGGAGCGCGCCGGCGAGGTCTGCACGAAGGATGAAATTCTCACCGGTGTATGGCCCGGGCGGATCCTCAGCGAAACCGTGCTGACCAAGTGCATCGGCCGGCTGCGAGAGGTTCTCGGTGACCGCAATCAAGACATCATCAAAACCGCCTATGGCTTCGGCTATCGGTTTATCGCCCCGGTACACGTGGAAGTGGGGCCGACGCCGGGACCCGGGCGCTTGGATTTCAACCCGGGCGACCACCCGCCCGGCCGCCAGCTCTGGAGCCTGGTCGAGCGGCTCGGCATCGGCGGGCACGGCGAGACTTGGCGCGCGCGCCATGAAAAGACCCACGAACAGCGCGTGTTCAAGTTCGCTCTCGATGAGACCTCGCTCGGGGCGCTGAAGCGCGAAATCACGCTGTTCCGCATCATCAACGATTTGCTCGGGGACCGCGCCCGCATCGTCAGATTGCTCGATTGGAATCTGGAACAGCCGCCTTATTTCATGGAGGCGGAATATGTCGGTGCCGGTAATCTGGCCGATTGGACCAACGGGCTCGGCGGCCTTACGGCCCTCCCGGTCGCCGAGCGTTTGGACATCGTGGCGAGAATCGCGGCCGCCCTCGCGGCGGTGCATTCGGTTGGCGTGCTACACAAGGACTTGAAGCCGTCGAATATCTTCGTGAGGCCCGTGCCTGGCGAGCCTGTCGAAATCGCGCTCGGTAATTTCGGCAGCGGGGGCATGCTCGACGCCGGGCACATCGAACGGCTCGGGATCACCCGCTTGGGGTTCACCAAAACCATTGCCGCATCCAACGTGAATTCGGCCCCACCCCTATATCTAGCACCCGAAATCCTCAACGGCCAGCCATTCACGGTGAAATCGGATATCTACTCGCTGGGGGTCATTCTCTATCAAATCCTCGTAGGCGACTTCCACAAGGTCATGCCGTCCGAATGGCCACGCGACATCGACGATGAATTGCTGCGCGAGGACATCGCGTTGGCCGCGGAGGGGAATCCCGCGCTGCGGCTGGCAGACGCCGACCTATTGGTACAGCGGCTTCGAAGCCTCGACGAGCGCCGCAGCCACCTGATCGCACAGCGGAAGACGCAGGCCAAGGCCGAGGACACGCGCCGTCACCTCGAACGAACGCGGGCGCAGCGAGTGGGCATTGCTCTCGCGTTCGCCGCGTTGACAACCGGTCTCGCCCTCAGCACCGTGATGTATCTCAAAGGACACCGTGTCCAAGAACAGAGCGCAGCCGCGGCGGCGCAATCGAAGGCGGTGGCGGAATTTCTCAGCAATGAAGCATACGCATCACCTGAGGGCCAAGGTGTTGAGTCCGCAAAGGCATGGACCATCCCCGAACTCCTAGCGCGGACCGGTAATAAAATTGACCTCCGCTTTGCCGGGCAACCCGCGGTTGCGTCGGAACTGCATTACGTCATAGGACGCTCACTCAACCGATTTCACGAATATCCATTGTCTGTGCAACACCTCAATCGCGCAGTGGAACTAGGGCAACAACGCAACGGCGCAGGATCCGACTCCGTACTACGAAGCGCCTCCGAATTGCTCGAGATCGACTACACGCTCGGGAATCTGCGAGACACCCTGCCTCGGTACGAAGCCTTGCTTGCAGCAGCCGAAGGACGTAAGGCACCCAACGATGTAGCTCTGGTGGAACTTGAAGAACGGGTGGCGCGCGCACGGTACCGCTTGGGCGACTGGTCGCAAGCCGCCCGAAGTCTAGGGAGTCTCCTGCAGGTCCAAGGCACATTCGTGCCTCCATCCGAGTTTGTTGGCGAGATCGAACTCGACCTCGGACAGGTGCTCACCGATTTGGCCAAGCCCGCCGATGCGGAAGTTCACTTACGCCGGGCGATAGAGATCCTGACGCGCGAAATTGGGGCGGTGCATGCAAACCTGGCGGAAGCACGGGCGGCGCTCGGTCGATCGCTCGCCGACGCCGGTCGGTTTGATGATGCAGCGGAGCAATTCGACAAGGCGCAAGAACTGGCGGCTGGCTCCATTCCCCTGGAGACGGGGACTGCCGTGCGCACGCGATATTTTCGCGCGCTGCTATTTCTCCAAATGGACTCCCCGGAAAAGGCCGAACCCCTACTCGCTCAAATCGTCGCGTCCCAAGATGCGCCTTCTGCAGCGGAGCTGACTGCCCGAACCGGCTCGGCGCCGCAGGTGGATCGCACGGGTCCTGTGCGCCAGGCGCTCGGCGAAGCGTACGCGCGCGAAGGCAAAATCGACGCCGCAATTATCGCGCTTAACCGCGCCGTCGCGATTAGCGAACGCGCGGACGGCGCACAACATCCGGGGAGTCTGTCGGCACGTCTTTCTCTCGCCGAGTGCCTCGTGGCGGAAGGACGCGACGCGGAAGCTCGGGCCGTCCTCACGACTCGAACCATGAATCTGGCAGCCCTTCCCGCCGTGCATCCCATTGCCGCACAGTTAGCTCGGGTGAATGGCCTCCTGGCACAACACGAAGGGAATGTCGAGCAGGCGCGAAAGTCGTTCAGTGACTCGCTCGCAATCCTTCAAACGTTGTATGGATCTCGGCACTGGCGCGTCATCCGTGCACGTCAGGAGTTTGAGCGAGCGGCGTCATAAGGAGGGGCGCCTCGCCCCAACGGCGCCGGCTCCTCACCTCCGCTGCAAAATGCACAGAGCCGAGTTTAGTCGCCAGTCTCTGAGCGGCCGGCAACCAGGCCGACTCCCGCAACGTAGAGAACCGATTCCGTAATTCCGTCCAATCCCAAGTCCTTCTCGATCAGGGAGTCTCTGAGTGCGGCCGTGCTGAAGGGAGCGAGTCCCAGCCTCGTGGCTGTGAGACAAAACGTCTGACACAAATGGCCGGTCTCGAGCAGAACAACACGGTATGCCCTAGCTCTACCGTACTTCCACATGGTCCTCGCGAAAACCGCCGTCATGATGAACAGCGCCGCCGCCCCGGAAAAATATAGCTGATCCGCGCAATAAGCACTTGCCACGCGCGGACTCACTTTTGCAGGGAGCCTTGCCAAACGGTTGTCCTTGGACTGGTAGTGATACATTCCCCTCTCGAGCCCGTCCACCCTCAGCGCCATCAGATAGACCTCGCCCGGGTGCCTGGCACCCCCGGATGGGCTTGTCTTGTGCGGAAGCAGCCCGAATACATTCGTCTTAAGGTATCCCTGGACACCCCACGTCGTTTGCAGCAACTTCGAGACGTTCTCCAGAGACAGCTTTCCTCTCGCGAACTCTCTGTGCGTCCTCCTGGCATGCAGTGTCTCGAAGAAAGTATCCCTGGCCATTTCATGCCGCGGCAGCCGGACTGTCTCGGCACCCCTGATCATCTTGAACCGAGGCGGGGCCGGCGTTGCCGGAAGTGTCTTCAATTTCTTTTCGATGGGCCAACCCAAAGGGATGTACGGGGTGTCCTTTGTCATGAAGTGAAACCCGCCTTCCGGAAGCCAGGGTTTCCATGACGACATGACCCGTTCATCCCGCTCCGATTCCGCTGAGCCGTACTCGAGCAGGAGTTGAGCATCGATCAGCTGCAGGATCGCCTTCGCCACGCTCTGGCCACTGTAGACGCGAAACTCGCCGAGCGCCTCACCGATCGTCCGCGGAGTGAAGAAGAAGCGGATCACGTCGAAGGTTGCCGGATTCGCCGAGAACGTCCTTGTGGTCAGGTAATTGGCGATCCGCAGCTTTCCAGCCTCCCAGTATGCGATCTGGCAGGATGCGCTCTTCAACTTCAACGGGGCTCGTCCCACCTCACAAGTTCCGGAATGCTGACGGCTACAATAAGTGACGTATCATACCGAGCATTCGCTTCAGCCGTTCCTCTACTTCCTCCAACCCTGTCTCCAGTTGTGCCCGGGTAATGGTTCCGGCCTGATTGCGCTTGAGCAACTTCGCCACCTCGGCTTTCGCTCTCTTTGAAAGCTCAAGCACGATTTCTGCGTCCCGGCGTTTGTCCGATCCGTTTCTCGCGACGGTTTTTTTCTTCGATGCCATGTTTAGCTCCCCATGTAAAGCAAGCGAGATGCCGAATTGAAAAATACAGGTTTGGACACCTGCGGCTGCGGCGCATCGGTCAATCGCATGCGGCTCAGCAAATCCTGGAACCTCGGGTCACCGTGCAGATTTCGAAGCAGGGGGTCCGTCTTGAGGCCAAGCATCCCGTAAACATGTCCTCGATAGGCGCGATCGAGCCATCGGAAAGCATCGTCGATTTCCCCGCGGTATGCATGGACCACAGCGATTCGGTAGGCGTCGATCGACCCGAATTTGTCCGTCAGCGAATGCAGTGCAGCATCGGACTCTCTGTGTCGTCCCGTCGCCCAGTATACCAGCGCGAGGCCGCCCAGCCTGTAGCCATCATTGGGTTCTCTGCGCATGACTTGCAGCGCTTCGGCAAATTGACCCAGGTACAGGCGAGCAAGGCCTACGGAGCTATTGACTCCGTCGAACTCTGGATGCAACTGCAATAGGCTTAGCCGGGTCTGCAGGCATTGCTGCAGGCGTTCGGCGGCGCACAGCGCCGCGCTGAGAGAATCCAGCGCGTTCGGGTCGAGCGGATTTCGCGCGAGGTCATCTTCGTATAACTCAACGGCCCTGTTGACCTCGCCAAACGCGAGTGCGAGGTCACCGAAAGCGCTCGGCAGCAAATCAAATCGGGGGTCGATTTCGCGCACACGCTCCGTATCCGCCTTGGAAGCCGCCCAATTCCACGCAATGCTCATCTCGAATCCGGCCCGCGTGTAATATGCCCAGGCGAGATTGGGGTCGAGCCGCATGGCCCGGTCCAGTGCATCGAGAACTCGCCGGTTCTGCTCCTCCGATGGCGGTCCTTGCAGTATTTCCGCACTCAAGTAAGCACTCGCGAGGCGTGCCCACGCCAGCGCATAGTCCGGATCGATGTCGATCGCTTGTCGATAGAGTTGGGCCGCTTTTTCGACATCGCCTAGAGTCCTTCGCGCCTTGAAGTAATTGCCCTCCAACACAAGGTTGTAAGCCTTTACATCGGATCCCTGCCCAATCGGCTGGCCAGTGATGGCGAGAGTCGCGTTGAGTGCTTTTGCCACTCTCTCTGAAATCTCGTCCTGTACCTTGAATATGTCGACGAGGTTCCGATCGTAGGTCCGTGACCACAATTGCACACCGTCGGAGGCCCGGATGAGCTGCGTGGTGATACGCAACTCTTGCCCGGCCTGGCGGACACTGCCTTCCAAAAGATGCGCGACTCCGAGCCTGCTGGCGATCGAGCGCACGTCTTCGTTCCTGCCCTTGAACTGAAACGATGAGGTGCGCGCGATGACCTTGAGACCCGGGCTCCGCGACAGGTGATTGATCAGTTCCTCCGACAGGCCGTCCGAGAAGTACTCCTGGTCCTTCTTCTCGCTCATGTCGACAAACGGCAGAACCGCGATCGACTTGTCCTGCTGGGCAACGACGGCTACGACACTGCCTGTGGAGGCAGTGGACGACGCCGCAACCGGCGCCGGGGGCGCCGACCGAATCAGCGCATAGGCGACCGCCACAACCGCCAAAGTGGCGGCCGCGATGCCTGCCGCCGAGTCGGCACGCCGCCGCCGCACCAGCTTGCCGAAGCGATAAGTGAAGCGATCGGGTCGCGCCTTGACCGGTTGTCCACTCAAGTAGCGATGCAAATCGCCCGCGAGTGCAGCAGCGCTGCCATATCGATCGGAGGGCCCCTTCGCCAGCGCCTTCAGAACGATCGCATCGAGGTCCCCGCGCAGCTGCCGCTTCAGCTTGTCTTGCGTCGTAGACCGTGCGGCATCGGCGTCGGAGGCCAGATGCGCGCTGGGCTTCGCCACTTCGGCGGCGATGATCGCTTGTTCGAGCAGTGCCGCCGAGCGGGTTGCCTTGATTCCGTAGGGCAGGCAGCCGGTCAACAGCTCGTACAGCAACACACCGAGCGAATACACGTCGCTCGCCGGTTCGACCGTATCGCCGCGCGCCAACTCCGGACTCGCGTACTCCGGCGTCATGGCACGACCATAGACGATGGTGAGGTCGGTCTGCTGCTCATGCTGCTCCAGCAACTTGGCCACCCCGAAGTCCAAGAGCTGCACGTGCCCGGCCTCGTTCACCAGAATATTCGAGGGTTTGATGTCGCGGTGAATCACATGGTGCGCGTGGGCATATTGCAATGCATCCAGCACTTGCAGAACGAGCTTCAGGCGCTCATTCACCCCTAGACGATGGGTATCGCACCAGGCCGTCAGCCTCTCGCCCCGCACATATTCCATCGCCAGGTAAGGCAGCCCATCGGGGCTGACCCCGGCGTCGTACAGCCTGGCGATGTGCGGGTGTTCGAGCGCCGCCAGGATGTCGCGCTCGCGTGAAAAGCGGCTGGAGAGGTCCTCACGGTCGCGCCTTAGCATCGGAAGCTTCAAGGCCACCTCGCGCCTAATGGACCCGTCGGCGCGTTGCGCCAGCCATACCTCGGCCATGCCGCCTTCGCCGAGCAGCCGAATCAAACGGTACGGACCTACCAGCTCGCCAGGAAGCCGGTCACTTGCAAAACTAGAGCTCACAACCGCTCCAGTACATCGCTGCGCGCGATCTTGGTGCACCGATTGCTATCCCTTTCACGGCCGGTACCTCGACCCTATGCGTTGTCGCGCAATCTCACCAAGTGAGCTAGCGAAATCATAACACCACCGATTCCGCCATACGTCACGGCAGGGCCAGAATACAGGTTTGGCCAGATAAACGGGCTTACTATGACCAAGTTCGTCGGCCGCGCAATCGAGCGGGAAAAGATCCATGCCGCCCGCACGGCGCGCTAAGGCTCAGGCACTTCAGGGACAATCTGTCGAACGCATTCCATCAGGGCATTGCAGATCACGCTTTTTTTGACGAGGCCCCCTGGTTGATGCCCGTCGCTCCGGCTTTCTGGACGATTTTAAGAATTTTGGAACACGGTCGGCGTATAGAACGGGCCACTGAAAGTTTTCGTGTGCGGCTCGGCTGCGTCATGGATCATCAACAAGATCGTGAACGGCAAGGGCGGTTGGCATCGGCGAATCACGCGAAGGATACCCGTTTAGCCCTTCAATTTATCCGAGACGCTCGCATACCTAACGAGCCGCAACACCCAGCTATCAAAGCTGGATATCCTGCGCCTGTACATGGTCTTGGTTCGATGGTGTGGGCACGCTCTCGAAATGCTGTCTTGGAATAACGCCGGCAATATTGCCCATGCGCTCGGTGAGATAACTAAAAATGTACAGTACGAAAAGAAAGGGCAATAGTCGCCAGCTCAAATGACGAATGGTCTTACATTCGATGGCATCTTCTTCCACGAATGGTGCTTCCTTGCTTAACGATAATTTTTGGAAAGATACAAAGCTTCGTCTATTCCCGCCCATCGACTGGTACTCCGATGGCGAACGACAACTTCAAGGACGTATTTGAGCCCTCGCTGACTCAACCTACCGGTCGAATCGAAGAACTGTTGCCGAACTGCTCGTCGCCGCATCGTATAAGCGGGACAGATTTATCCAATGGCATCTACGCGGTCCTTGCAACTCGATGGGGTTAGACTTCTGGCCTAAGCTTACCGCACGCCGTAAAGCCGTTGCCCTCGGCGCAGCTACGTTGGCGCAACAAGGATAGCTCCATCTCGCTCATCGTTCCCTTCATCCCGAGCAGCAGTCGGTCTTTTGACAGGCGCGGATCGTAGACCCCATCAGTGTCGATGATGAGCGTGTTCACCAACGCACAAGACTCGAGCAACGTATGCCAGTCTCGACCGTTCCGCGCCAACCGCGACGCTTCGATCGATAGGACGCCCCCAATCTCGCCGCGACAGACACTCGACAACAATCGTTCGAATCCGGGACGCGCCACGCCTGGCATAAATACCTCACTCGCGAAATATTTCTAGCGAGCGCAAAACTTGATCGTCGCCCTGTCGCCCTGGTCTCCGCTGCCCTGAAAGCTGATAGCATCCGGCGCAATAAACGTGCCCGCCTAGCATGTTGTCCGGAGAGTTCGACTTGCGATCTTCCATCAGGGTGGCTAGCCTGACTATATGAAGCGCGTAGAAATAGATCTCCCGGACGAAACCTTCGCTGGCCTGGACCGCGAATCAGCTGAATTGTCAACTGAATTGCGTGCCGCCGCCGCTGCGAAGTGGTATGAGGTCGGTCGCGTCAGCCAAGAAGTGGCGGCGCAAATCGCCGGTGTGAGTCGCAGCGAATTCGTTTCCGTGCTTTCGCGCCTCCAAGTCTCCCCCATGCAAGAGAGTGTGGACGAGGCGTTAACGGGCGCGCGGCTATTGCTTCAACCGTGAAACCGGCGGTGCTCAATGCATCGCCTCTAATCATCTTGGCTAGGGCGGGTTACCCGGACCGCCCGAGGACCCCGCGGTTCAGTTTCTCGGGCAGCCCAGCTGGCTTTCCGTCGTTGACCTGACACCCGCGCTTTCACCTATTGCTATTTGGCGGCTGGGTCAGGGGGAATCCGAAGTCCTGGAATACGCCCACCGTAATCCCGGCACGATAGCAGTCTTAGACGACAAGGCTGCGAGGCGGGCTGCAAGAGCCCTTCAAGTTCCGATTACCGGCACATTGGGTGTGTTGTTAGCGGCTGCAGAAAGCGGATTGCTGCCATCGCTCAGCGACGCGATAGAAGCCGTCAAGCGTTGCGGGTTGTCCGTTGATCCTGCTGTTACATCGAAACTCATCACGACTGCGTCTTGAGCAACGTTTAACCCAAACTCACGTGCAGAGTGTGCCGAGGTGGCGGAGCCCAGCATTTCGATGCTGCATTTATTTTTACCGATGGCGGAGAGGGTGGGATTACTCGTCGCTCCGCTCCGCGCCCCTTCGGGGCCGCCCTTCGGGCGTTATCCCCGCTTCGTGGCTGTCACATGTGACTTGTCCAGGCCCACGAGAATTGATGTCACGACTGGCGGAGAGGGTGGGATTCGAACCCACGTGCCGGAATTACCCGACCATCCGATTTCGAGTCGGCGCCGTTATGACCACTTCGGTACCTCTCCGTTAACTTATTTTCTATAGCGTTAACTTAAGCCTTTGGCTTGTGTGACGCGATAGGCGGCCGGGTTAAAAACGCATTTGTCAAGAGTTCGCTCAGGCCAATAAACGTTTATTCTAGCGCATCGGTAACGAGCCCGCCTCATGTTCAGAGGGCGCCCGGAGCCGGTGAAGCTTATGACCGTGCATAACTTTAACATTTCAAGATCCTGGACACGGTGGTCCAAAATCAGCGCTGCGGTGGCGGCCGTGCTGACACTAGCCACCTGCGCGCCGCTGCCGAGCGTGATCGCGCAGATCAAGAAGCTGGGCGAATTACGTGTCGTTACCCGCGAAAGCCCGTTGGCATTTTATCGAGACGTCTACGATTTGCCGGAAGGTCCGGAATACGACCTGGCGCGCCGCTTCGCGGAAGAATTGGGCGTGACGCTCAGGATCACTCCGGTACACAGCTACGCCGAAATCTATGCGGCTCTGGCTTCGGGCCGGGCCCACCTGGCCGCGGCGGCACTGAAAGTGCCCGCGAAGCCCATCGCCGGTATAGAGTTCGGCCCGGTTTACCAGCGCGTCAGAGAACATCTGGTGTATCGGCGCGGCGCACTTCGGCCGGCTTCACTGGCGCAGATCGGCAACGGCGACTTGGAGATCGCGGCGGGCAGCTCCCACGCGAAAAACCTTCGTGCAGCCCGTGATTCTCTGCCGAGTCTGACATGGATCGAAAATGCCAGCACCGATTCGCAGACACTACTGGACGGAGTGGCCGATGGCAGCATCGATTACACCATCGCTGACTCCACCGAGTTTGCGCTTGCACACGACGCGCATCCGGACCTGCGCATCGCGTTCGATTTTCCCGGCAACCAATCCTTGGCGTGGGCCGCCGGCGCGCGCGATCGCGATTTTCTACGCGAGGTAGGGGGTTATTTCTCGCGCATGAAGTCCGACGGTGAGCTCGCCGGCATCGTCAAGCGCTATTACGGTCGCTCGGAGGATTTGGAGTTCGTCGCCGCGCCCGGCTTCATGCGGGATCTGCAGAAACGTCTACCCCTCTACAAGAAATGGTTCGAAGAGGCTGCGGAGCAAAGCAGCCAAGACTGGCGCTTGCTCGCCGCCATCGGCTACCAGGAATCGAAATGGAATCCGGGCGCATCCTCGCCCGCGGGCGCCAAGGGTCTAATGCAGTTGACCGTCGACACGGCGACGGCGACGAAAGTGACCAATCCGGCCGATCCGCGACAGAGCATTTTCGGAGGCGCGCGCTACTTCGGGCAGGTCTACGCAAAGATTCCCGCTCGCATACCCGAGCCAGACAGGACGTGGTTCGCTCTGGCTGCGTACAACATCGGCTACGGACATCTCGAGGATGCGCGGGTGCTCGCCCAAAAGGCCGGGCGCGATCCGGACTCCTGGCAAGACGTGCGTAAGTTTCTGCCGCTGCTCGAGCAAGAGGCTTGGTATACCCAGACCGAGAACGGCTATGCACGGGGGTGGGAACCCGTTCGCTACGTCGACAACGTGCGTGACTATCGCGACATGCTCGAATGGGCTTGGGGCAGCACCGGAGCAGTAACGCTCAACTAGGGCAGCCGACTCCGCCGTGCGGCGAAGAAGCGCTGCAGCAAGTCGCTGCATTGCTCGCTGCACACTCCGCCGAATACGTCGATTCTATGCGTCAATTTCGGTTCCCGCGGCAAGTCGAACACGCTCCCGCAGGCACCCGCCTTGGCATCCCACGCGCCGAACACCACCCGCCCAACGCGCGCATTCAGCGCGGCACCGATGCACATGGCGCATGGTTCCAGCGTCACGTACAGGGTCGAGCCGCTGAGCCTATAGTTGCGACCCCGTGTGGCGGCGGCGCGCAGCGCCACGATCTCAGCGTGCGACGTTGGATCCATATCCGCGATCGGACGGTTGCAGCCTTCCCCCACGATCCGACCCTCTTGCACCACGATCGCACCCACCGGAACCTCTTGACTCTCCTCCGCACGCCGCGCCAATTCCAGCGCGCGATGCATGAAGTCGACATCCGTGGGGATTGCCTTCACGCGCCTGTCTCAGTTACCGCGCAAGCGGCGGGCGATGAGCACGCTGAACACCACTGAACGGCGAATACGCGGCACTTGTTTCTGCGTTCAATTGACTTGGCTGCTCACTCGGGTGATGAGGGGTTCCGGGGATTGTAGCGGATCCCCCGGAGAAGCGCCGTCCCGGCGGCCACATAGGATTGCCGCCGACATTTCGTTTTCACGTAGAATTGCCGAGTTTACTCGCATGGCAAACCACCAAGATTTACGAGGCTGGCATGAGAACGATTGTATTATTTGCGTCGATCGTGGCGCTCACGGGGTCCGTCCCGTCGTTCGCCGAAGAAGGTATGTGGACATTCGATAATTTTCCGGCAGCCACCGTGGAGAAATCCTACGGAACCGAGGTAACGCCGGCCTGGTTGGATCATGTTCGCCTTTCGACGATTCGCCTGACGAACTGTACGGCATCGTTCGTTTCCCCCGAAGGCTTGATCCTCACCAATCATCACTGCGTCGAATCCTGCCTGGCCGAACTTTCTTCGAAGGACAACAGCCTGCTCGATCGCGGCTTTGCCACGGCGAAGCGGACCGACGAACGGCGCTGCTCCACGCAACTCGCCGACGTGCTGGTCAGCATGGAAAACGTGACATCGACGGTGGCCAAATCCCTGGCCGGTCTCGACGACAGAGCGGCCAACCAGATGCGCAAGAAAGTGCTGACGGAACTCGAACAGTCGTGCGAACAAGCGAGCGCAAAGGCTAAATCCGGCAAGCTCAAGTGCCAGGCCGTCACCTTGTACGAGGGCGGGCAGTACTATATCTATAAATATAAACGCTACGTGGATGTGCGCTTGGTCTTTGCTCCGGAGGCCGATATTGCCGCGTTCGGCGGCGATCCCGATAATTTTCAATTCCCGCGCTGGTCGCTCGACTTCTCCATGCTGCGGGCGTACGAGCATGGCAAACCCGCGAAGACACCGAATCATCTGCAGATCAATTTCGCGGGACCCAAAGCCAACGAATTGGTGTTCGTAGCCGGGCATCCCGGCGCCACGCAGCGGCTGCAAACCCGCGCTCAACTGGAATTCGAGCGCGACCTCTCGCTGCCGACGTCGCTGTTGCGCGCCGCGGAACTGCGCGGCCGGTACATTCAATTCGGCCGGATGGCGCCTGCCGACGAGCAGCTGGTCGAGGCCCCGCTCAATAACCTCGAGAATGGTCTCAAGGTTCGCCGCAAGCTGCTCGATGCATTGCACGACGATGCGCTGATGGGACGCAAGAGCGAGGAGGAAAAGGCCTTGCGCGCCCGTGCGGCGATTTCCGGCGTAGATCCCTGGACCACGATCGAGACGGCTTCTTCGCGCGAACGCGCATTGTATTTGCCGCATACCTTCATCGAAGGCGCGGTGGGATTCAACAGCATACTGTTCCGCTACGCGCGCTTGCTGGTACGCGGTGCCGACGAGCGGGCGAAACCCAACACCGCGCGGCTGCGTGAATATACCGACGTAGCCCTGCCGCGTATCGAGCAGCAGCTCTACGCTCGGGTCCCCGTCTATGCCGAAGTCGAAGTGTTGACGCTCTCATTCTCTTTGCAACGCATGCGAGAATGGCTTGGACCGGACTATCCCCTGGTGCGTACATTGCTCCTGAAGGATTCGCCCGACACGCTGGCCACACGCCTCGTCGCGGAGACGAAACTCGATGACCCTGCGGTTCGCAAGCAACTCTGGGAAGGCGGTAGGGCCGCCATCGAGGCGTCGCACGATCCCATGATCGAACTCGCCCGCTCGATAGATGGCGATTCGCGTTCGATCCGCAAGCAGTACGAGGACGAAGTCGAAGCGCCGATGGCGGCAGCGTCCGAACGGATTGCCGCCGAACGATTCAAGGCCTACGGAACTCAGGTGTACCCGGATGCGACGTTCACGCTGCGCCTGAACTACGGCACGGTGCAAGGGTGGATCGAGAACGGCACACCGGTGGAACCCTTCACCTACCTGGATCGCGCCTTCGAACGAGCGACCGGGGCATCGCCGTTCAGGATTCCCCAAAGCTGGCTGACGGCCAAGAGTGGGCTCGACATGCACACGCCCTTTTGCATCTCCACCAGCAGCGATATCGTCGGCGGCAATTCGGGCAGCCCGCTGATCGATGCACAAGGCCGCATCGTCGGCCTCATGTTCGACGGCAATATCCATTCCATTTCGGGCGCCTATTGGTTCGACCCAGCGAAAAATCGAGCCGTGGCATTGCATGCCGGCATCATTCGCGAGGCCTTGGACAAAGTGTACGGCGAGAAAACTTTACTCGAGGAAATGACCGCCCTATGAGCCGCCGGAAGAGGTTTTCGGCGGATTGCTACGTTTTTTGGACGAGACAATACCAATCATTCCATCTATTCGAGGAATCTGTCCGCGCTTATTCTGTCGGTTTGCTTTGTTCAACCATCCGAGGAGCTGACATGAGGCTGAGTTTTGCGATTCTTGCCGTTCTGGGAATAGCCACTGCGGCACACGCTGCCCCCACCATCTACAACATCGAGCCCGACCACACGCATCCGAGTATTGAAACCGATCACTTCGGCGGTCTGTCCGTATGGCGCGGAATCTTCAAGAAGACCACCGGCAAGGTCACCCTGGATCAGGCCGCCAAGACGGGCACCGTCAGTGTCGTGATCGACACGGCGAGCATCGATATGGCGCAGGACAAGCTGAACGAGCATGTGATCGGCCCCGAAATTCTCGACGCCGCTAAATTCCCCACGGCCACCTACGAGGGAACGCTGGGCGGCTTCAGCAATGGCGCGCCGAGCACCGTTACCGGCAAGCTGACGCTGCACGGCGTGACGAAGCCGGTCGACTTGAAGATCAACTCCTTCAAGTGCATGCAGAATCCCATGATCAAGAAGGAAGTGTGCGGCGCCGACGCGAGCGGCACGTTCAGCCGTGCCGACTTCGGCGTCAACTTCGGTCAGCAGTTTGGGTTCAAGCAAGACGTGGTGCTGCGCATTCAAGTCGAGGGCGTGAAAGCCGACTGACGCCTTGCCCGGAGTTGCTGTCGGACCATTTGCTCGTCGCCCAGTGTGGCAAGGGGCAGCGTCCGACAGCAATGCCGGGCTCTCTAAAGCTCGCTGCCCACTCGAAATCCCTCGTACACCGCCTCTTCCGCGGTGCGCGGCGACGCTGCATCACCGATGATCGACATGTCCAAGTCGAGGTCTTCGATCGCGTCGGCAAGTCCCGTGACGGGCGCGTGCCCCGTGCAGAGCACCAGCGTATCCACCGAACCGAGCACGACGGCCTCGCCGCTCGTGATGTGCTGCAGGAACACGCTGTCCGAGTCACTGCCGTAGAGGCGCATGTAGGGGAGCACGGTTACGCCGAGGGTGTGCAGCTCCGCGGCGGCCGCATCGCGCACATACAGTGGCAGGGTTTCCCCCGCCGCAATGCCGCTCACCGCCAGCCGAACCGAGCATCCGCTTTGCGCCAGCCGCTGCGCGATTCCGATTCCGATCCAATCGGCTCGCCAGTCGATGACGACGACCGAATGCCCAGGCTCCGCCGACTCAGTCAGTATCTGCCACGCATCGAGGATCTGCAGCGCACCCTCGCTCGCGAAGTCAGGCCGGTAAGGTATTGCGCCAGTGGCCAGTACCACCGCATCGGGCGACTGCTGCAGGATGGCTGCCCGATCGATGATCGACCCGGTGCATATCTTCACGCCGGCGGTCGATAGTTCCTGCAGCAGATTCGTCACCAGTCCGCCGAATTCCGCGCGACCGGGCAGCAATTGCGCGAGCAGCGCTTGGCCGCCCAGGCGCCGCTGCGCCTCGAACAAGGTCACGCGATGGCCGCGCTGAGCGGCCGTTAGGGCAGCCTTCATGCCGGCCGGGCCGCCGCCCACTACCACGATGTCGCGTGGGACCTTGGCAGGCGCCAGGGTTCCGTAGCGCAGCTCACGCCCGCTCACGGGGTTCTGGATGCACGAAATGGGATAGCCCTTGTGAAAATGGCCTATGCACGCCTGGTTGCAAGCAATGCACGCGCGGATCTCGCCGGTGGCACCGCGCAGGGTCTTGTTAGGCAACTCGGGATCGCAAATCAGCGCACGCGTCATGCCGCATACGTCCGCCTGCCGCGACACGAGGATGGCCTCGGCATCCTGCGGCTGGTTGATGCGGCCCGCCACGAAAACCGGTAGGTTCACGCGTTGTTTGATAGTGCCGGCGTACGGGGCCACGTACGCGGTCTGCGAGGTCATCGGCGGGACGATGTGGATGGCACCGCCCAAGCTGGCCGACGTACCCAAGGTCACGTTGACGTAATCGATGCTGTCGGCGACACGCAGGATCGATTGCAGGCTTTCTTCTTGCGATAGGCCCTGCTCATCCGCTTCGGATCCCGAGATGCGCAGTCCCACGACGAAAGTGTCATCCACCTTGCCGCGGATATCGGCGATCACCTCGCGCAGGAAGCTCAAGCGCCCCTCGAGATCACCGCCGTACCCATCGTCTCGTAGATTTACGCGCGGGTTCAGGAATTGCGACGGCAAATAACCATGGCTGGCGACGATCTCGACGCCATCCAAACCCGCCGCTTGCATGCGCCGGGCCGCGTCGCCATAGCCGTTGACGATCGCACGGATCATCGGCAGTTTGAGCGGACGCGGCATCACGTGAAAACGTTCGTTCGGCACGGCAGACGGCGCATACGCCACGCTCAACAGCCCGCCGTCCGCTTCGGCAATCTCGCGCCCGGGGTGAAATAGTTGCGCGAACAGCGCCGTGCCGTGGCGATGGACGGCCTCGGCTGCGCGCCGATAGCCGGGGATGACCGAATCGTCCGTCGCCATCAAAACGTGATTGGTATAGCGGGCGGTCTCGTGGACGCCCGATACCTGCAGAATGATGAGGCCCGCTCCGCCGCGCGCCCGCGCCTCCTGATAGGCGACGAGAGCTTCATTGACAGTACCGTCGACGGGCAGCGTGGTGTCATGCCCCGTCGACATGATGCGGTTCTTGAGCGTACAGCCGCGAATCCGCAGCGGCTCGAAAAGACGAGGAAATACGGTTCCCACGGAATTGATTCCTGCTCCGGCGTAGACGCCTGTTTTACCAGAAGGCGATATAGAAAACCGCCACCGCGCACAGGACGACCGCGCTCAGCACCACATCGCGTGCGCTCCAGCTGCTGCGCGTGGCGGCTTTCTCGGCGGCGGTCGCCCCGTACCACGTGTAGCGAGCCACCGATGCGTCGGGGGGGCGGGTGGCGAGACTCACCACCACCAGCACCGCGGCGGTAAGCACCACGAGAAACTGGGCATAATACAACCAGTTCACGTTCCAGAATTCGAACACCCACGGGTGGCGGACTTTGATGGGCGCGATCGCGCCATCGAACTGATCGGCCGTGACGACGCCCTGGTAGAGCTGCTGCTTGAGCGCGGACACCGCCGCGCCATCGTGCCGCATGATCAAGTCTGCCGCGAACCGCCCCATTCCGCCGAGCAACCCAATGACAAACGCGCAGAAAGCCGCGGGCGCGGTGGCACGCTTCCAAAAAACGCCGCAGACGAACAGCACCGCGATAGCGGGCGACATATAGGCTTGCACGCTTTGCAGATAGACGTACAGATCCGAGTGCAGGCTCTTGATCACCAATACCCAGCAGATGCCCAGCACCACCACCGCGGCGGTCGCAATGCGCCCCACGACGACCTCGCTGCGGGGCGAGGCGTTCGGATACCACTCGCGGAAGAAATCCATGGTGAACAGCGTGGCGGAGGCATTGAATTTCGACGCCAACGAGGCCATCAGCGCCACGATCATGGAGCAGGCCACCATGCCGCGCAGTCCATGCGGCAGTATCTGCGCCACCAGCGAGGTGTAGGCCGCATCGCCGCTCGTGGAGAAATGCTGTGCGGGGGCCTGCGTCAACGCAAAGGCGATCATACCCGGCACCAGGAAAATGAACACCGGGGTCAGTTTCAAGAATGCCGCCAGAATGGTGCCGCGCCGCGCGTGCTGCTGGTTTCTTCCCGCCAGTACGCGTTGCACGATGTATTGGTCGGTGCACCAGTACCAGAAGCCGATGATGGCCGAGCCGGGCAACACCGCCGCCCACGACCAGTCCGGATCCGTGAGAGGCCGGATGAGATGAATCTTCGCGCCGGCCGCTGCCACGGTGGCGTGCCAGCCGTCGATCAAGCTGCCCGATCCCAAAGCGCTCAAGCCTGCGTACAAAATACAGAGCGACCCCACGATCAGCACCGGCGCCTGCAGCACCGCGGTGTACATGATGACCCGCAGACCACCGAGTGCCGTGTACAAGCCGGTCGTGAAGGCGAGCGACAAGGCGATCACCCAAAAGATGTCCACGTCCACACCCAGCAACGTCACGTGATCGATGCCGAGTAGGGTCCGCACCACCACGTCCCCAGCATAAATGGTCACTGCTATTTTGGTGAGCACCAAGCTGGCGATGGTCAGGAGACCGAGCACATTGCGCGAGGCGCGGCTGAACCGCAGCTCCAGGTACTCGGGCATGGTGAATACCCGGATACGGTCATACAGCGGCACGAACACCCACCCCAGCACCAAGATCAGCCAGGACTGGATCTCCCAGTGGGCCATCGCCATTCCCGAAGCAAAGCCGGCGCCCGCCAGTCCCACCAAATGCTCGGATCCGATATTGGACGAGAAGATCGAGGTGCCGATTTGCAGCCAATTGCTGTCGCGGCCCGACAGAAAATAATCCTTGCCCGACTGCGCCTCGGTGCGCATGGCGTACAAGGTGATCGCCAGCATGGCCGCGATGAACACGGCGACCACCATCCAGTCTGCGCCGTTGAACACGGAGGCAGGCGGCGCCACGCTGCTCATTTGGCCGGATCCATCTTGCTAGAGAACGCGCACCGTCACCTCCGCCGCCGCCGCGGTTTGCAGCGGATTGCGCAATGGCAGGCCAAACGGCGCCGCCTCGATTTCAAACACATCGCCGTCCTGCGGCTTGATGCCGTCCGAGAATGACAGCGTGGCGGTGCCAAAAAAATGCACATGCACATCGCCCGGCCGGCGAAAGAGGCTGTATTTGAAGTGATGGTGTTCGAGATTGCGCACGTAGTGGGACATGTTGTTTTCGCCCGTCAGGAACGGCTTTTCCCAAATCGTCTCTGTGCCCCGGCGCACCCTCGCACTGCCGCGAATGTCGGCCGGCAATTCGCCCAACAGCAATTCCGGACCGATGGAGGCCGGCCGCAATTTCGAGTGGGCCAGATACAAGTAATTCATTCTCTCCATGATGTGGTCGGAGAATTCATTGGCGAGGCAAAAGCCCAGGCGAAATGGGGTGCCGTCTTGGGCGATGACATAAATGCCCGCCAGTTCCGGCTCCTCGCCTCCGTCCAGTGCGAATTGCGGCGAGGTAAGCGGCGCTTCCGGCGCGACGATGCTGCGCCCGTCGCCCTTGTAGAACCATTCCGGCTGCACGCCGGGGCCGCCGCCTGCAGCCTTGCCGCCTTCCAGTCCCATGCGGAACATCCTCATGGAATCGCTGGCGTCGGCCGAGTGGGCTTTGGCGTGCATACGGTCGCGCGCGTCGGCCGAACCCAAATGCGTGAGCCCGGTGCCCGTAAGCCACACCCGCGCCGGGTCCTGATGGGCGATGGGCGGGAGAATACGGCGTTGTTCGAGCGCCGCAGCGAGATCGATTTCCTCGTCGAATCCGTGCGTATTCACCACGGTCGAAAGCGATGCGCCAGACTCGATGGCTTCATGGGCCAGGCCCAACGTGGAGTCCGCGCCGCGTATGCGGCGCGTGCGGCCATCGGCAGACGCCGCGACCAGCACATCGCCGTTGGCCGCGCGCAATTGAATCAGTCGTAAGGTCACGGTGACACCTCGGGCTCGCCATCGACCAGTCTTCGGAACGTGCGGGCCGCATCCCGCAGCTCAGGCGGCAGGAGCTCGTGCGGCATATCCTGATAGCACACCGGGCGCAGGAAGCGTTCGATCGCCAAAGTGCCCACCGAGGTGGTGCGCGAATCCGAGGTTGCCGGGAAAGGGCCACCATGCACCATCGCGTGACAGACCTCCACGCCCGTCGGCCACCCGTTGACCACAATGCGTCCGACTTTGGTTTCCAGCACCGGCAGCAGTTCAGCGGCGGCAGCATGGTCGGTGTCGTCCAGCTGCAAGGTGGCCGTGAGCTGCCCGGACAGTGCGTCGACGACGGCGCGAAGTTCTGGGACACCGTCGCACACCACCAGCAGCGAACTGGGGCCGAACACTTCCTCGCTCAAGTCCAAGCTCGCAATGAATTCCCGCGCCGGTACTTCGAACAGCGCACCCCGCGCCTCGCAGCCCTTGCCCGCCACGCCGCGCGCAATTTGGGAGACTCTTGCATGCTGCTCCAAGCGTTCCACGCCGCGCCGATAGTTGGCGCTGATACCGGGCGAGAGCATTTGGTCGGGCGCGGACTTCGACAGCGCAGCGGCCGCGGCGCCCGTGAATCGATCGAGCTCGGGGCCGGCTATTGCCAGCACCAGGCCGGGATTGGTGCAAAATTGCCCTGCACCCAGCGTCAGCGACTTGACGAATCCGGCGGCAATGGCCTGCGCGCGTGCACGCAAGGCCCCCGGCAAAATGATCACGGGATTGACGCTGCTCATCTCGGCGTACACAGGAATGGGTTCCGCCCGGCCGGCGGCGAGCCTCAACAAGGCCAGGCCGCCGGCCCGCGAGCCCGTGAAGCCCACGGCTTTGATCGCCGGGTGCGTCACCAGCGCCCGGCCCAAATCATTGGATGGTCCGCTCAAATGCGAGTACGTGCCGCCGGGCAAACCGCATTCCCGGGCCGCCTCGCTGACGGCAGTCGCAGCGAGCTCCGAGGTGCCGGGGTGGGAGGGATGGGCTTTGACGATCACGGGACAGCCGGCCGCCAACGCCGCCGCCACATCGCCCCCGGCCGCGGAAAAAGCCAGGGGGAAATTGCTGGCGCCAAACACGGCCACGGGGCCCAGGGGGACCTTGCGCATTCTCAAGTCCGCGCGCGGCAGCGGCTTGCGCTCGGGCTGTGCGGGATCGATGCGCAAGGTGAGCCAGTCGCCGCGCCGCACCTCGGCGGCGAACAAGCGCAGTTGGCCCGCGGTGCGGGCGCGCTCGCCTTCCAGGCGCGCGCGGGGCAGGCCGGTTTCCTCGGCGGCTCGCAGCAGCAATTCATCGCCCAGCGCCAACAGGTTGGCCGCGCAGCTGTCGAGAAATGAGGCTCGCAGATTCAGACTGGATTGGCGCAACGCATCGAACGAGGAAGCCGCCAACGCGCAGGCGCGATCTACCTCGGCGCGGCCTGCCACGGAAAATTCCCCAGGCAAGGGCCCGCCCTCGGCCGGATCCACCGCGCGAAAGGTCTCGGTGGTGGACACGCGTTCGAACCCGATGATGAGCCTGCCCGTCAATGACATGGCGAGCATCCTAAATTAACTCAGACAAAATGTCAGCCACCGGACTGTAGCGCAGGGTCAGCGAGTCTTCTTGCGGACCGACGCCTTCGAGGTAGGGGTGTCGATCCGCGCCAGTTGAATCAGCGCGCTCATGGCTTCCTGCGCCTTGGCGGATTCCTTGGCGGCGATCGCTTCGAAGACGCGCAAGTGATCGGGCAAAGGATCGCGGCGCAGCGGCTGTTTACGTTGCTTGTAGATCGTGGTGGTGCGGATGGCAGCCCGCACGCCGTTGGCCAACGAAATGATGAAGGGGTTGCCCGTCGCCAGCAGCAGCGTGGTGTGAAACTCGAGATCCGCCTGGCGTCCGGTCTCGGTCGCGAGCGTGTGACTTGACATGCCTTCCAGGGCATTGCGCATGGCCTGCAGATGGGCAGACGAACGCCGCTGCGCGGCCATGCCCGCCGCCGCGGACTCCACCACGTTGCGCAGCTCGAACAAGCTGTCCAGGAGCACCAAATCAGGCTCGGATTCGAAAGTCCAATCGAGCACATCGGGATCGAGCAAATGCCACGTCGACTGGGGATTGACGCGCGTTCCCACCTTCGGGCGCGCATCGACGAGGCCCTTGGCCGCCAGGATGCGCACCGCTTCCCGATAGGCGGTCCGGGACACGGCCAGCTGCTCGGAGGACGTGATTTCGCCGCCCAGCAAGTCGCCCGGCCGGTACTTGCCCGACACGATGAGAATGCCGAGCTTACGGGCGATGGTCCCGTGCAGTCGTAAGGCTTTGCCGCGCGTCTTGGGTGCCGATCCAGACGTGGTTTTGCGACCGGTCATGGGTTGCTGATGGTCTTGCTGTACGCGGTTGATTTGATTGAGTCGTCGAGACTCGACGCCGCAATCATACACCGAACACCGGTGCGTCGCAGGCGTGCCGCGGCCGCGCGACCCGCAAGGTTTACCCAAATTGGCCCTGTGGCGAAAACTCAGACAAAAGACTTGCACGGCAAGCTTGCCTGACTTATTGTCTGAGTTATAGACGCACCGCTCGTGCTTTTGAGCGATACAACAATGCGCTTGCAGCGAAAAGGGGGATAGATGAACTTACGCCAGGTACTTGCCAGCGCGTCATGCGCCCTAGCCGTCTCGATGACCGGGC